>CAVFLH010000031.1:7377-21009 GCA_963622995.1 uncultured Eubacteriales bacterium | reverse complement strand
TTTGTATATAAAGAAGTCTTGAAACATATCTATAATTCGGGTATCATAAAGAAAAGCTTTGAAAAAGGAGGAATTCCCATGATTTGTATCAAGAACGGAACACTTCACACAGCGGTATCCAAGGAGACTTTTATCGCTGACATTCTGATCGACGGCGAAAAGATTGTGAAGATCGGCAAGGACCTCGATGCTTCCGGCGCTGAAGTGATCGATGCGACAGGTCTTCAGGTCTATCCGGGATTCGTTGAGGCACACTGTCATATTGGTCTCGACGGCTACGGAATCGGCTATGAGGGGCATGACTACAATGAGATGAACGACCCGGTTACCCCGCAGGTACAGGCCATCGACGGCATCAACCCCTTTGATCCGGCTGTGAAGATGGCGGCAAAGGCCGGTGTTACCTGCTTTGCGACTGGTCCAGGCAGCTCCAACGCTCTCGGCGGAACCTTCGCGGCGATCAAGCCGGTGGGAACCCGCGTGGACAACATGATCGTAAAATTCCCGATCGCCATGAAATGTGCCTTCGGTGAGAACCCGAAACGCTGCTACCAGAAACAGGGCATTTCCAGCCGTATGACAAACGCCGCAAAGATCCGTGAGGCGTTAAATAAGGCGAAACTCTACAAGGCAAAGATCGAGGCTGCCGGTGACGACGTATCGAAGCTTCCGGCATACGACCAGAAATCTGAGGCTCTGATCCCGGTATTAAATCATGAGATTCCGTTAAAGGCCCATGCTCATCAGGCAAACGATATCTTCACCGCGATCCGCATCGCGAAGGAATTCGGTGTCGGCCTGACCCTGGAACATGTGACAGAGGGCCATATAATCGTGGACGAGCTTGTGAAGGAAGACCTTCCGTTAGCAGTCGGCCCGACCTTCGGACACGCATCCAAGTTTGAACTCCAGAACAAGACATGGGATACCCCAGGCATTCTCGCAAAGGCCGGATGTCATGTCTCCATCATCACGGACGCGCCGGTGACTCCGCTCCACTATCTGCCGCTCTGCGCAGGTCTCGCCATCAAGGCAGGCATGGACGAGTATGACGCTCTCCGCGCCGTGACCATCAACCCGGCCGAACACATCGGTGTCGCTGACCGCGTCGGTTCCTTGGAAGAAGGAAAAGACGCCGACGTCGTCATCGTTGACGGATGCCCGTTTGATGTGACAGGCGTGATCAGGCACGTGCTGATCAACGGCAAGGAGATTTAATCTCCCCTGTCTCATACTTAAAATTTCTTCAGCAGTTTATAAAGCATAAAAATTGAGGATTCCTTACTGCCCATTCTGCAATCGGAATCCTCTTTTTATTTAACCATCATCTGTAAAAGTTCTCTTCTGTAAATCCTGCCGCTGGAAGATTCTTTCAGTGGCACCTGCTGAGTCCTGCGCCGACAGTTTTTTCTGGATGCACGGCAGCTAACAGAAAAGACCAGGAGCATCTCTGCCCCTGGTCCTTCAAAAAATCCTTTATCTTTACCCTAAGTGCCCATCAGTCATTCTCAAACACCGGCTCTGTCGGCTCTCCGTACTCTTCGGTCGTGCTTGCCGTCTCATCGTTGATCTGAGTTAAAATTCCGCTGGAATTTACCTTAAACTTGTTTCCGTCGCGGTCTTTCACCGTTGTATTCTTGGAGATGCGTCCGGAAGAATTTACAACGTAGGTCTGGTATCCGCTGCCGTTCGGGATGCTGACTAACGCGTAACGGCTGGAGTTGTCCGCTTCCTGAAGCTTGCCCATATAATAGAGATAGCCATTCTTTACACCGCTTACACCTCGTCCGGCGTAAGTTCCCTCATTAAAGTAGAAGGTCGTCTTATTTCCATCGCCTTCCTCGACCGTCATCTTTCCCTTTACGGAAGTTCTGGAAGACGCGTCAAAGTAGTAGGAAGTGTACTCTCCTGTCGAGCCGATCTGTACCTTCTTTAAGCCCTTCACCGGATTTCCCTTCTGGTCGAAGAGGTATGTTTTTCCATTGATCTTGACAAAGTCGCTTGTGGACGCTTTTCCGTCCTTCGGACCTGTTTTCGGCGTTCCGTCCTTCTCAAAATAGTACCAGACTACCGGCTCGTCCACGTTGTCCTGAAGCTGTTCCGGCGGATTTAAGGAAAGCCATCCGGAGATGGACGCTCCGAGAGTCGCGTTCTGGATCCCGCTCTCCGCAAAATATCTCCAGTTTTCGATCGTATCCTTACTTGCATTCTCCGGATCACCCTCTAAGTACACCCATCCAGTCTGCATCCGTCCGTCCGCGTCGAAGCAGTAATATTTGCCGTCGATCTTCATTACCTTGTAGTCTCCGCCATCGCTGCTCGTCGACGGGCTGTTCTTCTTTCCGCTTGCTGAGAAGTAGAACCAGTATTTTCCGTCATCGCTCTCCGCTCCGTAGAGATCTGTATCCTCATCCTTCGGCTCTAAGTACTTCCATCCGGTAACCATCGCGCCGCTGGAGCTTAAATAGTAGTCTCCGTCCTCGGACCATCCAGTCTGCATGATTCCGTCGGAATCAAAGAGATAGCTCTTTCCGTCGATCTTCTTCCAGCTGTCCTTTGTGACTTTTCCGCTGGAACCGAAGTAGAACCAGTATTTTGTCCCATTGTCTCTGCTGTACGGAGAAGCCAGCTGCATCCATTTATTCGAAACCATGATTCCGTTGGAATCTACATAGTAGTCGTTGTCTGCCCAGCTGTTCACCGACATCTCGCCGCTGCTGTTCAAATATCTCCAGAGGTTGTCCGCGCCCTTTTTCCACTCGTTCGTCACACGGTTTCCGTTTTTATCAAGATAAGTCCACACATTATTATTGGAAAGCGCCCATCCTTCCGCCGCATACGCGTTCATCGTCAGGCATCCGAAGGTCAGGACCGCCGCCGCTGCCAGTATTCTTAACCCTTTTTTCATCGCTTGTCTCGTCTCCTTCCTGTATCCGTTAGGTGCATCGCTGCTCCATATCTCACATACAGCAGTTACACACAAACCTCCGCAAAAACAGGTGTTTATTCTGTATTTTCACAATTCACGATACATCTGATTTTATTTTACCAGTAACTCCCTGAATATTCAACAGAAAATACCTGTCAATTCTCTTAAGTCCCCACCACAGTTTTGCCGCAAACCTGCCACACATAGACTCATTTTTGTTCATATCTCCCCTGCTGCCGCCAACATCTCGCATTCCACACTCACTCCCATTTGACAGCATCCGGCATATCTATTATACTGGTAATATCACTGGCGTTTTGCGCCCTTGATCTGTTTTTCGTGCAAAAAAGTCTAAAGAAAGAGATGGAATACAATTATGTGGATAGCAGATGGATGGAAGGACTATGAAGTCATCGACTGTTCCGGCGGCGAAAAGCTGGAACGGTGGGGAAAATATATTCTGGTCCGTCCGGATCCCCAGGTCATCTGGGACACCGATAAAAAAGCTCCGCAGTGGAGAAAGATGAACGGCCACTACCACAGAAGCTCCAAAGGCGGCGGCGAGTGGGAATTCTTCAGTCTCCCGGAACAGTGGAGCATCAACTACAAAGGCCTGATCTTCCAGTTAAAGCCCTTCAGCTTCAAGCACACCGGACTTTTCCCGGAGCAGGCCGCAAACTGGGACTGGTTCGGTGAAAAGATCAGAAACGCGGGACGCCCGATCAAGGTCTTAAACCTCTTCGCCTACACCGGCGGCGCGACACTGGCAGCCGCAAAGGCGGGCGCTTCCGTGACCCACGTGGATGCCTCCAAGGGCATGGTCGCATGGGCAAAGGAGAACGCAAAGTCCAGCGGCCTTGAGGACGCCCCGATCCGCTGGATCGTGGATGACTGCGTAAAGTTCGTAGAGCGTGAGATCCGCCGCGGAAACCACTATGACGCGATCATCATGGACCCGCCGTCCTACGGAAGAGGTCCAAAGGGCGAGATCTGGAAGATCGAGGATGCGATCTACCCGCTCGTAAAGCTCTGCGCGAAGCTTCTCTCCGACAAGCCGTTATTCTACCTGATCAACTCCTACACCACAGGACTTGCTCCGGCAGTACTGACTTACATGCTGGGAGCAGCCGTTGTTCCGCAGTTCGGCGGAACCGTGAGATCCGAGGAGATCGGACTCCCGGTTACGAGTTCCAGGCTCGTACTCCCGTGCGGCGCTTCCGGACGCTGGGAAGCATAATTAACTGAAAGGATCGGTAAACACATATGAAGATCATCATTGTCGGCTGCGGAAAAGTCGGTGTGAGCCTTGCGGAGCGCTTGAGCGCCGAGGGCCACG
The DNA here is from genome assembly GCA_963622995.1 of uncultured Eubacteriales bacterium. Taxonomy (GTDB): domain Bacteria; phylum Bacillota; class Clostridia; order Lachnospirales; family Lachnospiraceae; genus Pilosibacter. Next base: position 16,744 of record CAVFLH010000031.1, on the reverse strand, counting down.
ATCTCGTTATGGTCGATATGAATCCGCAGAAAGTGGAACATCTTTCCAACCAGTTCGACGCCCTGGGAATCGTTGGAAACGGCGCCAGTTTCAGTATCCAGCAGGAAGCCGGCGTGGAGAGCGCGGACCTCTTTATCGCTGTCACCGGCGAGGACGAATTAAACCTCCTCTGCTGCCTGATGGCAAAAAAGACAGGCCACTGCGATACCATCGCCCGCGTGAGAAATCCTCTTTATAATAAGGAAACGCGTTTCATCCAGGAAAAACTCGGTCTCTCCATGATCATCAACCCGGAGCTCACGGCGGCGAGAGAGATCTTAAAGCTCTTGAAATTTCCGTCCGCCATCAAGATCGATACCTTCGCGAAAGGACGCGTCGAGCTGCTCCGCTTCCGCTTAAAGCCGGAGATCGGTTTCGGCGGAAAGACCGTCATGGACATCATGAGACAGTTAAAATGCGAAGTCCTGATCTGTGCCGTTGAGCGCGGATCCGAGGTCGTGATCCCAAACGGAAGCTTCGTCCTTCAGGATACGGATATTTTATCCATTGTTGGTTCCCTGGAGCACACAGCCCAATTCTTCGAGAAGATCGGTCTCCGCTCAAAGTCCGTGAAGAACTCCCTGATCATCGGCGGCGGCACCATCGCCCACTATCTGGCCCAGGACCTTTTAAAGATCGGTTTCCGCGTCCGGATCATCGAACAGCGAAAAGAGCGCTGCGATTACCTGAGCGAAGTGATTCCTGGCGCCGATATCATAAACGGGGACGGAAGCGACCGGGACCTTCTTCTTGAAGAGGGCCTGACCTACGCCGATTCCCTGGTGGCCCTGACCGGACTCGACGAGGAGAACATCTTCCTCGCCCTCTACGCGAAGCTCCATTCCAACGCTAAGCTCATCGCGAAAGTCAACAAGATCGCCTTCGATGACGTGATCGACAGCTTCGATATCGACAGCATTATCTACCCGAAATACCTGACAGCGGACTATATCTTACAGTATGTCCGCGCCCGCCAGAATACCATCGGCTGCAACGTGGAGACACTGTATAAGATCCTGGACGGCAGAGCCGAGGCACTGGAATTCTCTATCAAAGAGGAATCCGCGGTCACGAACGTGCCGTTAATGGACTTAAACTTAAAGGACAACCTTCTGATCTGCTGCATCAACCGCAGCGGACAGATTCTCACCCCACGCGGTCAGAATATGATCAAGGTGGGAGATACCGTCATTGTCGTTACCACAAACCGCGGCCTCGGCGATATCCGGGATATTTTAAAATAAAGGAGCAATTCCATGAATTATTCGATGATCTTTTATATTATCGGCTGGATTCTGGACGTGGAGGCGGCGCTTCTCGTGCCGTCCCTGACAGTCTCCCTGATCTACCATGAAAGCTGTGCGCTGGCATTCTTCATCACCATCGTCCTCTGCATGATCCCCGGTGTGATCCTTGTCCGCAAACAGCCGAAAAATAAGGTGTTCTATGCGAGGGAAGGTTCCGTGACCGTTGCCTTAAGCTGGATCGTCATGAGTATCATGGGTTCCATCCCGTTTCTCATAAGCGGATCCATCAAGAATCCGGTGGATGCCCTGTTTGAGACGGTATCCGGTTTTACGACCACCGGTGCCAGCATTCTTCCGGCTGTGGAAGACCTCCAGCACGGAATTCTCTTCTGGAGAAGCTTCACCCACTGGATCGGCGGCATGGGCGTTCTCGTGTTCCTGCTCTGCCTGCTTCCTCTTACCGGAAACGGCTACCATATGAACCTTATGAAAGCGGAGAGCCCGGGACCATCGGTCACAAAACTGGTTCCGAAGGTCCAGTCCACCGCAAAGATTCTCTACGGACTTTATCTCTTCCTTACGATTCTGGAGTTTATTCTCCTAATTGTGGGGCAGATGCCGGTGTTTGACTCCCTCTGCACCGCTTTCGGTACCGCGGGCACCGGAGGTTTCGGAATCAAGAACGACAGCTTCGGAAGCTATTCCACCTACCTCCAGGGCGTCGTCACCGTGTTTATGATTCTCTTCGGAATTAATTTTAACGTGTACTTCCTCTTCTATATGAAGAAGCCGAAGGAAGCGCTGCGCTGTGAGGAGGCGAGATGGTATCTCGGGATCATCGCCGCGTCGATCCTCGTGATCACATTTTTTATCCGGAATTCCTTTGGAAGTCTCTTCCTGGCGTTCCACCATGCGGCGTTCCAGGTAGCTTCCATTATCACAACAACCGGTTTCGCCACGGTAGACTTTAACCTCTGGCCCACGGTTCCGAAGACGATCCTGGTGCTTCTGATGTTTATCGGCGCCTGCGCGGGAAGTACAGGCGGCGGCATCAAGGTGTCCCGTATTGTCCTGCTGTTCCGCTCTCTGGTGAAGGAGCTTTCCCAGAACCTCCATCCGAACCAGATCCGCAAAGTCCACTTTGAGGGACGTCCGGTGGAACATGTGGTCCTCAGGGCTGTCAACGTGTTCATCACCGCGTATATCCTGATCTTCGCGATCTCCACGCTGCTCATCGGTGTGGACAACCTGGACCTTGTGACGAACTTTACCGCTGTTGCGGCAACGTTAAACAATATCGGTCCAGGTCTCGAACTTGTAGGCCCGACCCAGAACTTCGGGCTGTTCTCCAACTTCTCCAAGCTGGTTCTCACATTTGATATGCTGGCTGGACGTCTGGAGCTGTTCCCGTTACTGCTGCTGTTCTATCGTGGGACATGGAAAAGGTTCTAATTAAATAAACATTCTCGATAATAGATGTGATTTTGATAATTTGATTGTCAGAATTCAATAAAGCATTATTTCTATACGAAAAGAAAGTGGATATCTCAGAGTTCTATCGTTTCGCTCTGGATATCCACCTTTCTTTTTATCTATCTGTCTTTTTTCCACCGGACAGCGCTGATGTCACCCAAGCGCCACATCGAGCATCATCATCAGCGCAAATCCCACCGCGAACCCGATGGTTCCGATATTCGAGTGCTCTCCCTCCGCCGTTTCCGGGATCAATTCCTCAACGACCACATACATCATAGCCCCCGCTGCGAAGGCGAGAAGGTACGGTAAGATCGGAGCGATCACCTGATACAGAAGCACCGTGATAACCGCCGCAACGGGCTCCACAGCGCCTGAGAGGGAGCCCATGATAAAGGCTCTGGTCTTTCCCATTCCCTCACCCCTCAGCGGCAGCGAGATGATCGCGCCCTCCGGGAAGTTCTGGATCGCGATACCGATGGACAGGGCGAAGGCCCCCGCCATGGTGATACCGCTGTTCTCCGTGAGCATACCCGCGAACATAACGCCGACGGCCATTCCCTCCGGAATATTGTGGAGTGTCACCGCCAGTACCAGCATCGTCGTCTTCTTTAAAGTGCTGGACGGTCCCTCCGGCTCGTCACAGCCGATGTGAAGGTGGGGCACATGCCGGTCTAAGAACAGCAGAAACGCCATTCCGATAAGAAATCCCACCACCGCCGGTATGAACGCCAGCCGACCCATACCGGCCGAGAGATTCATGGACGGGATCAGCAAGGACCATACGGAAGCCGCCACCATGACCCCGGAGGCGAAGCCCAAAAGCGCCTTCTCCACATTCTCACGGATCCCATTCTTCATAAAGTAAACGCTGGCCGACCCAAGTGTGGTCCCCGCAAAGGGGATCAGTATTCCAAGTGCAATATTTCCCATTATGATGCCTCCTTTGATCTGCCTCTGCCTGCAGAATGCGGTCTTTTGGCGTGCTTTTCTGTATTCTGACAGAACCTGCCGTCTGCAGCTGCCTTCGGATGCACAGTAATACGAAAAGATCCAGCCCATAAAGCGAAGTCCGCCTCTGACCTGGATCTTTTATAGAGTTTCTATGGAATAATGAAGTATAATGCTGCCTATTAAGCTGCTACAGAGCGGCGGGATTCCTTCTTCTGGTTCTTATATGGATCCGGACGGAACAGCATATAAAGGAATGCAAGAAGAACGATAACTGCTGCTACTGTACCGATTCCGAAGGAACCGCCTTCCATAAGAAGGCCGAACTGGTAGAACATAAGTGCTACGCAGTAAGCGAATACGTTCTGGAAGATGATTGCGAACCAGAACCACTTTCTGGACTGCATCTGCTGAGCCATTGTAGAAATAGCTGCCAGACACGGAGAGTTCAGAAGGTTGAATACAAGGAAGGAGAATGCTGCTGCCATTGTCGGGAACCAGTCTCTGATTGCGGCTGCAACAACGTCTGTCTCCTCGGAGAGATCCTCGCTGACATTTGCAAGGACACCCATTGTGGAAACGATACCCTCTTTTGCAGAGAATCCGGAGATTGCTGCTGCAACGCACTGCCATTTGCCCCATCCAAGAGGAGTGAAGATCCAGGCAAGAGCGCTTCCGAGGATTGCCATTAAGCAGTTCTCTGTGTCTTCTACCATACCGAATGCGCCATCCTCGAAACCGAATGTGGAGAGGATCCACATGATTACGCAGGCAAGGAACAGGATCGTTCCGGCTTTCTTAATGAAGCCCCACAGACGCTCCCATGTGTGCATAAGAACTGTCTTAGCAGACGGGATGTGGTATGCCGGTAACTCCATAACGAACGGAGCTGCCTCGCCGGAGAACGGTTTTGTCTTCTTTAACATAATTGCTGCAACAAGGACACAAACGATACCTAATGCGTACATTAAGAATGCTGTGTTTCCAGCATCGGAGTAATCTCCGGATGTCCAACCAACCATGATACCGCCTAAAAGAGCGATAACCGGAAGTTTCGCGCCACACGGAATGAATGTAGCCGTCATAATTGTAAGACGTCTGTCGTTATCATTCTCAATGGTCTTAGATGCCATGATACCCGGGATACCACAGCCGGATGCGATAAGAAGCGGAATGAAGCTCTTACCGGAAAGTCCGAAGTGACGGAATACACGATCCATGACGAATGCGATACGTACCATGTATCCGCAGTCCTCAAGGATGGAAAGCATTAAGAATAAGAGTGCCATCTGCGGAAGGAATCCGAATACAGCGAAGAGACCGCCGAGGATACCATCTACAACAAGGCTCTGGATGAAGTCGCTCGCGCCCGCTGCTGCAAGTGCTGCGCCTGCCCATTCCTGAATGCCGCCGCCGAATGTATCATTTGCCCAGTCAGTACCCATTGTACCAAGTGTACTTACGCAGATGTAGTAAACGAACCACATAACTGCTGCGAAGATCGGGATACCTAAAATACGGTTTGTAACGATCTTATCGATCTTATCGGATGTGGAGAGTGTCTTGCCGGATTTCTTAACGGCCTTCTCGATAACGCTTCCGATGTATGTATAGCGCTCGTCTGTGATGATACTCTCTGTATCGTCATCCATCTCTTTCTCAAGACGGGTAACTTCTGTGTTAACAGCTGCCATAGCGGATGCCGGAAGATGTAACTGCTCGATAACCTTGCTGTCTTTCTCAAGAAGCTTGATTGCGAACCATCTCTTCTGGTCTGCGTCTACAGCGTCACCAACGGCTTCCTCAACCTTCGCGATCGCGTTCTCAACGCTTGCGGAGAAAATGCCAGCCGGGTTCTTCCATTCTTTCTTCTTAGCTGCCTCGATCGCTCTGTCAACAACTTCCTTAAGACCTGTTCCCTTTAATGCGGAAGTCTCAACAACTTCACATCCGAAGGTCTCGGAAAGCTTCTTGACATCGATCTTGTCTCCGCTCTTTGCAAGCAGGTCAGCCATGTTTAATGCGATAACGACCGGAATACCGATCTCGAGGACCTGAGTTGTCAGGTATAAGTTTCTCTCGATGTTTGTTGCATCTACCAGGTTGATGATCGCCTGCGGTTTCTCATGAACGAGGTAATCACGGCTTACTACTTCCTCCAGTGTGTACGGGGAAAGGGAGTAAACACCCGGAAGGTCGGTGATGATGATCTCTTCACCGCTCTTAGCAGATTTTAATTTACCTTCTTTTTTCTCTACAGTTACACCCGGCCAGTTTCCGACGTACTGGTTCGCGCCTGTGAGGGCATTGAACATGGTCGTCTTACCACAGTTCGGGTTGCCGGCTAATGCGATTTTGATAGCCATTTTTCATCCTCCTACTTTTTTACAGTACTTGTGATCTTATGTAACCGTTACCGATATTATTAAACTGTAACGACTTCGACACTTTCTGCGTCATCTCTTCTCAAAGACAGTTCATATCCACGGACAGTGATCTCGACCGGATCGCCAAGCGGTGCTACTTTACGAACGTAGATCTCGCTGTTTTTGGTGATGCCCATGTCCATGATTCTGCGGCGGAATGCGCCCTCTCCGTTGATCTTTACAACTTTAACAGTTGTATGTACCGGAACTTCACGTAATGTCATGTCTTCTCCTTTCTATCCTCATAGACCGCTTTTGCAGTCTGGATCCATTCCCCTCATCTTTTGTGAAATATTTCCAAAAAATTCTGATTAGTGTATGCTAATTAGTACATGCTAACCGTAGGGAAAAAGCAAAGTGGGAAAAATCCCACTTGAACTTTCATCATTTTTCTTTTGGCTACTGCACCATAACGTGCTTTGCCATCTCCTTGTTGATCGCTACTCTGGAATCCTTGATATTGACGATCAGGTTTCCGTTAAGCTCGGAGATTACTGTCACTGCTGCACCGTCCACGAAGCCAAGGTTTGCAAGGAATCTCTTTGTATCCTCCGCTCCGCCGACACGCTGGATCGTACTTGACTGACCAGCACGTAAAAATGTCAATGGCATTTCGTTTCCTCCTTTTTACCAGCTCCAGCCGCTCATCCTTTATGTGCTTTCGGAGTTGTATCGTAATGGACACTGCCGCATCCGCTGCATCCGGAACAGGAACCGCAGCATCCTCCGCAGGAACCGCTCTTCTTTTGTTTCCGAATACTCTTTATCACACCGATCACGGCCATGGCAACCAACAGTAAAACAATTGCATCTGTAAGCATTTGAATCACCTCTTACCAAACCATTTTTGGGGACAGTTGTATTGATAACGAATATCAATTTCAAGTGAATTATATGACTTCACTCCATACTTGTCAACTGGTATTTTATAATTTTTTAAGAATTCACATTGGGGTTTTACTTGCTTTCCGGGGGCTTTCCATTTAAAATGATAGTATATCTGTCCCTATATTTGTGTCTTATCTGAATTTGTTTTTATATTCTGAAAGTTCACAGGCAATAATAGTGTACAGATCTAAAAGATTTTATTTTTCGACCTTTTGTGACTGTTTCAGATGTCAGCACATTTCCGGCATTTGCCCGGACTTCGTTCTTATTTAATGGAAAGCTTTTCTTTTCCTTTTTAAATATGGCGCACTTTGAGTCATGCTGACAGATTTTAGTGACAGCCGCAGTAATATTTATATCAGGAGGTTTCTAAAAATGAATAATATAAGGAAACTTACGGATTCCCTCTACTGGGTCGGTGTCAACGACCGCCGCATCGCCCTGTTTGAGAATGTCTATCCGGTTCCTACAGGAATGTCCTACAACTCTTACGTTCTGGTGGATGAGAAGACAGCCCTCTTCGATACTGTGGACGCATCTTTCACCCACGACTTTATGGAAAATGTGGCTGCTGCCTTAAACGGCCGCCCCCTCGACTACCTGATCGTAAACCATATGGAGCCGGACCACTGTGCTTCCATCGCTGACGTGATCGCCGCCTACCCGGACGCGAAGATCGTGTGCACCGCGAAGGCTGTTGGAATGATGAAACAGTTCTTCGATTTTGACGTGGACAGCCACGCGGTTCCGGTAAAGAAAGGGGATACACTCTCCTTAGGTTCCCACGAACTGACCTTCGTAATGGCTCCAATGGTACACTGGCCGGAAGTTATGGTCACCTATGAAAAGACTGAAAAGATCCTGTTCTCCGCCGACGCCTTCGGTTCCTTCGGCGCCATCGACGGAAATATCTACGCCGATGAGATCGACTACAAGGGCGCTTGGCTCGCCGAGGCGAGACGGTATTACACAAATATCGTCGGAAAGTTCGGAATGTCCGTGCAGGGGCTTTTAAAGAAGGCCGCTGGCCTCGAGATCAAGATGATCTGCCCGCTCCACAGCGTGATCTGGAGAGAAGACTTAGGCTGGCTCTTAGATAAATATATGAAATGGAGCTCCTATACGCCGGAGGAGAAGACTGTGATGATCTCCTACGGTTCCGTTTATGGCCACACGGAGAAAGCAGCTGAGATCCTCGCAGGAAAGCTCGCCGACCGAGGCATCCGCCATATCTCCATCTACGACGTGTCGAAGACCCACCCGTCCTACATGATCGCCGACGCTTTCCGCACTTCTGCCCTCGTGTTCGCGTCCATCACTTACAACGGCGGAATTTTCTGCAACATGGACAATCTCCTTCACCAGATCGCCGCCCACGGTCTCACGAACCGCACCGTCGCCTTCATCCAGAACGGTACATGGGCAGCTACCGCATCGAAGCAGATGGGGGATATTCTCGGAACACTCAAGAATATGAATGTGCTTGAGACGGGCGTTACCGTGAAGTCCGCCCTGAAGGAAGACCAGGGTGCGGAGCTTGACGCGCTGGCTGACGCAATCGTTGCGGCACTGAATTAAACATCAGAATATATCCGGCACTCCACACCGCTCCAGATACTCTTTTCTCTTGCGGCGTGCCCTGCCGGATTCTTATACTAATCATCACAAGGAGGACACTACATGACATATGCCATCGTTTATTCCAGCATGACTGGAAACACTGCCGCTCTGGCGGATAAACTTCACGATATGCTTCCAACAGACAACTGTGTTTATTTTGGCGACACAAGCCACTTCTCCCAGGAACTGGGCGCTGACCTGATCCTCGTTGGCTTCTGGACCGATAAAGAGAGCTGCGATGACAGCACCCGCGTATTCTTAAAGAGTCTCCACAACACAAATATCGTCCTCTTCGGAACTGCCGGATATGTGGACCCGGAGTACAAAAAACTGATCTTAAAGAGTGCCGAGTCAAATATCCCGGTCAACAACACCGTCCTCGACGGCTTTATCTGCCAGGGCAAAATGAAACCGGAAGTCAAAGAGAAATTCGCCGGATTCCTCGCAAAAGAGCCGGAGAATGAGACCATGAAGCTCCTCATGAACGCTTACGAAGAGGGACTCTCCCATCCGAATGAGGAAGACTTCGCGGATCTGAAGAAGTGGGTCGACAAATATATGCATGGGTGATCTGCTCATAAATATGCACTGTTACATACATTAAATTATAAGAATCGGTCTTGTCGGGCACCTGAAAGCTGAACTGCAGTGGCTGGTTCAAATCTCAATTTTGTCCGCTATTTGCATAATAAAAACGGAAATCATTTTTCAGCAGTTTTCTTT
>CAVFLH010000031.1:0-7336 GCA_963622995.1 uncultured Eubacteriales bacterium | reverse complement strand
TTCCGTTTTCTTTTTATCTCTATTTTCTTTTTATTTCTATTATTATTTCATTGAATTTTTTATAAGCAGGATTTTTCTTACTCATCTCTCACCTACAAATTTTCCAGTAGCTATTTTCTATTTTTCTCTCACCTGACAGTATGTTTTTCATACTTTCCTTATCCGAATATCTGTACTAGAATTCCCCCTAGTGTCAACATCAGCGCCCCGCAGGACCTCGTAACGATCTGTGCGAACGGCAGAAGCTCCATCCTGTGCGCGCTGCTGAGAACCGCTACATTTCCGGAACCGCCCATATTCGTTGTGCACATGCCCGCCGCGATGGCGGACTCCAGCGGGAAAAACCCCACAAGTTTTCCAAGCACCGCCGCCGTCAGCGTGATCACGCCGACGATCAGGACAACCGTGATGAGATAAAGCGGTGTCAGCGTCTTTAAGATCGTGTTGAGATCGATCAGCGTAAATCCGATTCCAGCCAGAGCCGCCGCGGTCCAGCTCTTGATTGCGAACTGTCCCCACTCTCTCGCCGCGTCCTCCAGCTCCTCGGACATGATTCCAGTACCCTTCACGAGCACCACCGCGATGATCATCCAGGCATAAGTCGGGATCACCGGCACAAACTTATGTAAGATCGCGCCCAGCTGATAGAACGCGAAGGCGATAATCATTCCAGTGCATAAAGATGCAAATGTCGGCTTCATCGGCGGAGTCTTTTTTACCGGCTTTCCGTCGTTCACAAGCATACCGTTTCCCGTTGTCTCCGGGTGCTTTTTGCCAAAGTTATTTAAAAGGCCACCAAAAATGATCGCCACACAGTTTCCGAGCACCGTAGCCGGGGCCATCTTCGTGAGGACATCCGCCGCCTCGACGCCCAGCGCCTGGGAGTACATGGCAGAAAGCGGAACCGTGCCCGCCGTCATGCCTCCGCTTGTCATCGGAACTCCGATATAGAGGATTCCACCCCAGAAGCCTTCCCCGAGGACGATTCCCATGATTCCGGAGAGGATAATTCCCATGGATAACGAGATCACCGCCACCGGCAAAAGCTTCACCGTCGCCCGAAGTAAAAGATTCCGGTCGATATTAAAGAGGCTGCCGCAGATCAACGCCGCGATATAAAAGATCAGAAAACCGCTGTCATTGACAAAATAATCCATCGTCTCAATGGTCTGCTCCGGAATCAACCCGCTGGCTGTGAGCACCGCGGAGCCGAGAATACAGATCACGGAACCGCCAAGATACGTCTTCACCACCGGCACGTTGTTTCCGATGGCATTCAGACCTTCCCCAAACACCATCAGCACCAGAAACGCCGGAACCAGGCTCTTCGGGATGCTTCCTGTAACCATACAGGCCACAGTCAATGCAAGGATCAGAAAATACAACGGCAGCGGAAACCCCACCACTTTAAAATCTTTCATACTCAACCTCTCTGTCTTCTTTAGAAACTGCGGAGTGCATCACTTCCGTCATCCACCGTCTTCTCCAGCCGTTTGATAACAACATCATATCCCGCCTTATCGTTCACCTGAACATGCACCCGGTCGCCGACCTTATGTCCCAAAAGGGCTTTTCCAAGCGGTGACTCAGAACTGATCAGTCCCTTCAGGGAGTTTCCGCGGATCGTCGTCACGATCTTATAAGTCTCCGTCTCATCGTCATCCTCAAAATACACATCGACCGTATTGTAGAGTCCGACCTCGTCATCCTTCGACTCATCGGAGACCACCTTCGCCGTCCGGATCATTCTCTCCAGATAGCGTATCCGGCTCTCGTTCTTGTTCTTGTCCTTTTTCGCTGCATAATATTCAAAATTTTCGCTTAAGTCACCCTGGGCTCTCGCCTCTTTGACCGCCTCGATGGCCTCTTTCCGGACTACCAGTTTCCGGTACTCGATCTCCTCTTCCATCTTCTTTATATCATTCTGTGTTAACTCGTCATACATGATTTCTGCCACTTCTTTCTCGAAATTCTAATGCGTACAGAAATCTTCTCAGCGGCTTCCTATTCTTAACTGCCATCCATACAATTTCTTTGCGCACACTATTATCTTATCTCATTCCCGCCCTAAAAACAACCCCGAGAACGATTCGCAGCACCGCCTTTTTCCCCAGTTTTCCGTAAAAAATCCCATAAGAAGAGCTGGTTCACAGCAAGACCAGCTCTTTTTATGGGTAAACAAAAATAGGTAAATAATATTTAATTTTGTGATCCTAGCCCCACAGGTTATTCTGCCATGCGAACTTGATCACTGTGAGAATAACAACGATTAACATTACCGGTTTGATGATCTTCTCACCTTTCTTGATCGCCAGGTTGACACCCACAAGGTTTCCGGCGATGGCACAGAGCGCTGCCGGGCACGCGATCTCATAAGCGACATTTCCTGTCCTTACATAGCTCACAAGTGCGATGGCATTTGTGAGAACGATGAGCACCTTTCCGTTTCCGGAAGCACATCTCGCGTCATAGTGCATGATCATCGTGAAAGCGATGATCGCCACGGTACCGATTCCCGGCCCGAAAAGGCTGTTGTAGAATCCCATGATCATGCCGACGATCAAGGCTTGAACGACTGTCTTTTTTGAGATCTCACTTCTCATGATCACATTTCTCGCGTCCGTCTTTCTTAGAACCATGATGAGAGCGATCACCGGAAGTGCCACCGTGATAGCTTTCTGGATGCTCTCCTCCGGAAGAAGAAAAATGATCTTCGTTCCGATCCATGCGCCCGTCATCGCCGTGATGGCCGAGATCAGGGCGATCTTCAGGTCGACCATATTCTTTCTGAAATACTTGATGGCCGATACAAAGAAGATCGGGCAGATGATAAGCAATATTTTTAAGTAACTCATTTCCTGCTCCCCTTTTTGCACAGCCTGCGCTCCTTCATCATCCCCGGGAAACTGCCGCCGCATTGAGGACAGCTTAAAGATCTACTGTAACGACCTCTCAAATCTCAAAACCGGTGCCCTAAAGGTCGGCGCGTCCAGCTTCTTCCTCTCCAGCATCGTCCTCCCGGTCATCGCCGAGTACAGCCGCCGCTACCCCGGAATCTCCCTGGATGTTCAGGAAGCACCGTCCCTGGAATTACAAAAGCGCCTCGCAAATGAGGCGCTGGACATTCTTGTGGATCCCGTGGACCAACAGGGCGACACATTCGAGTCGATCCGCCTCTTCGAGGACCACTTTCTTTTAGCTGTTCCCAGTGACCCAAAGCTTTTTTCCTCCATGGGGATCAAAAAAGACCTGCTGCCGGCGGCCCTGACCGCCGAAGAGATCTGCCGCGGCGCTCATTTAGCCCCGTCGACGCCCTCCGTCTCCCTCTCCGCCTTCGCGAAAGCCCCGTTCCTGCTGCTCCGCCCGGAGACCATCGCCCATGAGCGGGTCCTGAAGCTCTGCGCCCAGAGCGGTTTTACCCCAAATATCCGCCTGCAGCTTGACCATCTCGCCACTGCCTACCGCTCCTGCGGCGCCGGTCTCGGCGTCACACTCCTCTCCGACACCGTCGTCCGCATGTCCGACCATGATGAGCCCGTCGTCTTCTACAAACTCGACTCCGATGACGTGAGCCGCAAGGTGGCCGTCATGTGGAAGAAAAAGCGCTATGTGTCGAAAGCCATGGAAGAATTCGCAGAACTGGCGGCAGAGATGTTCTCAAACTGACCATCTCCGCCGACCTTTCATGTATTTCAACAATGTCCCCTAACGTTACCGCTCACACCTCACTTTAAACAGCTGGTCCGCATATATGGCATATCTGACTGATTTGTTTTACAATATTTCCATTTCGTGTTACTGTATAGATATAAAGAAATGAGGATCGAAAGGAGAGGTATTTATGGATTATTTAGCAGAAAAATTCGCCAGACTTGGCACTGACAATGCCCCCGGGCAGGAGGGACTTCAGGAAGCGGAAAAACTCCCGATGATCGGAAACAAACTCGAGGGACCGGCCGTTGACTTCTCCCACGGCGATGTTAACGCCCACCAGCCGATTCCGGGCAGCCTTGAGACTTTCGTAAAACACTACTGTGTAGACGGTACCTACCAGGCATACACAGAATACCGCGGCAAAGGTGCGATCCGTGAATATCTCGCTGAGAAGCTTGCCGAGTACAGCGGCGCTCCGGTAAATCCGAAGACAGAGATCATCCTGACCCCAGGTACACAGGGTGCCCTTTTCCTGGCAATGGGTTCCTTAGTCGGCAGAGGAGACAAGGTCGCTATCGTTGAGCCGGATTATTTCGACAACCGTAAACTCGTTGAATTCTTCGAGGGCGAGCTGGTTCCGATCCATATGAACTGGAAGGACGCCGCTCCCCATACATCCGGCATCGACTTAAAAGAGCTGGAAGAAGCTTTCAAAAACGGTGTAAAGCTCTTCCTCTACTCCAACCCGAACAACCCCACCGGCGCTGTCTTCTCCAAAGAAGAAGTCTCTGAGATCGCCCGCCTCGCAAAGAAGTACGATGTTGCGATCCTCGCTGACGAACTCTACAGCCGCCAGATCCTGGAAAAAGATTTCATTTACACCCATATGCGCGCACTCCCGGAGAAGCCGGATAAACTCATCACGATCATGGGACCGTCCAAGACAGAATCCTTAAGCGGTTTCCGCCTCGGCGTCGGCTACGGTACCCCGGAAATCATCACCCGCATGGAAAAACTCCAGGCGGTGGTTTCCTTACGCTGCGCAGGCTACAACCAGGCCGCATTCTACAGATGGTTCTCCGAGCCGGACGGCTGGATGGAAAAACGAATCGCTGACCACAGACAGATCCGCGATGACATTCTTGAAGTTATCAGATCATGCCCTGGATGCTGGGCCCGCCCGACAGAAGGCGGAAGCTATATCTTCATGCAGCTGCCGAAATTAAAAGTCGATATCTTCCAGTTCACAAAACTCTGCCGCGCACAGGCAAGTGTCACTGTGACGCCTGGTACCGAGTTTGGAAAACAGTACAGCGATTTTATCCGCATGAATTTCTCACAGGATCATGACAAAGCTGTCGATGCCGTAAAGCGGATCTGTAAGATGGTCGACATTTACCGCGCATAGGCAGAAATATCCTGTACTGTGAGCTGCAGGTCTGATATAATGAACTCAGAAGAAAACTTGATTGTTATTCAAAAATGTATATTGAGGGAGGTCACAACTATGACAAAAGAAGCAAATCCAATTCCACAGGGAAAATACGTACCGGCGACCCGGTTCGGCGATATTATTTTCACCGCAGGAATGACATCGAGAAACAACGGTGTTCTGATCAAAACAGGTAAGATCACCGCTGAGACAGATCTCGAAGAATACAAAGAAGCAGCTGTCCAGGCAGCTAAAAATGCCCTCACAGCCGCAAAAAACAAACTGGCGGAGGACGAGCACATCGCCCAGATCATGCAGATCACCGTGTATGTAAACGCGGAAGCCGATTTCACAAAGCAGTCAAAGCTCGCCGATTTCGCATCCGAATACTTCTGCGAAGTTCTCGGTGATGCCGGTGTCGGAAGCCGCGCAGCCGTCGGCGTCGCGTCTCTTCCGGGCAATGCACCGGTGGAGATCTCCATTATCGCTGGTGCTTCTAAATAAATAATTTTATTTAGAAAAAGAATGTGTCTTGACACATTCTCGCGTCAGGTGCCTCCATTTACGACAAGCTCCATCTTTATGTGAGTATATACCGTAGGCACGTGTATGCCAGGGAATTCCTCAGAATTTTCTAATACATACAAAAAGTCACTGCTTCAGGAGTGGAAGATTCCTTATTGGTATCGTCTTTCATCTTATAAAGCAGTGACTTTTTATATTTTAGCCAATTCCCCCGAGCAGCGCCCCCGCCACAAGAGCGATAAACGCAGCTGGAACCAGCACATATTTTCCAAGCGGGATAAACCAGCTTCCAATCGGTTTTTCCGTCCCCTTATTGACCGCAGTAAGCGCAAAGTCCTCCCCAGCAACCCAGAAGAACATGATCGCCGCCAGCATCGCTCCAAGCGGGCAGATATAGATGGAAACCGCGTCCATCCAGCCGGAGACGATTCCCTGGATCATGAGCGCAACCGCACCGCCAAATCCGGCGATCACGATCACCGCGTTCCTTCTCTTTAATCCGAACCGCTCCTGCATCATCTCCACCGGTGCCTCGTAGAGGTTTACAAGGGAGCTCAATCCTGCGAACAGGACGCAGATATAAAATACCAGTTCCACGATCCGTCCGCCTGGCATTCCGTTAAATACGTTCAACAGATAGATAAACATGAGTCCCGGTCCGCCGGAAGAAAGCTCTGCTCCGCCAGCCGCCATGCCTGGAATGATCACGAGAGCTGCAAGAAGCGCCGCCAGCGTGTCAAAAAACGCCACATTTCTCGCGGAGCTCACCACGTTTTCCTCATCGCTCAGATAGGAACCGTAGATGACTGTTCCGTTTCCCGCGATGGACAGTGAGAAGAATGCCTGTCCAAAGGCGTAGATCCATAATCTCGGATTTAAAAGCCCCTGTGGATTCAATGTAAAAATATACCGGTATCCATGTTCAGAACCCGGCAGCGTGAAAATATAAGCGCCAAGTCCCAGAAACAGTACGAATAACAGCGGCATCATGACCTTATTTGCCTTCTCGATTCCGCCCGCAATTCCATACGCCATGATCACAGCTGTCACGACCATAGCGATCACCTGCCACAGGTTGTTTCCGAACGCTGATGCCGTGCCGCCGAAGAGACCGCCGATGGCGTCCATATCCTGTCCCAGCTGGAATAGGCCGCCTGTGACCGCCAGGAACGCATACTTAAAGATCCATCCAACAACTACCGTGTATCCGATCGCCAGCGCCAGCGAGCCGAGAACCGGGAGCACACCGATCACCTCGCCGGTCCGCTTATTTCCAGTGCGGATCTCCGTACATTTTCCAAATGCCTTGATAGGTCCGCTCTTAGCTGCGCGGCCCAGTGCCATCTCCTCGATCACTCCCGTTGACGCGATCAGAACCACGAACAGAACATACGGCAGCAAGAACGTCATTCCGCCCCAGTCTGACACCATATACGGGAATCTCCATATGTTTCCCATGCCGACCGCAGACCCAATACAGGCCAGTACAAAACCGGTACGGCTCTTAAATCCATCTCTGTTTTTCCCCATGATAAATATCCCTTCTCATTTCTTCCCGGACCTCCCCTGAAGTTTTCATTTCTCTCCTGAAATTTTCTCAGAATTGCTGAAATTCGAACTTTCCTTATTTTCCGGGCAATAAATCTATGATATCATGGTAGGGAAAAATTTACAAGGGCAGGCAGCTTTACTATATGATTTCACAGTATGAGTAATATTCGGTAT
>CAVFLH010000030.1:0-21205 GCA_963622995.1 uncultured Eubacteriales bacterium | reverse complement strand
CTTTAAAGAGTTACAGTAGTGAGGTCCATAAGTTATATTATATTAAATAAACCTCTTATTTGCAACTCAAATGCACATCGAATCCATCTAAAATCTGTCTAAACTGCGGTCCTTCCTGCTGCCGGATTTCCGGAAAAGATCCCCTCTTTTCCTCCCGTCAGATACTCAAAGAGAAGTCCTGTCATAAACCAGAACGGGGCGAAATCCATCCGGATCACGCCGTCGACGCTCAGCATCCGCCCGGTGTAATCCCACGGACATATCCCCATGCTTTTTAAGAATGTTCCCGTGAGGTACTCTGCGAAAAAGATCAGGACCATATCCAGGATCCCATGGCGGAAGATCCTGTCTTTTACCGCGATCCGCCCCCGGTCTCCGATCCATCTGTCCACCCATTTCCCGATGGGACCCAAAAGGATCCCCATTCCATATATCAGGAACATGTATATCGATGTCTTTCCCATGAATTTCATGTCTCCCGCAGCGAAGGCTTCCACGGAGGTCAAAAGGATCTCAAGTCCCCATCCCGTCAGACCGCAGAGCATGAAATTTCTGACCCACGTTTTCCATCTGCCGCCGGATTTTTTTCTCACTGCAATTTTCTTATTTTTGTTTTTCTGATTCCATCTGTTCATGAAACCAGTATCTGTGATTCTCCGATCCGCTATGCAGCCTTTTCCACGGTGCTTTTTTCCACTTTTATTTTTCCGCTGCTCATGCCCTTGAAAGTCAGGATCAGACGTTCACTCTATACATACTGATTTTTTTCCGGATCGTACTCATAATCGATCGACGCGAGTTTCTCATCCACATCTTTCCGTTCAAGACAAAGCGTTCTGCACAGCTCGTCCATGTCCGGGTAGTTGTCCCGCAGCTGCGTGTTGATGTAGCTTAACAGCATGATCGGATCTTTCGGTATATTCGTCATCTCTCTCCTTTCCCGGATGATTCTTTCCTCTCCAAACCATCCGCCGCCTTTACTTTCTGAATCCTCCTGTGTTATACTATAAACCATATGTGAGATGATTGCAAACGAAAGGGGATTATAATACCATGAAACACCTTCTGCTGCTTGGAACGGGAGGAACCATCGCCTGCAAGAGAGGGGAAAACGGCTTAACACCGCTTCTTACCGGCGACGAACTGCTGTCCTATGTACCGGACGCGAAAAAATTCTGCGAGGTGGAGACGGTACAGGTCTTAAACATCGACAGCACGAACATGCACCCGAAACACTGGCTGAAGCTTGCCCAGGTTCTGGAGGAGAACTATGACGACTACGACGGCTTCGTGATCTGCCATGGAACTGATACGATGGCCTACACGGCCGCCGCCATGTCCTACCTCGTCCAGCACTCCAGCAAGCCCATCGTCATCACCGGCGCCCAGAAGCCCATCGACCTTGACGTGACAGACGCGAGAACGAACCTTCTCGACAGCCTGCGCTTTGCCGCCTCCGAGCGCGCCCACGGCGTGACCATCGTCTTCGACGGAAAAGTCATTGCAGGAACCCGCGGAAAGAAGGAGCGCAGCAAGAGCTACAACGCCTTCTCCAGCATCAACTTCCCGTACCTCGCCGTGATCCAGGACGAGCATATTTTATACTACATCGACGACAAGTGGCAGGACCGCGAGAGCGTCCGCTTCTACCACGAGATGGACAGCCAGGTCAGCCTCTTAAAGCTGATTCCGTCCATGGATTCCAGCCTGCTCGACTATATGGCGGAGCACTATGACGCTGTCGTCATCGAGTCCTTCGGTGTCGGCGGACTTCCATCCTATGAATCCGGCGACTTCTACAGCTCCATCGAAAAATGGATCTCCATGGGCAAGACCGTTGTCATGACCACCCAGGTCACCCAGGAAGGCAGCAACATGTCCGTCTACGAAGTCGGTCAGAAGATCAAAAACGCTTTCGGCCTCATCGAGTCCTACGATATGACCCTGGAAGCCACCGTGACAAAGCTCATGTGGATCCTCGGGCAGACGAAGGATCATGATAAGGTTCGGGAGATGTTCTATGAGACCATCAACCATGATATTTTGTGGAATACGGGAAGACGGTAACATACGATCAGTAAAAAGGCAGCCAGGTAATTTCTGGCTGCCTCTTATATTTAGAGAATATCTAATATTTTTCTGCTCTTTGGCAAGTATTATCCGCAATTTCTTCGCTTGCTTTCTGCCTCTTTTCCAATCGTTCTTTTTCTTCCGCAAACCATTTTGCTGCATCCCTGCTAAGTTCCAGAGTTTCACCAAGTACTGTGTGATCATTTAACATGTTCAATACCTGTTTACTCCGCGTCCTCTTCCAGCGTATACGGTGTAACCTGATATACGTAGTAGTTCAGCCAGTTCGTATACAGCGTGTTCGCCATATTTCTCCAGAGAAGCGGCGGAACGGAGAACGGGTCGTCATGCTCGTAGTAGTGGACCGGAAGCGCCGGGTTTAAGCCTTTGTTGAGGTCGCGGTGGTACTCGTTATTTAAGGTCATGCGGTCGTACTCCGGGTGGCCCTGGACGAAGATCTGGCTGCCGTCCTGGTTCATGACGAGGAAAACGCCTGCCTCATCGGATTTTGCGAGAATTCTCAGTTCCGGGTGCTTTAAAATATCTTCCTCGCGGACTTCCGTGTAGCGGGAATGCGGGCACTTGAAGTAATCGTCAAAGCTTCTAAGAAGCGGAACGCGCTTATCTAACGCCTTCTGTGTATATACGCCGGAAAGTTTTTCTTTTCTTAAGTGTTTCGGGATCCCGTAATGGTAGTAGAGTCCCGCCTGGGCCCCCCAGCAGAGATGCATGGTGGATGTCACATGGGTCTTGCTCCACTCCATGATCTGGGTCAGTTCTTCCCAGTAGTTGACCTCCTCAAACTCCATCAGTTCCACCGGTGCGCCGGTGATGATCATTCCGTCGAAATGTTTCTTCTTGATCTCCGGGAATGTCACATAGAACTTATTTAAGTGGCTGGCGGAGGTATGGGTGGACTCGTGGGTGGACATGGTCATGTAGGTACACTCCACCTGCAGAGGTGTGTTTGACAGAGCTCTTAAGAGCTGGGTCTCCGTGTCCTCCTTCAACGGCATAAGGTTTAAGATCAGGATCTCCAACGGACGGATATCCTGGCTCTTCGCGCGGTCCTCGTCCATAATGAATACGTTTTCGCTCTCAAGGATCGCTCTTGCCGGCAATCCATTCTGTATTTTAATCGGCATTGTCTTCTTCTCCTATCATCTTCAGGAAATCCGCTTCGGAAAGGATCGGAATGCCAAGCTCTCTTGCCTTCTTATTCTTTGACGAATTGGATGTCACATCGTTGTTGATCAGGTAACTGGTCTTTGCGGACACGGAACCGGCGGCTTTTCCGCCCAGGGATTCAATCTTCTCCTGAAGCTCCTTCCGGTTCGCGAAGTGCTCCACGGAGCCGGTGATCACGAATGTCTTTCCGGCCAGTGTCTGCTCCTCATTTCTGACTTCATTTTCGAAAGTCAGGTCTGCCAGTAAATGATCCAGTATCTCGTTATTCTTATCATTCTTAAAGTACGTCACCCACGCGTCCGCCAGCACGCCGCCAATTCCGTCGATGGCGCACAGTTCTTCCGCGTCCGCCTTCCGCATGGCGTCCAGGTCGAAATCGAAATGGCGGCAGATCACCTTCGCATTCGCAAGGCCGATTCCCGCGATTCCAAGACCGAAGATCAGCCGCGGCAGTGTGGTGTGGGACGCGGTCTTTGCGGCCTCGATGAGGTTCTCGTAGGACTTCTCCCCGAATCCCTCCATGGTCACGATGGCATCCCGGTGGCGGTCCAGATGGAAAATATCATCGAATTCATGGATGAATCCCGCCGCGATGAACTTCTCAAGCGTCATCTCGGAGAGACCGTCGATATTCAACGCATCCCGGCTCACAAACAGGTCAAAACTCTTGATCTTTTTCGCCTGGCATTCCGGGTTTGTGCAGTAGAGGGACTTCACATCGTTTAAGCTACGGATCTCCGTCTTTCCGCCGCATACCGGACAGATTTTCGGGATGTCCCGGACGCCGCTTCTTGTGAGGTCATCAGCGATCTGCGGGATGATCATGTTCGCCTTGTAGACTGTGATCCGATCTCCGGCCCCAAGCTCCAGGCCTTCCATGATGCTGATATTGTGGACGCTGGCGCGGCTCACCGTCGTTCCTTCCAGTTCCACTGGCTCAAACACGGCGACCGGATTGATGAGTCCTGTTCTCGATGCGCTCCACTCGATATAGGAGAGCGTCGTCTCCTGAATCTCGTCGGCCCACTTGAAGGCGATGGAATCTCTCGGGAATTTCGCGGTGCGCCCCAGGGACTGTCCATAGGCGATATCGTCATATAAGAGCACGAGACCGTCGGACGGTATATCATAGTGCTTGATCTTTTCCGCGAATCCACGGACTGCCTCGGAAAGTGTCTCCGCGGTGACTTCCACAAATTCCACGGTCTCAAATCCAAGGCTTGAGAGCCATAAAAACTGCTCTTTTCTCGAATTCTTAAAGTCCACGCCGTCCGCCCGCACCAGGGCGAACGCCATAAACCGCACATTTCTCGACGCTGTGATCTCGCTGTTTAACTGGCGGACGGAACCGCTGCAGAGATTTCGCGGGTTCTTGTACTTCGCGTCCACGTCGGCGATGGAATCGTTCAGTTTTTCGAAATCAGGATAACTGATCACCGCCTCACCGCGGAGGATCAGCTGTCCCTTGCAGGGGATCGTTGTCGGGATATTGATAAACGTCCGGGCGTTCGGCGTGATGACCTCGCCGATCTCGCCGTTTCCTCGGGTGACTGCCTTTGCGAGAACACCGTCCTCGTATGTCAGTACCACGGTGAGTCCGTCCATCTTCCAGGATAGGAGGCCAGTCTGTCCGCCGAGCCACACTCTCAGCTCATCGACGCTTTTCGTCTTATTTAAGGACAGCATCGGCCGTTCATGGCGCTCTTTCGGCAGTTCACTTAAGACCTCATATCCGACTTTCTGGGTCGGGCTTCCCGCGAACACGGTTCCCGTCTCCTGTTCCAGCTTCAGGAGTTCGTCGTAAAGCCTGTCATATTCGAAGTTGCTCATGATCTCGCGGCTCTCCTGGTAGTAGGCCTTCGCGGCCTCGGAGAGAAGCTGGATCAGCTCCTTCATCCTCTTGATCTTGTCGTCCATATTTTATGCTCCTTGCGCTCCGGCGCACCCGGCTTCCAGCTTTCCGGGGATGCGGGGGCTTTCTTTTCCGGCTTCTTTTCACCGTCCTGACGGACATTTCTCCATACTTTTCCGGTTCCGGTCTTTTTCTCGAACGGTTTTCTGTCGTTATTCTTATCTGACGGCTTTCTGCTGCCCTGTTTTCCCTGATATCCGGAGTTTCCCGGCTTTCTTTCTCTCTTCGCCGGATCTACAAGTTTTCCGAGCTTCGCGGCTTCCCTTGCCGGAAGGTTTGTGGATCCTTCCACCATCCGCATCAGATCACTCAGCTCTTTCTCTGTCAGTTCCCGGTACTCTCCGCGCTTTAATGTACCCAGCTGAAGGTTCATGATACGCACGCGCTTTAAATTCATTACATGATAGTCCAGCGCCCGGCACATCCGGCGGATCTGGCGGTTTAAGCCCTGGGTCAGGACGATATGGAAGGTGTGGCTTCCGGTCTTCCATGCACGGCACGGCTTCGTGGTCACATCCAGATCCTCGATCCGGACGCCCTCGCACATCTGTTTTAAGAATTCTTCCGTCACCGGGTGATTGACAGCTACCGCATACTCTTTCTCGTGGGCATTTCCGCCCCGGAGGATCTTGTTTACGATATCTCCCTGGTTTGTCATGAGGAGGAGTCCCTCGGAGTCCTTATCGAGACGTCCCACCGGGTAGATTCTCTGCGGATAATTCAAAAATTCCACGATATTCTCCGCATGGTCCTTGTCCGAAGTTGTGCAGACGATCCCGCGTGGTTTATTTACGATCAGAAATACCGGTTTTTCCTTCTCACCAACCGTCTTTCCATCACAGACCACCTTCTGTCCCGGACGGATCTGCATTCCCATCACAGCGACTTCGCCGTCCACGAACACTTTCCCATCCTCAACGAGCCTGTCCGCCTCTCTCCTCGAGCAGACGCCCGCGTCACTCAGATACTTATTTAAACGAATTGTTCCTTCCAATCTGTTTCTCCCTTTTGTTCGTATTTCTTTAAAATTTGCCCTTGCGCCCATTATAGCGTTTCTGGGGGGTGAATGCAAGGAAAAACGCCTGTCAGTTCAGGACATTTCCCTGATCTGGCAGGCGTTCTTATTCCATCTCTCCCTGGCTCTTCCAGGGCATCAAAAAATGCACCTGATAGGAATCGAACCTACGCACGCGGCTCCGGAGGCCACTGCTCTATCCACTGAGCTACAGATGCATCTCTAATAGTATACAATAATTTTCTGATTCTTGCAAGGGGATGGAGATTATTTTTTTGAAAACTAACTTTAGATTTACTCGCAACATTAGATTTTGCGCTCTGTAAATCAAGGATACGGCAGCCCCGGCATTGATAGCTTGCCTTGTTCGGGCTGCCGCATTTTTTAGTGTATTAGTGTTTTCTCGCAAACAGATAGTACGACGGTGTGCGGTTTGCGCAATCCTTCGCGAGAACTTCCAGGCTGCAGTAGACAAAGCCGTTTACGACTCTCGCTTTTCCTTCTCTGCCCGGTTCCTCGTATTTTCCTTCTTTGTAGGACGGATCCAGAATGCATGCCTCGTCGCCGTCGATGGAGACGACAAGGATATAATGTCCGCCGTGGGTGAACACCCCTGTGTATCCTTCCCGGTCGCCGCCGGAATTTGCGATGGCTAGTCCGCCTTTTGCCAGGTGTGCCTTCAGCACATCCAGATCACTCGTCTCCCCGTAGGTCAGGTCGAATTTTTCTGCAACCACAGGCCCAAGGATCTTAAGACTCGTTCCGATTTCCCGGTTTGCACCGACTTCATTTGATAACTTCAGGCAGTCTGTGAGCTCATAAGTGGACAATGTCAGCGCGTCCACCATCATGCACAGGCAGCTCGGTCCGCAGCCTGCGGCCGCCACGTTCCGCTTCTCCTCCGGCACCCCGCCGTGGTCTAAATTATGTTCGTAGGGGATGTCTCTGTGTTCCAACTGGTTGATGTATTTCATTGCAGCCGCTCCCTTCCATTTTTTCGCATCGGTCCAATGCTTTTGATGCCCCTATCGTATCACCGGAATCCACAAACAACAAGATATATTTTAAATGTTCCCCGGTTACTGTTCATGCCTTGCGAAAACAGCAGCCGATTTTCTCCATATTCCGGCCTGTCTCATTGATTTTTCCTTCTGATTCTGCTACAATGGCATGGAACTTTTTGATAAGGACGCAAAAACAGGAGATAGAGAAAATGAATGTAACAGATTTTAATTTTGAACTGCCGCCGGAGCTGATCGCCCAGGATCCGCTTGAGGACCGCGCTGCTTCCAGGCTGCTTGTATTAGATAAAAAGACCGGTGAGATGGAACACCGCCATTTCCGCGATATTTTACAGTACCTGAAAAAGGGTGACTGCCTCGTTATCAACGATACAAAAGTTATCCCGGCACGTCTCATGGGGCATAAAATCGGAACAGACGCCGGAATCGAAGTTCTCCTTTTAAAGAGAAAATCTGACAATGTCTGGGAGACCCTTGTAAAACCGGGTAAGAAGATGAAAGTCGGCGCGGAAGTTTCCTTCGGTGACGGACTTTTAAAGGGAAAAGTTATCGACGTGGTCGATGAGGGAAACCGTCTGATCCAGTTTGAGTATGACGGAATTTTCGAGGAGATCCTCGATAAACTCGGCCAGATGCCGCTGCCGCCGTACATCACCCACCAGTTAAAGGATAAGAACCGTTATCAGACCGTATATGCAAAGAATGAGGGCTCTGCGGCTGCTCCGACAGCAGGTCTTCATTTCACAAAGGAACTTTTACAGGAGATCGAGGCGATGGGCGTTAAGATCGCTCATGTAACACTCCATGTCGGTCTCGGAACGTTCCGTCCGGTAAAGGTTAATACAATTGAAGAGCACCATATGCACTCCGAGTTCTATATGGTTGAGGAATCCGAGGCAAAGAAGATCAACGACACGAAGGCAAACGGCGGACGTGTGATCTGCGTCGGAACCACAAGCTGCCGTACCCTGGAATCCGCAACCGGTGATGACGGAATCTTAAAGGCAGGAAGCGGCTGGACAGAGATTTTTATTTATCCGGGATACAAATTCAAGATCCTGGACTGCCTGATCACAAACTTCCATCTTCCGGAATCCACACTCGTCATGCTCGTGTCCGCACTCGCAGGACGGGAACATATCCTGAATGCATATCAGGAGGCAATCAAGGAGCGGTATCGGTTCTTTAGTTTTGGAGATGCGATGTTTATTCACTAATGTATATTGAATTTATATTCTGCATATGATATAATGCCGATAGGCTAAAGAGATGTGACTCCTCTATTCGAGTGACAAAAAGCAAAAACCCCGGTGTGGCTGCACTGGGGGTTTTTTATTTACAAGTATCAATCTAACGGAAATACCACCGTAAGCAGCATCTTAAAATCTTCCTTCGCGAATACCGCATGCGGCTTCTTCGCCGGCATTACAAGAACATCTCCTGCTTTGCAGATATACTCCACGCCGTCTACAGTGAACTGGCCAACACCCTCGATGACGTGTACCATGGCATCGCCGATGGAATCGTGGGTGCTGATCTCCTCGCCTTTGGAGAACGCGAATAATGTCAGGCTGACCGCCTTGTTCTGGGCGAGAGTCTTGCTGACGATCTGTCCTGGCTCTGCGTGGATCTGGTCTGCGAGATTTAAAACTTTTTCATGATCGATATTTTTGATAAATGCCATTTTTCTTTTTCCTTTCCGCACGGATCTTCCCATAATCCGTCTCTTGATTTTTATTTTATCACGATATTTCCCTGCATGTCAATTTCGGGGGATGATTCTTGTGAATCATCACAATTGATTTTCGAACAGAATTTCGGTAGAATACACCTATCCTTTCATTTTACATCCCGTAGCTGCCCGGCATCCTGATTTTTAGCCAAATCAATCTAAGCAGTATGAGTATCTGCTTCCCGCCGGGCAGCTGCAAAAAACATTCTAATTTCTACTGTTCAAGTCATAAAAAACAAATCTATAAGTCTAAAAACACATCAGGAGGTATTACAATGAACTACGAAGAATTCTGTGCCGCACTGCAGGAGGAACTTTTTAACAGGCTGGATACCAGCTATTCGATTCACAGGGAACGTGTGCTCAAAAACAACGGCGTTGTGCTTGATTCCCTGGCCCTTTTAAAATCGGAGAAACACTGTTCCCCCGTGATCTCCCTGGAGATGCTGTATGAACAGTTTGAAAAAGGCCGCACCCTGGCGGAACTCTGCGAATATATGATTTCGGTCACCGACACACAGCTTCCTGTCTCCGTAACAAGTCTCACTTCTTTGAACAACTTTGAAGAATTCCGTGACCGGATCACCTGGCGGCTTATCTCTCATGACAGAAATGAGGAGCTGTTAAAAACGATTCCCTGGATTCCGTTCCTGGACCTCGCCGTGATCTTCTCCCTGATCGTCCAGTCCGAAGGTGAGACCCAGATCAGTTCTGTCGTAACGAACACGGTGTCTGCCTCCTGGAATGTGACAGCGGAAGAACTTTTTGCGCTCGCAAAAGAAAATACACCGCGGATCTTTCCCGCAAGTTTCCGTCGGCTTGAGACAGTAATCGAGGAATATTTTCCCGGTGCTACGGACTTTGTGCCCGAGGACTGCCCGGTTCCGACGCTCTATGTCCTCACGAACGATGCCGCGCATAACGGCGCCACCTGCGTCCTCTATCCTGACAAATTAAAAGACCTCGCGGACGAGTTTGGAAGTGATCTTCTTATCCTTCCATCCAGTATCCACGAGGTCCTGATCATCGCTGATTCAGAAAATTTTACAGAACACGATTATCATGTTTTCTGCAGTACGATTAAAAATGTCAACCGCGAGTCCATTCAGCCGGAAGACTTTCTCTCTGATAATATGTACTTATATTGCAGAGAAACAGGTAAGCTGCAGATTTTTCCAGAATCTCTCTGCGATTCTTCCGTAGATTCGGCTGCATGTATTTAGGCATTTACAGCCGTTGCCGTGCACTGTCGGCTGCGGTATCTGCCGCCGACAGTCAGCCACTTAATTCCGTCTCGCATGACTTCCTTCATGATAGAGATGCACAAGGTTGACAACAGAGTCCGTGATAAAGATTGCCAGGGCAATCGCGCCTGCAGTGTGAAGCGTCACGATCAGGTAATGCATGGAAAGCCCCTGGTCTCCCTGGATCAGGTAATATACTGTCCGGTAGATTCCGGCTCCCGGAACCGATGGAAGGATTCCTGCGATGAGAAATACCGTCACCGGCGCTTTCTTGATTCTGGCTAAAATATGACTTAAAAACGCTACCGCGAGAATCGAAAAGAACGCAGCCTGAAGCGTTGAATGAGTCAGATCATTGATAACTAAATACGCCCACCAGGCAAATCCGCCGGAAAATGCCGCATACGGAAGGAACTTTTTCGGAGTCTCCGTCAGAATGGAGAACATTGCGATCGCCCAGAACGCGCTGAATACCTGTATGATCATAAGAGTCCTCCTTCCACACTGCGGGCCACGAGAAGTCCCGCGCCGACTCCAAACGCGACCGCAAGTCCCACGACGATTGCCTCAAGGATCCGGGCAGAACCGGCCGCATAATCGCCGTTTAAGGTATCTCGGATTGCTGTTGTAAATGTCACACCCGGAACGAGCGGCATGACAGCGCTGACGATGATCGTATCCGCATTCAGTCCTGGATAGGAGTGGCAAATCGTCATAGCGGAAAATGCCAGCGCAAACGCTCCAAATGCATTGAAACAAAAATCATTGAATTTCATGGCCTTTCCGATCCATGCAGCAACCGCAAGACAGACACCGACCACCGTTGCCGCCAGGAAGTCCCCCAGGGAACCGCCGAACATCGGTGCAAAGAAAGCTGACACTCCGATATAGCCCAGCCCCTGTGTCAGCCGGTCATACTGGATCGTCTTCGGTGACTGGATCTCCCTCAGCTGCCTGAGCGTCTCTTCCACGGTGATCTTTCCCTCGCAAAAATGGCGTGACACGTCATTTACGAGACAGATTCGATTGATACTGGTACATCTGGCCGCGACACGCTTGACGCGGGTCAGCGGTTCCTTATTTGGATCACTCAGAGTGACGAAGATTCCCGTTCCATATACGATCGTCTCCGTCTGTTCGTACTCCGAGCGTTTCAGCATGTGATTCATGGTGTCTTCCACCCTGTAGACCTCCGCCCCACTGACAAGCATGAGCTCGCCCGCCAGCACCACGGCTTCCAACAGCGTTTTTTCGTTCATTGATTACCCCTTTTACCTTCTTAAAATTTCCCCTTTTACGGAAGTTAAAACCGGTTTCCGCAATTCCCCCTTGCGTTCACCATCCACTATCATACGCGTCAAAAATATTTCTGTCATCCAAAATATTGTATTATTATTAAGAATAATTGTCAATCTCACCACCCCGGCACATTCGTCCGTCCAGTGCGGGCAAACTTGAGAAATACGTTTTGCGAGTTACTCATGGGCATCACACCAATTGCCAAAATCTCGTTCAATTACGGACTTTGTTTCATTGTTCGCCTAAAAAGAGGAGCCATTTCAATGACTCCTCTCTGCTCATCCATTTACACACAAATCATTCCAACTCCAGCATCAGCTGTTTCACTTCCTTCATCCGGTCACGCAGCTTTGCTGCCTCTTCGAAATTTAGTTCTGCTGCCGCCTGGCGCATCTTCTTTGTGAGTTCTTTTGCAAGTTTCTCCAGCTCCCTTGCGTCCATGGATTCCGGATCTTTTTTGAAATCCTCATCAGATGTGCTGGCAGCCTTGGAGATTGCGATCAGGTCACGGACCGCTTTCTTGATAGTCTGCGGGGTGATTCCGTGTTCCTCATTGTATTTCTGCTGGATCTCACGTCGGCGGTTCGTCTCATCGATGGCGGCCCGCATGGAATCGGTGATGGAATCCGCGTACATGATCACATGGCCTTCGGCGTTTCGCGCGGCACGTCCGATGGTCTGGATCAGGGACGTCTCCGAACGGAGGAATCCCTCTTTATCCGCATCCAGGATCGCCACAAGCGTGATCTCCGGTATATCAAGTCCCTCTCTGAGGAGGTTAATTCCCACGAGAACGTCAAAGACATCCAGACGCATGTCACGGATGATCTCCGCACGCTCCAGTGTATCGATATCGGAGTGCAGATATTTTACGCGGATTCCGGCTTCCCTGATATAATCCGTCAAATCTTCCGCCATACGCTTTGTGAGTGTTGTGATCAGGACCTTGTTGTGTTTTTCCACTTCCTTATTGATCTCGCCCACAAGATCATCGATCTGTCCCTCCACCGGACGCACGGAAATCTCCGGATCAAGAAGTCCCGTCGGACGGATGATCTGTTCCGCGCGGAGAAGTTCATGCTCTGCCTCATAAGTGGATGGGGTCGCAGACACGAACATCATCTGATTGATATGTGTCTCAAACTCCTCAAAATTCAGAGGACGGTTATCAAGTGCGGACGGCAGACGGAATCCATAGTCTACCAGTGTCTTCTTTCTTGACCGGTCACCGAAATACATGCCGCGGACCTGCGGAAGCGTAATATGGGACTCATCCACAATGATCAGAAAATCATCCGGGAAATAATCGAGCAGCGTACACGGCGGCTGTCCCGGTGCGGAGCCCACAAGATGGCGGGAGTAGTTCTCGATACCGGAACAAAAGCCCGTTTCTCTCATCATCTCCACATCAAAGTTGGTACGTTCCGCGATTCTCTGCGCCTCCAGAAGCTTGTCCTCGCTCTTAAAAAAGGTCACCTGTTCCTTCATCTCCGCAAGAATATTTTCTGTCGCCCGCATCATCTTTTCCTTCGGGACGACATAGTGGGAAGCCGGGAAGATCGCCACATGCTCCAGCTGCGCTTTTACCTCTCCAGTCAGCGCCTCAATCTCCATGATCCGGTCCACCTCGTCCCCAAAGAACTCAATCCGGTACGCCTCGCTTCCAGAATATGCCGGAAACACTTCCAGGACATCACCCCTTACCCGAAAGCTTCCGCGCTTGAAATCCATCTCATTTCTCGTATACTGGATATCAATCAGCTTATGGATCACCTCATCCCGATCCTTCTCCATTCCCGGACGCAGGGAGATCACCATGTTCTTATAATCGATCGGGCTTCCTAATCCATAAATACAGGACACAGACGCCACGATGATCACGTCGTTTCTCTCCGACAATGCCGCTGTCGCGGAATGACGCAGCTTATCGATCTCGTCGTTGATCGCGGAGTCCTTCTCAATATAGGTATCCGTAGACGGCACATACGCCTCCGGCTGATAATAATCATAGTAGGAAACAAAGTATTCCACCGCATTATTCGGGAAAAACTCCTTCATTTCCGAATAAAGCTGCGCCGCCAGCGTCTTATTGTGGGCGATCACCAACGTCGGCTTATTCAGCTGCCGGATCACATTCGCCATCGTAAACGTCTTACCGGATCCCGTCACACCAAGCAGCGTCTCAAACTGATTTCCCTCTTTAAATCCCTTCACCAGCTGCTCAATCGCCTGCGGCTGGTCTCCGGTGGGCTGGTATTCTGATACTAATTCAAAGTGATCCATATGATTTCTCCTGACCTAGCTATGCTATTTTAGAAATGGTACAAAAATCCTTCTGGTATGGGTTTTTGTTCAAAACTATAAATGTACTGAACCGTTTTATTCTTAGTATATTACCTGTCCAGTATATCATCCAAACTAAAAAAAGTACAGAACAAATCGAATGTTTGTTCTGTACTCTATTTCCAATCTGTGATCCTACCTGGCAAACCAATCCTTCATACACTGAAGCACCTGCACCAGCTCATCTTCCTGGATCACATATGGTGCCATCGCGTAGAGATAGTTTAAGAACGGACGGCTGAAGACGCCTCTCTTGCAGGCATACTCCTGATATCCTTTTAACACGGCCGGATCGTAGACCTCGACGCAGACGCAGCCGCCCATGATCCGGACTTCGCAGATCCTCGGGTCTGTGAAGCCTTCCATCTCGCGGCGGGTCACAGCCTCGATCTTTTTGATCTTTTCCATGTAGTTCTGGGTCTCGAACAGTTCGATGGATGCCAGTGCCGCGCTGCATGCCAGGGCGTTTCCCATAAAGGTCGGTCCATGCATCAGGGCATGTTCCGGGACATCATCATAGAAACCCTCGAATACTTTCCGGTTCGCCACGGTGGCTGCATGGCCGATATATCCGCCCGTCAGTGCCTTTCCGAGAACCAGAATGTCCGGGAGGACAAGATCTGCCACGAAACGGTTGCCGGTGCGGCCAAATCCGGTTGCCACCTCGTCAAAGACCAGAAGAACGCCGTACTGGTCGCAAAGCTCTCTCGCCCTCTTTAAGAAGGAAACATCATACATCCGCATGCCGCCGGCTCCCTGTAAAAGCGGCTCCACAAGCACGCAGTTCAATCTGTCATGATATTTTTCAAATGCCTCTTCCAGGGCCGCGATCTGCGTCGGAATATGGACCACATACGGGCTTGACCCGTAAGCCTTCAGCACGAAATGGTAATCCTCATCATCTCCTGCTTCCATCGTCTTAAACGTGTCGCCATGGTAGGCATGTTCCAAGGCCAGGATCATCGTCCGCTTTTCGTCGCCCTGGTTCATGTAATACTGCAGCGCCATTTTTAACGCCACCTCCACCGCCACACTGCCGGAATCAGAAAAGAAGCAGTAATCCAGATCCCCCGGCAGCCAGGATGCCAGCTTCTCCGACAGCTTTCTCGCCGGTTCATGGGTCAGCCCGCCCAACATGACATGGGAAAACTTTTCCACCTGGGAGATAATCGCCTGATTGATCACCGGGTGCTTGTACCCGTGGATCACGCTCCACCAGGATGAGACTGAATCGATCATCTTCTGATCTTTCGTATAGAGGTATACCCCGTTCGCGTCCACGATCTCATAGGGTGCCTTCATTGTTTTTAACTGTTCATATGGATACCAGATCATCGTTTTCTTCTCCTTAATCTTAACATGGTCCCCGGCTCTTTCCTGTTCCGCTGCTGCGGACTGGATTCCGGGGGAGTACATCAGCACTTATCGATTTCTATATAGTCTCGGCATATTCACGGTCATTTTCCCGAAGGCCCATACAGCGCTTTCAAATCCTCCGCATCCATGGAAAGCTCCGTGTCACCGTCCGCCACACAGGCAACCACCGGAACTCCCGTATAATACTCACACATTTTCCGGTTGTCCTCATGGAGCACGTCTCCCTTTTTATAATGATTGAGAATGATTCCCTTCAACGGAATTCCCTGCTCCTTAAGGTAATACGCGGTCAGCGCCACACCGTTGATCGTGCCGAGTCCCGCGTCCGCGATCATAAGACACCCAAGCCCACAGGCTTTGACCACCTCCGGCAGGCGGATGTCCGCCTCATCGAAGCAGAGCGGACAGAGGATCCCGCCGCTTCCCTCCATCGTCACGTACTCATATTCTTCACAGACCTTCTGAAATCCCGCAAGCACAGTCTCCATCTGGACCGGATTTCCCTCGATCCGAGATGCCAGGTGCGGGGAGACAGCCGCCTCGTAGACATATGGACACATTTTCTCAAGGGGCTGGCGAATTCCAGACATGTTTTTCACCTGCAACGCGTCCCCAGGGATCAGGCTGCCGTCCGGCCGTCTCTCGTTGCCGCTCATGGCAGCCTTATAGTAAGCCGCGTCCGCGCCGCTCTCCCGAAGTTTCCTCACGATCAGTCCTGTCACATAGGTCTTTCCGACATCCGTTCCAGTTCCCGTAATAAAAATATTTCTGCTCATTTCCTATCCCAGTCTCCCCTCTTTGATCAGCGGGATCATCCGTTTTCCGATGACTGCCGCCAGAATACACAGCACGATATCCCCCGGAACCGCCAGTAAAAAGCAGTATAAAAACAGCGGCCAGAGACCGATCGGCGTGTTTATGACGAAATTGCTGATCACGTAATAGTAAATCATGCCGAAGGCGTACACGATAAAGAGTCCGATGAAATTTGCTGCCAGCAGGCGTCTGTAGCCAGTATGGCTCTTCTCATTCGCGATCCGTCCTGTCACGTAGGCTGCCACAGCAAATCCGATGATGTAGCCGAAGCTCGGCTGGAAAATATAGCCCGGTCCGCCGCCCTGGGTGAAGATCGGAAGTCCCACAAGTCCCAGCACAATATAGACCACAACCGCCAGCGCTCCGTTCACAGGGCCGAGAAGCAGCCCCGCCAGCATCGTAAACAAGAACTGAAGCGTAAACGGAACTACCGGAACAGGAACCTTGATAAATGCCCCCACCGCGATCAATGCCACAAACATTGCGCACAGCACAAGGTCTTTTGTTTTCATATGTTTCAAAATTATTTCCTCCTGAATTTTCTGGGTGCTCCAAAAAACTGGAACACTTTCCTTTTCCTGTACATGCGCATCATTATTCCGCTCTTTCCATACCTTCTGAAACAACAGCTGCTGTCATCAGATCCCGGGTGGTATTGCAAAGATGGACTTGTAGGAGCATAACATACAATTTTTATATTGTCAACCTACTATATTTGTATGGTTGACAATTATTTATACAAAAAAGACACTTCCTAAACCCAATGGTCTATTCGGTGTCTTTCATCTGCATCATGATTACCTGCCCCACTCAAACGCGATCCGCGGCGTTCCGTCCGGGACATAGATAATTCCGCATCTCTCGAATCCCTGCTTTTCCAGCGCTCTCTGCATGACTTTGTTGTTTTCATGGGTGTCGATCCGGATGTGGGAGATGTTTGATCTGGCGAAGTCCATGATCCGGCCCAGGATGTTGTGGACCGTGCCGTCGCTCGCGACGCGGTGGACGGCGGCGTATGGGGTGTCTGCCTTCCAGGCGCCCTGCTCGATCACGGCGTAGCATGGGTCCGCGCCGATAATGAAGGCGAAGGCTGCATGGATCTGACCGTTTTCTTCCAGAACATATAAGTTTCCTGCCTCGATATCCCCCGGAAGCAGGCGCTCCGGAGCATCCTCTCCGACCCACTGGCTGAAGTTTCCATGGTCACGCATGAACTGGCGGGCCGCGGCGTAGATCTCGTGGATTCGTGGGAGATCGGCGGTGGATGCTTTTCTTATTGTGAAATTATCTTCTGTCATAGATTTTCTCCTCTTTTATGGGTAAACAGATTGCTGTTCCCATTGTATCATAGTGTTTTTGGCAATACAATCTGTCTTCTGAATCAATTATTTCAACTCCATCTTTCACAGTTCTAAGTATCATAAACTCATGATCCCCGCACTGATACAGGCATTTTCGCTCATTAATAGCCCAAGAAAAACGACTGTCATTTTTCAAATTGCCAATCTATATTTTTCTAAAATCCGTTTATGATTCTTCACTTTTTCCTTGTTCCTCGTACATCCGCACCAGATCCCCAATGAGCAGCACCCCCACCGGCCCCAAAATCAATCCTGCCAGCCCAAATAATTTCAGCCCCACATACATGGATGCCAGCGACTCCAACGGCGAAAGCCCCACCTGCTTTCCCATCAGCTTCGCCTCCGAGATCTGCCGCAGAAAATAACAGACCACATAGACGCTAAAGAGTACCGCCGCCTTTTTCCACTCCCTCTGAAATAGCAACGCGATTCCCCACGGGATCAATACCGTCCCGGCCCCCAATACCGGCAGCGCATCCAGGATGCCGATGCCGCAGCCGAACAAAAACGAATAGGGATTCCCGATCACTGCTAGGCCGAAGATGCAGACGGCACTTGTGAGGAACAAAATAAACACCTGGGTCTTCAGCCATGCGCTCACCACGGACGCGATCCGCTCGCCCACCACGAGAAATTCCCGGCGAAATGCTGACCGGCTCCGCTTTTCCCTGAGATCATCCATCTCCTGCAGCGTCAGGATCACCGCGGCAAAATAGATAAAGAAGAGGACGATTCCGGCGGCCGCCACTCGGATCGCGGACATGGAGCGGTCCATGAGCACCGGCATCGTGGAGTTCTTAAACATCTGCCGGACCTCCTCAACTGCTCTCCCCGCAAGCTCCACCAGCGCGTCCGCCTTGAGCCCCATCTTCTGCTCCAGGAGGCGGCAGATATCCGTGAGCCGCAGATCAAGGGCGGAAAGCCAGTCGGGAAATCTCCGGATAAAAAGCCCTGTCTGTCTCACCGCCATGCTGCCGCCCGCGTAAAGGAGTCCGAAAACAAGACATGACAGCACCAGAAGCTCGATCCCGCCGGCAAGCGACACCGGCAGATGGCGCGTTTTTCCGCGAAAGGACACCGCAATGCGGTTCGAGAGGAACCTGACCGACGGGCGCAGAAACAGCGCCGTTCCATATGCACATAAAAAGGGAATCACGAGGGGTAAAAGATAACGGAACGCTCCGTATACCGCACCCGTGATTCCCAGAATCAGTAGAAATTTCTTCAGTTTTTTCTCAGGACTTACCATGGAATCACCCGTTTTCTGATTTGTACTTCCTTTGTACTGCTCATAGTATGGGCGGAAATTCCCGCGATATGCGCGCCGCGGGGTGATTCCATAATCTGTTTTTTCAGATATCATTTCAATCATGTGTAACCTTATCATACATGCGCTAATTGCATCAGCTATAAAGTTTAATCAACTAAAACCTGAGTATTATTTCAATATTTCCTCTTTTACTCTGCTCAAAACATTTTATAAAGCAATACGTTTTTATCGCTTAAAAATCACATCCTTTGAAACAGCTGAAACGCACCTCCACTTGGTTCTATCTCAAACGTCATCTCTTTCTTCGTTACCGGATGAAAGAATGTCAGCGACGAAGCGCAGAGAGCGATCGACTCTCTACCACTTCTCATATTCCCTGCAACTCTGTCTCCCAGCATATTTCTATTTCCTGCTGCCTTCGCAGCTCCCTGGTCCGTATTCCCTTTCTCACCAGTTTCGGCACCTAACGCAGTCACCCCATATTTCATATCCCCATACAGCGGTGTCCCATGGTACGCCATCTGCACGCGGATCTGGTGATGTCTCCCGGTCTTCAGCGCAACTCTCACCAAACTCAGCTCTGTCCCTGGCATCCCGGCAGCGTCCCCGTCGATGGTTTTCAATACTTCGTAGGACAGCTCCGCCTTCTTCGCGCCGGTTATCCCCTTATCCACAACCTGTGAATAATTCCCGTCCGGTGTTTTCACCAGGTAATCCACATAGTTATCCACCATATTCACAGGTCTTCCGTGGACAACTGCCGTGTATATTTTTTTCATCTTATGGCTCTGGACCTGCTCACTTAAAGCCGCAGCAGCCCGTTTCGTCTTCGCGTACACCATCACGCCGGCCACAGGCTTGTCCAGTCTGTGGATAACTCCCACATAAGGTTCCTTTCCCGGTGTGCATGATTTGTTGATAACCAGGTGTTTTTTTACCTCGCTGACCATATCCGGCGCGAACCGTTTTGCCGCCTGTGACTCCACGCCTGCAGGCTTTACGGCCACCAGGATCTCGTCGTCTTCATATAATACTTTTAACATCAAAATATTTCCCCTTGCATATTTTTATCGTAAGTGGTATAGTATACTTAAACGCGATAAGTAGTTTTTAAAACTATATGTTGCGTTTTGAATATTTACTTTAAACTCTGAAACCAGAATCCGTGTTCACCTACTGCAATGATCTGAAATTCGTCCGCAAAAACCTGTTATCACAGATCTTAATCGGACTAATTCGTTTCTTACAGTCACGCACACTCTGATTTCCAATATTTTTCCCTGTTCAATACAGGCTATCCAGAATGATTGGAGGAATGATTATGGAACTGAAAATAAAAGATCCCGGAAGCGCACTGACCCATTTTATCGCAATGCTGGCCACAATGATCGCCGCGACACCGCTTTTAATTAAAGCCGCGTCCGTCCCCGGAACCATG
Source organism: uncultured Eubacteriales bacterium (assembly GCA_963622995.1). GTDB lineage: Bacteria > Bacillota > Clostridia > Lachnospirales > Lachnospiraceae > Pilosibacter. Next base: position 1,118 of record CAVFLH010000030.1, on the reverse strand, counting down.
CACCTAAGGGCCCTCAGCATCTTCATCGTCAGCATGATCCTGCTCTACGCCGCAAGCACGGTCTACCACACTTTCGACATCTCGGAACATGTCAACAAAATTCTCCGGAAGATCGACCACATGATGATCTTCATCCTGATCGCCGGAACCTACACGCCAGTGTGCCTGATCGTCCTCGGAAATAAGTCCGGCTACCGGATGCTGTCCCTTGTATGGGGCATCGCCATCGTGGGCATTATTATCAACGCCTTCTGGATCAACTGCCCGAAATGGTTCTCCTCCGTGATCTACATCGCCATGGGCTGGGTGTGCATCATGGCGATCCGCCAGATCGTTGCCGCTCTCACACCCGCCGCCTTCGCGTGGCTTCTCGCCGGCGGCATTATCTACACCATAGGCGGTGTGATCTACGCGCTGAAGCTGCCGATCTTCAACTCAAAGCACAAAAATTTCGGCTCCCACGAGATCTTCCATCTCTTCGTCATGGGCGGAAGCTTCTGCCATTACATGATGATGTACGGATATGTGGCTGCCGCATAAAATCATCTGTAACAATACCATTTATCATGATTTCATTCTCCGGCGCGGCACAAAAACCGCGCCATTTTTATCATATCAGGCTTCCTCGCCCTCGTCCTTCTGAACAATCTTATTTTCCCGAAAAAAATGGTTCTATTATAAACTTATATTGTCTTTAATATTTTCTGTATTGCCTCCGAATATATAAGCTCATTCATCTTTTCTTCCCCGCCTTCAACTTCAGGCTTTCCACACCTAAGACTACCCGGATTCTCTGATACGCAGCAATCCTTATACCAACACTCTCCCATAAGAGGGCCCTTGACCGACCATTTCTCGTTTTGTGTAAATTCGCCTACCAAAGACTTCATCACTCGCTCTGTTGAGTATCTCTTAAAACCAGCTATGTACTGTAACGTCTTCTCATCATCAATCTTTGATAAATTGATTCTGTGATTTTCAACTGCCGCTAAGACTTCTTCACGAATTTTTATTTTATCTGCCTTACCTGTACCTGTCCACTCTATAAGTTTATCAAATGCAAGAATCAGGTATTCGAAGCAAATCATATCCAGAATTATAAGCTTTCCCTTTGAACC
>CAVFLH010000029.1:0-21322 GCA_963622995.1 uncultured Eubacteriales bacterium | reverse complement strand
TAAATACACTATTGACTCTATGATAATCATATAGTTTAAGATGCTGTATGGAATGAAAAACCATAGATCAAATCATGGAGGTCAAGAAATCATGAATTCAAAAGAAATGGGAGAAAATCCCCTTGCATCGGCTCCGATCGGCAGCCTGATGATGAAATACGCGGTTCCCAGTGTCGTCGCCCTGGTCGTGAATGCGCTGTATAACATTGTCGATCAGATATTCATAGGATGGGGAGTCGGCACACTGGGAAACAGCGCGACGAACGTGATATTTCCGCTCAATATGGTCGTTATGGCATTGGCCTTGCTGCTGGGAGACGGCGGCGCGGCATATCTGAGCCTGGAGCTTGGGCGGGAAAACAAAACGAAAGCGGAGAAAGGCGTAAACAATACATTTTCATGGCTGATCATTGTGGGAATTATTTTCTGCATTTTCTGTGCGATATTTCTAAAACCGCTGACAGCTCTATTTGGCGCGACGCCTGATAACCTTGATTATGCGCTGGAATATGGAAAGATCGTTGTACTGGGATTTCCGTTTGTCATTGTCGGCTGCGGCATGTGTTCCCTGATCCGTGCGGATGGTACCCCACAGCTCACGATGATCGCGATGACCGTGGGATGTCTGGCGAATGTGGTTCTGGACGCATTGTTTGTCCTTGGATTTGGATGGGGAATGAAAGGGGCGGCACTTGCGACGGTGATCGGACAGATTTTAAACTTTGTGATCAGCATGTGGTACGTCCCGAGGTTCAAGACTGTAAAAATATCTTTAAAAGAGATGCGGCCGGAGCTTGGAATGTTAAAGAAAATGTCGGGCTTTGGGGTATCCAGCTTTGTATCCCAGATTGCAATCGCCGTCATTATGACGGTGATCAATTATTACCTTGTCCACTGCGGAATGAACTCTGAGTACGGCGCGGATATCCCGCTCGCGGCATTCGGAATCGTCATGAAATTTAATACGATCCTCATATCTATCGTAACGGGAATCGGAACAGGCGCGCAGCCGATCATCGGATATAATTACGGCCGGGCGGATTATAAGCGGGTAAAGAAGACCCTGGCGGCCGCGGTGAAATCAGCAACATTCTTTGCGGCCATCTTCTTTGTGGTTTTCCAGATATTTCCGGGGGCCCTTACGGCCATGTTCGGAAATCAGGGGGAACTGTATACGGAGTTCTCGGTGATGTCATTCCGCATTTTTACATTGCTGTGTTTCCTGAATGGATTCCAGACGGTCGCCGCGATCTTCTTCCAGTCCATTGGAAAACCGGTATTATCCGGCGCGATCTCGCTGAGCCGTCAGATCATATTTCTGATTCCCGCTGTGATGATCCTGTGCAGGTATATGGGAATCGAAGGCGTATTGTGGGCGGGACCCATTGCGGATGGATTGGCGTTTGTCTTTGCGCTTGTGCTGATCGTCGCTGAAGTTAAGAAAATAGATCACCTGGCCTGGAGGAGAGGTGAGAATGGATAAATGGCACATTACGCAGGAAAATGCGCCCATTGCACAGATTTCCACAGGAAATGTGTGAGAACGCGCATGGAAGATGAAAATGGGGATGTGTTTTATGGGCAGATGTATGAATGCGGGAATACATCCTGCCGGGTGAACAGAGAAATCTCACATATACAGCGCGATATCCAGATAACAGACAGAAAAATGAGGAAAGGAGCAAAAAAATATGAAGAGGATCATTACGATAGGACGTGAGCTTGGAAGCGGCGGACGAACAATCGGAAAGGCGGTGGCGAACCGTCTTGGAATCCCTTATTATGACCGGGAACTGATCGATAAGGCGGCGGAGAATTCCGGTCTGGCAAAACAATATATCGAGACCAGTGAGCAGAGGATCACAAACAGTTTTCTGTATAACCTTGCAATGGGAACCAGCTATGGATACGGGATCCTGCAGAATGCGAACCGACAGACCCTGCCGCTGTCGGAACAGATCTATGAGGCGCAGAGGGAGGTGATAACAAAGTTTGCAAATCAGGGAAGATGTGTGATCGTAGGACGCTGCGCGGACCAGATCCTGGCGGACCGGAAAGATGTATTACGGGTATTTATCTATGCGGATATGGAAAAGCGTGTCGAGCGGGGAATCCAGGAATATGGGATGGCGAAGCAGACTGCCAGAAAGGAGATCGAAAAGTCAGATAAGGAGCGGAGCCGCCACTATAACACCTTTACGGATAAAACATGGGGAGACCGCCATAATTACGATCTTTTGCTGAACAGCAGCACACTGGATCATGAAAACTGTGTCAAAGTAATCTGCACGATGGCAGAAGAAATGTAAAACATCGAACATAAAAGCAAAAAGGAGACGATCAAATGACAACGAAAGAAACCATCAGATTAATGGAGAATAGATTACGCAGGCTGGAAAGCAGCGAAAAAGAGAATTTTGGAGTTTGCAGGAAAATCAGGAGGAATATCCGCAATCTCAGTAAGAAAATTTAAAAATGGCAAAGATGAAAAAGTCTGTGAACCTTGCAAAATCAGGGTTCACAAATTTTTCATAAAATAATTAGCACTCATGACTTGACAGTGCTAACAACATGTGCTATAACATGACTTGTGACGAGGGATCAGGAAAATAGATCCAAGTCAGGTCGATTTAAAATCAGAAAAAGATCTGCGGCCGCTTGGCTGGCTGCAGGAGATCGTAAAATGACAAGGAGGAGTCAGTAATGAAATTAGTACCATTATTTGACAGAGTTGTTTTAAAACAGTTAGTTGCAGAAGAGACCACAAAATCCGGTATCGTTCTTCCGGGTCAGGCAAAGGAAAAACCGCAGCAGGCAGAAGTAATCGCTGTTGGTCCTGGCGGAGTTGTTGACGGCAAAGAGATCAAGATGCAGGTAAAACCGGGCGATAAGGTAATCTACTCCAAGTACTCCGGAACAGAAGTAAAGGTCGAGGATGAGGATTACATCATCGTAAAGCAGAATGATATTCTTGCAGTGATCGAGTAATCAAAAAAATATTTTCTGGGACCGCGTGAGCGCAGTGCGCAGGGCGGCCTGAATTTCAGAATGAGAGTGACCGTGAAAATGGTCACAGGACATCATTGATTGGAGGAATCTTAACATGGCTAAGGAAATTAAATATGGCGTTGAAGCCAGAAAAGCTCTTGAAGCTGGTGTAAATAAACTTGCTGATACCGTTCGTGTAACGATCGGACCGAAAGGAAGAAACGTTGTTCTTGACAAATCCTTCGGCGCACCGCTTATCACAAACGATGGTGTTACCATCGCAAAAGAGATCGAGTTAGAAGATCCGTTTGAGAACATGGGCGCACAGCTCTTAAAGGAAGTTGCTACAAAGACAAACGATGTTGCCGGTGATGGTACAACAACAGCTACCGTTCTCGCACAGGCAATGGTAAACGAAGGTATGAAGAACCTGGCTGCAGGCGCTAACCCGATCGTATTAAGAAAAGGTATGAAGAAAGCCACAGACGAGGCTGTTAAGGCGATCGCAGAGATGAGCGAGCCGATCAGCAGCAAAGACCAGATCGCAAGAGTAGCAGCGATCTCCGCAGCAAGCGATGAGGTCGGCGAGATGGTTGCAGACGCAATGGAGAAGGTTACAAACGACGGCGTTATCACCATCGAAGAGTCCAAGACAATGAAGACAGAGCTTGACCTTGTAGAAGGTATGCAGTTCGACCGTGGATACATTTCCGCATATATGTGCACAGATATGGAGAAGATGGAGGCAACTCTTGATGATCCGTATATCTTGATTACAGACAAGAAGATCGCTAACATCAACGATATCCTTCCGCTCCTTGAGCAGATCGTTAAGACAGGCGCAAAACTTCTTATCATCGCTGAGGATATCGAGGGTGAGGCTCTTACAACTCTTATCGTCAACAAGTTAAGAGGTACATTCAGCGTTGTAGGTGTTAAGGCACCGGGCTACGGCGACAGAAGAAAAGAGATGTTAAAAGATATCGCTATCTTAACAGGTGGTACTGTGATCTCCGATGAACTTGGCCTTGACCTCAAGGATGCTACAATGGCACAGCTTGGCCGTGCAAAATCCGTTAAGGTTCAGAAAGAGAACACCATCATCGTTGACGGTCTCGGCGACAAGAAAGAGATCGCTGACAGAGTTGCCCAGATCAAGGGCCAGATTGAAGAGACAAAGTCCGACTTCGACAGAGAGAAACTTCAGGAGAGACTTGCGAAACTCGCTGGCGGCGTTGCAGTTATCCGCGTAGGTGCTGCTACTGAGACAGAGATGAAGGAAGCAAAACTCCGTATGGAAGATGCTCTTGCAGCTACAAAGGCAGCTGTTGAGGAAGGTATCATCGCAGGCGGCGGATCTGCTTATGTTCACGCAGCAGAGAAGGTTGCAGCCGTTGTAAATGAGATGGAAGGCGACGAGAAGACAGGCGGAAAGATCATCTTAAAGGCTCTTGAAGCTCCGTTATTCCACATCGTATCCAACGCAGGCCTTGAGGGCGCTGTGATCGTTAACAAAGTTAAAGAGCTCCCGGTTGGCCAGGGCTTCGATGCTTACAATGAGACATTCGTTGATATGATCAAAGCTGGTATCCTTGATCCGGCTAAGGTTACAAGAAGCGCATTACAGAACGCAACAAGTGTTGCTTCCACACTTCTTACAACAGAGTCTGTTGTTGCAAACATTAAGGAAGAGACTCCTGCAATGCCGGCAGGTGCAGGCGGAATGGGCGGAATGATGTAATTCGTTCCTGAATTACCGCAATTTATAAATGAAAGTAAATAAGACCATCGGCGGTTCCTTGGGCCGTCGGTGGTCTTTTTTTAACAGACTGCAAAGAAAACCTTAAGGCATCTTTGAGAGCTTGCTGTTCTGGTACTCCCCGGACCAGGTCACGTCACGGTCGAACCAGGGGAGAGGCGGAAATATCTTTGCGTCATCCTCGTTGGAGAACTCGATCTCCGCGAGCATGAGACCGGCGAATTTTCCTTCGAAGACGTCGAATTCCACCGTGAGATCATCCCGCCCCGGAACAGGAATCAGGTAGCGCTTTTTGGTGAGAATATTTCCATCGGCTTTTGTGAGAAGATGGGCGTAGGCCTCTTTCGTCAGCGGGAGATTGTATTCTTCCCTGGCGAGAAGTCCTTTGGACTTGTAGGTGAGATAGTAGGTATCGTCTTCCTTACGGATCCGGACTACCGGTTCCGTGCAGAGATATGCCTGTTCGATCTCATGGTGCGGGAAAGACTCATGGTTTTCAGGTGGAGTTGTGACAAGAAATTTGCGTTCGATTTCCATAGTAAAATTCCTTTCTGGCGCAGGCCTGGCGTGTGACTGGCCTGACCCGCGATATTGTAATAAATCATATCATATTGCAAGGAAAATGTAAGGTCTTTTATTCGGGTATATGATACAATAATTGTGAGAAAAGATTCCTGTTCGTGGATAGAAGGCTTCTGGACTATAACAGAAAAAGAGGTAATGTCTGGCAGTTAGTCATACCTTAATGATAAAAATAGAAGGAGGAACTGCGTATGTGGACAAGGGCAGAGTTAAAAAGCAGGGCGAAAATGTGTCTGAGCCGTTACTACTGGGCAGCGTTTGCGGTGAGCCTGATCTTTGCGATCCTCAGCGGATTCGGCGGATCGAACTCGAACACACAGAGAGTAACAAGCTATCTGGAGCAGAATACGACGGAAAGCCAGGATGATCAGAGCGGCCTTGTGATCGGGGAGTTAGGAGGAGACGGCAGTCTCAGCGGAAGTATCCAGAGTGGTTTGGCAAGCGGAATCGAACTCGTTCCTGGACTTGGTGACGCTTACGGACCTGGTGCCGGAAATGCGGGATCCATGGTTGCGAGCAATCTGTTCTACCGCCTGTTTGCGGGGGCAGTGGTCGTTGTTGTGATCGTCTCCGTCGTGATCGGAATTTTTGTACAGCCGGTGTTTGAGGTTGGACGGAACAGGTTCTATCTGGAGAGCCGCGTGACGGGACAGTCGGCGGGTGTCGGAAAGATCGCGTGGGGATTTTCCAACGGATATTTAAAGATTGTGGGGACCCAGTTCCTCCGGACATTGATCACGGAGAGCGTTGTGTATGTGTCCGCATTGGTGGCATTGCTGTCAGCGCTGCTTGGCAAAGCGGGATTTAGTGCGTCAAACGGACTGTTTATGCTGTCTATGTTCGGTATCATGTTTGGATCCTGTGTCTCTATCTATTTCTCCTATTGCTACCTGATGGTACCGTATATTCTTGCTGAAAATCCGGACATGAAGGCAGGAGAGGCTTTAAGACTCTCGAAAGAAATGATGGATGGACAGAAGTGGAACGCCTTTGTTCTCGGCCTTTCCTTCCTTGGCTGGCAGCTTCTTGGAACCATGCTCTGCGGAATCGGAACATTCTTCGTTCAGCCGTATATTGACGCGACATTTGCGGAGCTCTACGCAGTTCTCCGCGGACCGTACTCCGGACGCCTCAATGGATTCGGCGAAGAGCCGTTCGTGCAGAACAGCGCCCGTTACGGCGGCCAGTATGTGGAACCGGACAGTGTGAGAAATGTTGGCGGAAGCGGAAATTATGGCGGCGGATATGGCGCGTATGGAAACGGAAATATGAACGGCGGTTACGGACAGAATAACGAAAACGGGTATTCTTATGGACAGAACCAGAACAGCGCACCGGACAGTTGGAACGATGTTCCGCAGGAGACATACAAATACAGCGGACCGGAGCAGACCGTTGATCAGTCTGTCTCACAGCAGGCTGCAGCGGAAGACCGCGGAACAGATGTGAAGAAGTCGGAAGGTGGACCGGGACGCGGATATTACCTGAACGGAAAGTTCTATCCGTATACGGATGATGATAAGAATGAGCAGTAAGCTGTTGAAAAAATAACGGGAAAGTAAACAATAAAACCAGTGACTGCGCAGGTAAACTGTGCAGTTACTGTATTACGCTGAAATAGCTTCCGGAAAGATTCTTGAAGCTGAATCGACAAAGAAAGGTGAGAAGATCTAAATGGCAAAGGTATACGCGTTTGTGGCAGACGGCATGGAAGAGGTAGAGTGTCTGGCTGTGTGCGACTGCTTGAGAAGAGCGAAGGTGGATGTGAAGCTTGTCTCCATCATGGGAAGAAAGATGGTGACAGGTTCCCACGGATTTAAGATCGAGGCGGACTGCCTGTTTGAGGAGATCGAGGATGACGCGGATGTATTGTTCCTTCCGGGCGGACTTGCCGGAACGAACAATCTGAAGGCCCATGAGGGACTTGCAAAGATGTTAAAAGCCCACGCGGCAGCAGGAAAACGCCTGGCTGCGATCTGCGCGGCTCCGAGTATTTTGGGAGAGCTTGGTCTCGTGAAAGACCACCGTGCCACCTGCTATCCGGGCTTTGAGACAAAGATGGAAGGTGCGGACTGCAGAGGCGACGGTGTCATCACAGACCGCCTGATCAGCACCGGACGCGGTATGGGCTGGGCCATCGATCTGGGACTTGAGCTGATTAAACTCTTAGTCAGTGAGGAAGAGTCTGAAAGAATCAAGGCAGCGATTCAATACGTAAAATAGCCGTGTATCTGTGTAAACCGTAAAAACCCTGTGTTTTTCTGGAATTTTTACAATTTAGGTCTGGTCTTTTCATTCGTCTTATGATATAATTTCATGCGGCGCTATGTGCGCGTGACGGAGAAGTGATGCCTGCGGGCGGATTTTTCGCTGAGCGGCAATCATAATGCCGGAAAACGTGTAACGCCCCAAAAGCGGCAGTTACGAGATTATACGGGCGGGCTTTTTAAATCCCCGCTATCGATATATTTAAGGAGGAACTCATAAAATGAGCGTACAGGTGGAGAATTTAGAGAAGAATACGGCAAAACTTACAATCGAAGTGCCGGCAGAAAAGTTTGAGGAGGCTGTACAGCACTCCTATAATAAGAATAAGGGTAAATTCAATATCCCGGGCTTCAGAAAAGGAAAAGCTCCGTTCAACATGATCAAGAAGATGTACGGCGTTGGCGTATTCTACGAGGATGCTGTTGATGAAGTAATCGACGCAAGCTATCCGGACGCTGCAAAAGAGAGCGGTCTTGAGATCGTTTCCCATCCATCTATTTCCATCGAGGAGATCGAGGAAGGCAAAGCTTTCGTTTACACAGCAGTAGTAGCTGTTAAGCCGGAAGTTACCCTTGGCCAGTACAAGGGCGTAGAAGTTCAGAAGACAAAATCTGAAGTTACAGAGGAAGATATCGAGACAGAGATCAAGCGCGCAAGAGAGAAAAACTCCCGCCTTATCACTGTTGAGGACAGAGGCGTTGAGGATGGCGACCAGGTAACTATCGACTTCGACGGTTCCGTAGACGGAAAGAGATTCGAGGGCGGCAAGGCTGAGGACTATCCGCTTACAATCGGTTCCCACACATTCATCGACAACTTCGAGGAGCAGTTAATCGGTAAGACAACTGGCGAAGAGTGCGAAGTAAACGTAACATTCCCGGCTGAGTACCATGTAGAAGAGTTAAAGAACAAACCGGCTGTATTCAAAGTAAAGATCAAAGAGATCCAGAGAAAAGAGCTTCCGGAAGCTAACGATGATTTCGCAAGCGAAGTATCTGATTTCGATACAATGGAAGAGTACAAGAAAGACCTTACAGAGAAGTTACAGGCTGAGAAAGTTGAAGCAGCTAAGACAGCAGACGAGGATAAGGTCGTTGCTAAGGTAATCGAGAACGCAACTATGGAGATCCCGGATCAGATGGTTGAGGAGCAGGTAAACGGCATGGTTAACGACTATGCGCGCAGACTTGAGAGCCAGGGAATTTCCTTCAAGCAGTACGTTGAGATCACAGGCATGACAGCTGAGAAGATCGGCGAGCAGATGAAACCGCAGGCAATCAAGAGAATCCAGACAAGACTCGTTCTTGAGGCAGTTGTAAAGGCTGAGAACATCCAGGCTGACGACGCAGCAGTTGAGGAGCAGTTTGACAAGATGGCTGCAGACTTCAAGATGGACAAAGAACAGATCAAGGGTATGTTCGGTGAAGAGCAGATGGCACAGTTAAAGGAAGACCTCGCAGTACAGAAAGCAATCGACTTCCTTGTAGCTGAGGCAAAGTTTGTTGACTAATCATTACAACTAATCTGCACAGAAAACATTGATGGGGAATGATCCAAGAACGGGTCAGGAACCATATACAGAGGGGGTTGTTGCGGAGAGTTTTTCTGCGGCAATCCCTAATCGGTTATACAGGGATAGTTCCGAATTATGTGGAAAAGAGTGGAAATTTGACACTGCCTGCGGAAAAGCAGACGGCAGTCCTGCCGGGAAATGCATAAAAAGGAACAGCCTGGTAACAGATATATAAAGAAAAGATGGAGGAAAAAAATATGAGCTTAGTACCTTACGTGCTTGAATCCACAAGCAGAGGAGAGCGTTCCTACGATATCTATTCCAGATTATTAAAAGACCGTATCATTTTCCTCGGTGAGGAAGTAAACGACGTGACAGCAAGCCTTGTTGTCGCACAGCTTCTTTTCTTAGAGTCCGAGGATCCGAATAAGGATATCAACCTTTACATCAACAGCCCGGGCGGTTCCGTAACTGCCGGTATGGCGATCTATGATACGATGAACTACATCAAATGCGACGTGTGCACCACCTGCATCGGTATGGCTGCAAGCATGGGCGCATTCCTTCTCTCCAGCGGCGCGAAGGGCAAACGTTTCGCACTTCCGAACGCTGAGGTCATGATCCATCAGCCGTCCGGCGGAGCCCAGGGACAGGCGACAGAGATTAAGATCGTTGCAGAGCAGATCTTAAAGACAAAAGAGAAGCTCAACAAGATCCTGGCTGCAAACACAGGTCAGCCGCTTGACGTGATCGCCCGCGACACAGAGAGAGACAACTACATGACAGCGGAGGAAGCTGCCGCATACGGTCTGATCGACCGTGTGATCTCCGGTCACTAGGACCGGACAGCGCGAAGGAAAAATTCCATCAGCGAAGCTGATCTGGAATGGATTTTTGCGCGTAACTATGAAGTTACTGAATAGTTACACATAAAGAATGAATTAATGAATTGAGGTGCGAACATGCCAGTAAGACCAGAGGAAAAGATCAGATGTTCCTTCTGCGGAAAGAATCAGGATCAGGTCAGAAAAATGATCGCCGGTACCAACGGCGTCTATATCTGTGACGAGTGTATCGAACTCTGCAGCGAGATCCTTGAGGAAGAACTCGGAAACGAGGAGGAGGAGAGACCGGATTTTTCCGGAATCAACCTCTTAAAACCGAAGGAGATCAAGGAATTCCTGGATGACTATGTGATCGGACAGGATGAGGCGAAGAAAGTTCTTTCCGTGGCTGTTTACAATCATTATAAGAGAATCACATCGAAGAAGGAAAGTGATGTTGATCTTCAGAAGAGCAATATCCTGATGCTCGGTCCGACCGGATCCGGTAAGACCTACCTGGCGCAGACACTTGCGAAGCTTCTGGGTGTTCCGTTTGCAATCGCAGACGCGACGACACTGACCGAGGCCGGTTATGTCGGCGAGGACGTGGAGAACATCCTCTTAAAACTGATTCAGGCAGCAGACAACGATGTGAGCCGTGCGGAGTACGGTATCATCTACATCGATGAGATCGATAAGATCACAAAAAAATCCGAGAACGTGTCCATCACCCGTGATGTTTCCGGTGAGGGCGTACAGCAGGCATTATTAAAGATCCTGGAAGGCACCGTTGCAAGTGTTCCTCCGCAAGGCGGCAGAAAGCATCCGCAGCAGGAGCTGATCCAGATCGACACGACGAACATCTTGTTCATCTGCGGCGGCGCTTTCGATGGTCTTGAGCGGATCATCGAGTCCAGACTGGAGACAAGTTCCATCGGTTTCGGCGCGAAGATCGTGGATAAGAAGAATACGGATATCAGCAAGCTTTTAAAGCAGGCGATGCCGCAGGATCTCACGAAATTCGGTCTGATCCCGGAGTTCGTGGGAAGAGTTCCGGTTATGGTATCCTTAGATCTTCTGGATGAGGACGCTCTTGTGCGGATCCTCACAGAGCCGAAGAATGCCCTCGTAAAACAGTACCAGAAATTATTTGAGCTGGATGACGTGAAGCTGGAGTTCACTCCGGATGCTGTCCATGAGATCGCCCATATGGCAGTGGAGAGAAAGACAGGAGCCAGAGGACTCCGTGCGATCATGGAATCCGTCATGATGGATACGATGTACGAGGTTCCGTCCAATTCCAACGTGGGAATCTGCACCGTGACAAAGGATGCGGTGGACGGAAAGGAAAAGCCGGAGGTCGTTTACCGCGACGTGACAGTACCGAAAAAGGCACTGGCCGGAAGATCCAGAAAAGACAGCAACGGGGAGATCGCGTAACGGACGGCGTTCCCGTATGAGAAAAATTGGACCTGCAGGACCCGTATCCCGCAGATAAGAGGGGCTGCTGCGAACAGAAATGTTACGGCAGCCTTTTTATACAGGTGAATATTCGTGACGATTCAGCTGTACGCCCGCGTGGAAAATGCCCATATAAGCAATTTGCAGTGCATTTCCCTATAAAATTGCGTATGGCGGAATTGTTGCGTTCATAGGAGAAATGAATGGAAGATAAGAAAATTACGATGCCGGCGGTGGCGCTCCGTGGACTCACGATCCTTCCGGGAATGGTACAGCATTTCGATATCAGCCGGGAAAAATCTGTCCGCGCGGTGGAGACAGCTATGATGGGGGACCAGAAGGTGTACCTCGTGACCCAGCGCCACCCGGAGCAGGAAGTACCGACGGCGGCGGATCTGTATCAGGTGGGAACCGTATCCCAGATCAAGCAGATCGTGAAGATGCCGGGCGGAAATATCCGTGTGATGGTGGAAGGCGAGAAGAGAGCGGCACTGCTCACCCTGTTTGAGGAGGGAGTTTACCTGGAGGCGGAGATCGAGGATGATCCGATGCAGGAAGAGCAGCTTTCCGACACGGTGAAGGAGGCCATGAGCCGGATCGTCAAGGAGAAGCTTGAGGAGTTCGGAAACGCGAACCCGAAGGCAGTGAAGGACTTTATCGGAAGTCTTCTTGTGATCACGGATCTGGAGCAGCTTCTGACCCAGACGGCAAATGAGTTCCCGTGGGATTTTGCCGTGAAGCAGGAGCTTCTGGAGTGTGACTATGTGAGCCACCTCTATGACCGGATCGTGTACTATCTGATGCGCGAGCTTGAGATCTTAATGATCAAGCGCGACTATCAGGGAAAAGTGAAAGAACATATCGATAAGAACCAGCGCGACTATATCTTAAGGGAAGAGTTAAAGGTCATCCGCGAGGAGCTGGGTGATGACTCTGGAACAGAGGACGCCGACGGATATGTGGAACAGCTGGAGAAGCTGAATGCGGACAAGGAGACGAAGGAGAAAATCAAGAAGGAGATCCAGCGTTTCAAGGGCATGCCGGGCGGAAGCCAGGAGGCGAATGTTCTCCGCACCTATATCGAGACGGTGCTTGAGATGCCGTGGAAGAAGACATCCCGAGACAACCAGGACATTGTTCACGCGAAGGAGATCCTGGAGGAAGACCATTATGGTCTGGGGAAGGTGAAAGACCGCGTGCTGGAATTCCTTGCGGTCCGTGCCCTCACAAAGAAAGGCACAAGCCCGATCCTCTGCCTTGTGGGACCGCCTGGAACAGGTAAGACCTCCATCGCGAGATCCGTTGCCCGTGCTCTCGGAAAGAAATATGTCCGGATCAGCCTCGGCGGCATTCACGATGAGGCGGAGATCCGCGGACATAGAAAGACGTATGTGGGAGCGATGCCGGGACGTATCGCCGACGCGATGCACCAGGCAGGCGTGGCAAATCCGCTGATGCTTTTAGATGAGATCGACAAGGTCTCCGCGGACTACCGGGGAGATGTCTCTTCAGCGCTTTTAGAGGTCCTTGACGGGGAGCAGAACGTGAAGTTCCGCGACCATTATCTGGAGATTGCGCTGGATCTCTCCGGAGTCCTCTTTATCGCAACGGCGAATGACGCGTCAACGATCCCGAGACCGCTTCTTGACCGTATGGAGCTCATCGAGGTGTCCAGCTACACCGAGAATGAGAAGTTCCATATCGCGAAGAAATATCTTGTTCCGAAGCAGTTAGAGAGAAACGGTCTTACGGAGGACATGCTTTCCTTCAGCGATAAGGCGCTGGAGAAGATTATCCACAATTATACGAGAGAAGCAGGTGTGAGAAACTTAGAGCGCCGGATCGGGGAGATCTGCAGAAAAGCGGCGAGAGAGTTCTTAGAGAAGAAGAAAAAATCTGTGCACATCACAGAGGGAAATATCCAGAAATATCTCGGAAAAGAGAGAATTACCTTTGAGAATGCCAACGAGGAGGACGAGGTCGGAATCGTGAGAGGTCTCGCGTGGACCAGCGTTGGCGGCGACACGCTCCAGATCGAGGTAAATGTGATGCCGGGCAACGGAAAGCTCCAGATGACAGGCCAGATGGGCGATGTCATGAAGGAGTCCGCGCAGATCGCGCTGACGTATGTGCGGTCGGTGGCTGACCAGTACGGTGTGGAGAGTAAGTATTTTAAGGAACACGATCTGCACTTACATATCCCGGAGGGAGCTGTGCCGAAGGACGGTCCGTCTGCGGGCATTACGATGGCGACAGCCATGCTTTCTGCCGTCACCGGAAAGAAGGTGCGCGCCAGTGTTGCGATGACTGGTGAGATCACGTTAAGAGGTCGTGTCCTGCCGATCGGCGGTCTGAAGGAAAAGACGCTGGCGGCGAGAATGGCGCACATGAAGAAGGTACTCGTGCCGGATAAGAACCGCCCGGATATGGCGGAGATCTCGAAGGAGATCACGAAGGGCATGGAGATCGTGTTTGTGAAGACGATGGATGATGTAGTCAGAGAGGCGTTTGTGTAAAGCCAGAATATAAATAACAGAAGTTTTCTGACAGGTTTTACCTGTCAGAGAGCTGCTGGTTCTGAAAGCAAAGACGTGGGTAACTGTTAGGCAGGTCCGTGCATACGTTTGCGCTGACCGCAAGAGGAGAAATATATGGTAATCAGAAATGTGGAACTTGAGACCGTCTGCGGTGTGACGAGCACACTGCCGGAGAACACGCTGCCGGAGTTTGCCTTCGCGGGAAAATCAAACGTGGGAAAATCTTCCCTGATCAACGCGCTCATGAACCGGAAGGCACTGGCGAGAACGTCCTCCCAGCCGGGAAAGACCCAGACGATCAACTTTTATAATATCAACGGAGATCTCTACTATGTGGATCTCCCCGGCTACGGTTACGCGAAGGTTCCGCAGTCTGAGAAGGTAAAATGGGGCAAGATGATCGAGAATTATCTCCATAAGTCCCAGATGTTAAAATGCGTCTTCCTTCTTGTGGACATCCGCCACGAGCCGTCCGCCAATGACAAGACCATGTACGACTGGGTCGTTTACAACGGCTTTCGTCCGGTCATCATCGCCACAAAGCTTGACAAGATCAAGCGCAGCCAGATCCAGAAGCAGGTAAAACTCATCCGCACCGGCCTCGGAATGGAAAAACAGGACATCCTGATCCCATTCTCCGCCGAGACAAAACAGGGCCGAGAGGACATCTGGACCCTCATCGACAAGATGGCTGCCGGAGAAGACCTACTGACTGCCGAGGAGGAGATCCAGGCGGAGAAAGCTGCGGAGTGGGCGGCGAAGAAGGCAGAAAAAGAAGCGCAGAACGTACAGAAATAGAACAATTAAAAAACGGCATCACCGCAGAAAATTCATTGCGGGAGATGTCGTTTTTGATGCCTGAATAAATTTTGCAGATTGCGTTAAGATCAGCCCTTCATCAGGGTCTTCATCACATAAGAGTATATCTCCTGGCTCCGCTCTTTCCAGTGGCTGGCCATGGTCTCGGCCTGGTCTTTGTCGGGGACGGAGAGGTCGAAGCCGATGAGGACGGATTTGCCTTCACGGACTTCGCAGTGGACGATGTAGTCCTGGTTTGTGGATTTATAGAAATCGGAGATGACGCCGACCTCGTTTCTTAAGCGGAATTTGTTTTCTTTTAAGTAGCTGTCGATATCCTCGATGATCGCCGGGGAGATGTTGTTTCCGAAGAAGGAGAGCGTGTCATCGCCCTCTTTTGTTATTTCATAGCGGGAGGAGTTGTGGGTGGATTCCATTCGGATCAGTCCCGCCTCTTTTAACTCGTTTAACGCCTGCTGGAGCGTAAAGTATGTCGTATATTCGTGATCCAGGAAAAAATCCGTGAGCTGGGAGTTTGTCAGGGGAAAATTGACGTGGTCCAGCATGTAGAGGATCATTAATTTGTAGAGCGTGATCGGATCAGATAACATACGCAGGGGCTCCTTTATTGTAAAATGCATGTAATTACACAGCAGATCTGTGTGCCTACTGTGCTGCCCGTAAGAAAACTTACGTCGGAAGGAAAAAAACTATTGATAAAATCAATTTGGAATAGGATTTAACGTGCAGCGGTCGTGCGTTCAAAAAAGGCTGCCAAGGCAGACTAGGTAAGAAACAGGTGCTGAACAGCTGCGAGCATATTTATTTTACAGGTTTCTTCACATGGATTCAAGCCCTTTTTCTTCCATCATATGAAAAAGGTCGAAATTTGTAGTGAATTTGATCTGAAAATGTGCTATGATGATACCACGAATATTTTAAGGTACTGCAAAGCGCCTGCCGTCTAGCAGTCAGGTATCGGATTATAAATATAAGGTGAAAAATATATGAGAGAACGGATCATGCGCCTTTCCAGAGGAATCGTGGAAGCGGAGACGCCGAAGCTGTTTCTGGATCCTGTGAAGGTCGAGGAGACTCTGGGGAGCGGTACAGTTTATAAAAGAGAACTATACTTAGCAAGTGAGAACAATTTATACATCAAAGGCCTTGCCTACTCAAGCCACAGCCGCGTGAAGATCTTAAAGAGCGCCTTCGGCGGCTTGAGAAACCATATTGTCTACGAAGTCGACACCTCCTGGTGCGAGAACGGAGACCTGATCAAGGGAAACTTCACGCTTGTCACAAACAGCGGAGAACTGGAGGTCCCTTTTCTTTTTCGTGTGGAAATGATCGAGTCCGTCCGCGTCCTGTCCACGTTGAAGACTATGGACGATTTCGTGGAGCTGGCGAAAAAAGATATGGAGCTGGCACTGCGCCTCATGGAGTACCGGGACTTTACAGAAGCGCCGCTCTTTAAGGACTTAAAGATCCGGACGATCTACGAGGGCTTAAAGGGACACGGAAACCGCCAGAATGCCCTGGAGGAATTTTTCCTGGCGACGGGCGTGAAAGAACCCATCGAACTGACCTTATCCACGGCAAAGAAGGTATACGACAAGCCGAAGGATATCGTGAACGATAAAGTAGTCCTGCGGAAAAATACCTGGGGCTATATCTACATGGAAGTCCGCGCCGACGGCGATTTCATCGAGATCCCGAAGAAGGTCATCACCCAGGCGGACTTCGAGGATGACCGTCTGGACCTTCGTTTCCGGATCCACCCGGAGCGGATGCACAAGGGAAAGAATCTCGGCGCGATCCGCCTCCTGACAGTCCACGGGGACACGGTGATCCGGATCGAGGCTATGGGCGAGGAGCCGGAGAGAAAGCGGATCGAGGGCGAGATTAGTAAAGCCAGCGTCTGCCGTTACATGAAGCTCCGCGAGGCCTACGAGAGCGGTCTCTACGAGAAGAAAGTCGTCCTCGGAAAGATCCAGAATGAACTGGATGCCATCCGCAGCGCAAACGGCAGCTCTGTCGTCCTGTCCCTCTTACAGGCGGAGACCTACCTGGACGCAGAGAGACCGGACCAGGCGGCTCTGTGCCTGGATGAGACATGGGACACCGTTTCCGCCCTGAGAGACCGGATCGGAACGCTCTACTGTTACTACCAGTACCTGCAGTACCGTCTGGAGCCGGACGAGGAGAAGAAGGACGCTGTGATCCGCTTGTTCCGGAAAAAACTGGAGGACGCCAACGGAAGATTCTATTTACAGCTTTTACAGTTAAAGATGATGCCGGAGATGTACGAGGAGGAGGAAGCCCTGACGGAGAGCTTCAAGATGCAGTTTAAGAACGGCTGCCGCAGCCCGTTCCTCTATATCGAGACGATCCGCCTCTTTGAGAAAAATCCGGAACTTTTAAAGACCATGGATTCCTTTGAGATCCATGCCATCTACTACGGTGCCATGAATGGCCTTGTGGGAGAGAAGTTAGCGGAGCGGATCTGCGCGCTGGCACCGGGAGCGAAGTTCTTCCACCGGCTGTATTACCGCCTGCTTGCGAAGCTCTACGAGAAATATCCGACGAAGGACATGCTGACGGCGGTGTGCTGTCTGTTAATTAAGGGAAATGTCCGCGGAAAAGAGAGCTTTTCCTGGTACGAGAAGGGCATCAACGAGGAGATCAGCCTCACGAGAATCTACGAATACTTCCTCTATGCGCTGCCGGACGACTACGAGAAGATGATGCCGCGCCAGGTGCTGTTATACTTCTCCTACGAGAGCTCCCACTTGGACCAGAAGAGCCGTGCGGCCCTCTACGCCAACGTGGCAGCCTACATTCCGCATGATGACCCGCTCTACAAAAAGTATGAGCGTGAGATGGAAAAGTTCGCCATGGAGCAGCTTTTCGAGTCCCGGATCAACAAGAGACTGGCGGTGATCTACAAACACATCATCTACCGGGATATTATCGATACCCAGGTAGCCCAGGTGCTTCCGGGAATCTTAAAGGCGAACCGGATCCAGGTGAAGGACGCGGCGATGAAGTATGTGATCGTCTCCAACGAGGTCCTCGCCGGTGAGGATGCCTACCCGCTGCAGAACCAGACCGCCTATGTGCCGCTGTTCTTTGAGGACAGCGTGATCATGTTCCAGGACACCTTCGGAAACCGGTATATGGACGTGGAATATACGAAAGAGCCGGTTCTCGACGAGAAGGAACTGGAAGAAAAGTGCTTTGAGATGTACCCGGACCACCCAATGCTTAAGATGAAGGCGTGTCTGGAGATCATGGAAAAGAAAGATCTCGAGAAGGACGATGTGACCGAGATCGAGACCGCCCTGGATACGCTTCCGGTGAAGCCTGCCTACCAGCAGAAGATGCTTACGAGGATCATTTCCTACTACCGTGCGGCGCTTCTGGGTGATGACGAGGCCATGGACGCCGAGGGCGGAGCGTACCTCTTAAAGCTTGACAAGAAGACGCTTTCCAGACCGGAGCGCGTGGATGTGTGCGAGACCCTGATCGTCCAGAACTACATGGTACAGGCTTACGAGATGATCAAGGAGTTTGGCGAGGAGCAGATCCGCGTGAAACGTCTCGCGGCCCTGGTATCCCAGTTGATCTTAGACAGGATGTTCGAGGAGGACGACCTGCTTCTCCACCTTGCGGGACGCGTGTTCGCGGACGGACATGGAGACAGCGTGATCCTGGATTACCTCTGCGAGCATTATAATGGCGGTGGGGAGTCCATGTTTAAGATCCTGGCTGAGGCCGTGAAGACTCATGTGGAGACATATGACCTCGAGGAGCGCCTGCTGGCCCAGTGCCTGTTCTCCGGCTGTGAGAAGCACATGGACACGGTGTTTGACCTCTACGCGTCGAGAAAAGAGACCAGCGATGTGATCGTGAAGGCGTACTTTACCGTGAAGTGCACGGAATACTTCCTCCGTGATGTGGTTCCGGGGGACAAGGTATTCGGGTACCTGGAAGGCGCGATCCACGGAATGGAGCTTCGGAAGGTGCCGGAGATCTATCTCCTGGCCCTGGCGAAATTTTACTCAGCCCAGGCGCAGATCACGGAGGAGCAGAAGGAACTGCTCTCCCGGATGATGGATATCCTCTCTGCCCGGGGCATGGTATTCGCGTGGTATAAGGATCTTGCGCGGTATGTGGACATGCCGGGCGAGGTGATGGACAAGGAGATCATCGAGTATCATGGACGGCCGGATGGAAGACCGATCCTTAAGATCCGGATTTTGCCGGACGAGGAAGAATTCCATGAGGAAGAGATGAACATGGTCTACAAGGGCATCTATGTGCGCCAGAAACTTCTGTTCGACGGTGAGATCATGGAGTACGAGATCTGGGAGAACGAGTACGGAACGCTGGTGAAAAAGGCGGAAGGCGAAGTGACCTGCAGCGAACCGGCGACGGGGGACAAGGGAAACCGCTTCACGGCCTTAAACGCCATGAACCTCTATCTCGGAATGAAGGATGACCGGAAATTGAAAGAAAGCATGACAGAATACGTGACGGACAGCCAGATCGCGAAGAAGCTGTTCCGTCTGGCATAACGAGGACAAATAAATGGAGAAACTGATCATTGGCATCGACCTCTGCGACACCTATACCCAGGCGGCTGTCCTGGGCCGCGAGGAGGCGTGGATGCTCCCGACCGTCATCTGCAGAAAGAAGTCTGCGGAAGAGTGGTATGTGGGGGAAGATGCATACAAATATACGCTGGTGGGTGAGGGAGTTATTGTCGACAAACTCCTGAGCCTGGCGGCAAAAGAAGGAACGTCCACCATCGGCGGCGTAAAGTACGGCGGGATGGAGCTGCTCCAGAGATTCCTGGGCAGCATTCTCGCCATGGTGCGCGCGGAGCACGGCGGACAGAAGATAGATGAGTTGGTCATCAGCCTGAAAAACATGGAGATGAAGCTTCTGGAAGGTCTCACGGCCAGTGTGGAGGCGTTAGGCATCCCCAGGGGAAATGTCCATATCGCGAGCCACACGGAATGCTTTGTCTACTATGTGTTAAACCAGAGAAGAGATGTCTGGGGCGGTCAGGTGGGCATGTTCTCTTTATCGGATGAGGACCTGCGCTACTATGAGCTTAAGGTCACGAGAGGACCGCGCCAGATGACAGCTCTCGCGGAGCACGAGGAGTTAGAGGAAGGTTTCAGCTTAAGTGTTCTCGACACCGGCTCCGGGGCGAAGATGGCGGACAAGATCCTATGTGCCTGCGGGGAGCGGTTTTTACAGAAGAAGATCTTTTCCTCGATCTTCCTGACGGGAAAAGGTTTCGCGAGGACCGACTGGGCACCGGAATTCATGAAGCAGATCTGCAACAGGAGAAGAGTCTTTGTGGAGACAGCCCTCTTTGCGAAGGGCGCTGCCATGAAGGCGGAGGAGTATCTGGACGAGAGCGGTTCCAAGGCTTTTGTGTGCCTCTGTGAGGGAAAGTTAAAGTCCGCGGTGTCCCTGGAAGTCATGAAGCGGGACGCGAAGACGGAGATCGAGCTGGCGTCCGCCGGTGAGAGCTGGTATGAGGCGAGAAGCGTGGTGGAGGTGATCCCGGACGGGGAAAAGGAGATCAGCTTTACGATCACGCCGCAGCAGGAGCCGAAGAAGAAGCGGACCGTGAAGATCGCCCTCGAGGGATTCCCGGATCGCCCGAACAAGACGACGAAGATCCGGGTGGCTGTGGGATTCTTGGACGAGAAGACTATGATAGTCAAGCTCACGGACCAGGGATTCGGGGAGCTGTTCCCGAAGACGGATGCGGTGATTCGCCAGGAGGTGACGTTATGAGTCTGATTCTCTGCAGACAGGAGCCGGTGACGGTTCCGCTTTATATCGAGGATCTTGGGATCCATATCTATTCCTCCCAGGAGCTTTGCTATGTGATCTACAACAATCCGTTACTGGTGCTGGAGGACTTTATCGACAACCGCCTGATCGAGTTTTTACGCAGTGAGCTCCGGATGCCGTTTCTCGCGGAGAGAGTGGAGAAATGGATCGAGAGCCACGGGGCGACGGAGGAGATCTTGTACCTGATCCTCAAGGAGTGCAATTATTACTCCCCGAAGGAGCAGGCGGCTTACCGCCAGACCGTGAATGGTCTCAAAAAGCTCTCGGAGGAAGAGTACGAGAAGCGCCGGGCGGATTATTTCTACGGCCTGGATCTCTTCGGAAAGGCAGTTACGATCTACGAGCAGATCCTGGACGGGGCAGGACGCCATCTCTCCGGGGATTTCCGGGGAAAGGTCTGGAATAACATCGCGGCCTGCTACGCGAAGCTTTTCTGCTACCAGAAGGCCATGCATGCCTACGAGAGCGCCTGGAACGCGAAGCCGGAGGCGGAGTATGTGAAGCGCATGTACTTCCTTACGGTCTTGAACCCGGAGCTTGCGCTTAAGGATAAATTCCAGGAGATGATCGGGGAGGACGATAAGGAAGTCTGGAATAAAGAAGTGGAAGAGGCGAGAGAAGAGGCGGAAAAGGCGCCGGAGACGCTGAAGCTTGCCGCCGTATTCGAGAAAGACCCGGCAGGCCGGATCGCGGCGGCGGGGGATATGCTGAA
>CAVFLH010000028.1:19966-21734 GCA_963622995.1 uncultured Eubacteriales bacterium | reverse complement strand
CCTAAATATGGAGCAGGTTGAAAATCAGACTGTGGCGGAGGATGACGAGCGGTATTTTCTCGTGGCGGAGGAAGGTTATCTCATCGTTTACGATAAAGGGCAGGAGACCACAGACCTTTTCACCCACATGCCCCTGGCGGAATTTCCGGCGGAGGAACAGGAGAGGCTCATGGCCGGGATCTGGTTTCCGACAATGGCTGAAATTTTCAGTTACCTGGAGTCTTACAGCAGTTAAAAATCCGTCCAGAAAGTCAATTTAGAACGCTTTTGGTCTGAAATTTGCCTGAAATGGGAGAACTGCGGGACAGTTACTACTTGAAATTTTTGCGTCAGGTCGATATACTAATATAAAATTGTTTGATACTGGGGTAGAAGACTTAAAGTCTGGAAATCGGTCCCAGATCACAGGAAAAACCGGAGACAGGGAGAAAAAGAATGGCAGAAAGCTTGAAAGGACGGAAAGGAATTATCATCGGCGGCGGCGCGTCGGGACTTATGGCTGCGATCACGGCGGCAGAGCAGGGCGCGTCTGTGACCGTAATCGAGCACACGGCCCGTCCGGGAAAGAAGATCCTGTCCACGGGAAACGGAAAATGCAACCTGACGAATCTCTATATGGATCCATCCTGTTACCGGAGCGATGAAAAAGGCTTTGAGGGAACTGCGATCCGAAATTTCCCGCCGAAGGCAGCAGTCGCGTTCTTCCGGAATCTCGGAGTTTTGACCATGGACCGCGGCGGCTACGTCTACCCTATGTCCGGCCAGGCGCAGACGGTTCTGGATGCGCTTTTAAGAGGTGCAAAGAGGGCCAACGTTAAGATCGTCACCGAGTGTGAGGTGGAAAAGGCGGGAAGAAGGAGAGACCGCTTTGAGGTCACAACGAACCAGGGGACATTCGCGGGGAATTTTCTGATCCTGGCCTGCGGATCAAAGGCGGCAAAGGTCACCGGATCCGATGGCAGCGGCTATGAACTGGCAAAGCAGTTCGGCCACCGGATCATAAAACCCCTCCCGGCGTTAGTACAGCTGCGCTGTGCGGGAAATCTTCTCCCGAAGGCGTCCGGTGTCCGGGTGGATGCCCTTGTGAGCATCCGGACGGCGGACGGAAAGACAGCGGCAAAGGACCGCGGGGAGCTGCAGATCACAGATTATGGAATTTCCGGTATTCCGGTATTCCAGGTGAGCCGGTACGCCGCAAAACTGCTAGACCAGAAAAAGAAAGTCACGGCATCCTTAAATTTTCTGCCGGATCTTGATGAGACGAAGGTTCGGTATCTCCTTAGAGAGCAGAGAGAAGTCCTTTCTGAGGAGACAGCGGAGAATTTTTTAAGCGGTATATTTAATAAGAAATTAGCGTCGGTGCTTTTGAAGGCGGCAAAGATCCAGACGGAGAAAAAAGCAGGTCTTCTGACATCGGAGGAACTGGACCGCCTGGGTGCCATGATCTGGGAATTTGAGATTCCGGTGAAGGAGACAAATCCTTTTGAGCAGGCCCAGATCTGCACCGGCGGGGTCGACACGACAGAGATAGAAGCGGAGACCATGCAGTCGAAACATGTTCCCAGTTTATATATAGTCGGGGAACTCTTAGACGTAGATGGAATCTGCGGCGGATATAATTTACAGTGGGCATGGTCCTCCGGGTATGCAGCCGGATGTCATGCCGCCTCAGGAATCGTTCCCGGGTATTTAAATAATGACCGCGCCTTGAGAAAAACGATGACGTTTTCCGGCGCAGAGGGAAACAGGACCCAGGGAAAACAGGAAA
>CAVFLH010000028.1:0-19956 GCA_963622995.1 uncultured Eubacteriales bacterium | reverse complement strand
GATCAATCAGCTCACACTTCCCGTGGACCACGGGGAAGAGGCCATAAAGAAAAAGGTGGCAAAGCTTCTAAAAATCGATGAATCGGCGATCGGGGAGATCCGGATCGTCCACAGATCCATCGATGCGAGAAAAAAGCCGCAGCTGTTATTCAGCTATATCGTAGATGTGACGCTTGCGAACAGCAAAAAGGAAGGCGCTGTCATCAAAAAGGCGGCGAACCAGAACGTCCGGGCGGAGGACTCCCGTCCATATGCATACCCGGAACACGGAACGACGGAGATGAAAAAGCGCCCGGTGATCATCGGTGCCGGACCTGCCGGTATGTTCGCGGCCTTGGCACTCTCCGAGAATGGTTACGCCCCGATCCTCTTAGAGCAGGGCGATGCCGTGGAGGAGAGAACGAAAAAGGTAGAGAATTTCTGGAAGAACGGGGATGAGGCCCTGGATATCCGTTCCAACGTCCAGTTCGGCGAGGGCGGAGCCGGAACATTCTCCGACGGAAAGTTAAACACACTGGTAAAAGATACCTCGGGAAGAAACGGAAAGGTTCTCTCTACGTTCGTGGAGATGGGGGCTGATCCATCGATCCTTTACGATCACGCCCCGCATATCGGAACGGATGTGCTGCGGGATGTGGTTAAAAATTTAAGAAACAGGATCATCACCGGCGGCGGAGAGGTGCATTTCCGGACGGAAGTCACAAAGCTCCTGGAAGAAAATGGAAAAGTCACCGGAGTGATGACTGCGGACGGCTCCGTGATCGAGACAGATCATGTGATCTTATCCGTGGGACACAGTGCGAGAGACTTATTTGCGGAGCTTGACCGGATGAAGGTATTCATGGAGCCGAAGCCGTTCGCGGTGGGACTCCGGATCCAGCACCCCCAGGCCCAGATCAATAAGAACCAGTACGGGATGGAGGATGCCGGAAAACTCGGGGCGGCGCCCTATAAAGTGACGGCAAAGACCACCAGCGGCCGCGGCGTGTACTCATTCTGCATGTGCCCGGGCGGAATGGTGGTGAACGCGTCCTCGGAAAAGGGACGTCTCGCTGTCAATGGAATGAGCAACTTTAAGAGAGACAGCGGTATTGCAAACAGTGCACTGATCGTGGCAATTACCCCGGCAGATTTTTCGGAGGCAGGACCTTTGGGCGGCATCGCGTTCCAGAGAAACCTGGAAGAACGCGCGTTCGCTCTTGGCGGAGGAAAGATCCCGATCCAGCTCTACGGTGATTTCGCCGCGAACCGACCGACGGTGGCCCTGGGAGATGTAGATCCTGTGTTCTGCGGAGGTTACGCCTTCGCAAACTTACGGGAGCTGATGCCAGAGGCCTTAAACGGAGCGTTTCTGGAAGGAATGGAACAGTTCGGAAGACGGATCAAAGGATTTGACCGCGCCGACGCAGTCCTTGCGGGAATTGAAAGCCGTACGTCATCACCGCTCAGGATCTGCCGCGATGAGAGCCTTCAGAGCAGTTTAAAGGGGCTTTATCCATGCGGCGAGGGAGCCGGGTATGCCGGGGGAATCACATCGGCGGCCATGGACGGCCTGAAGGTTGCGGAGGAGATCATAAAGCGGTATGCGGCGGTTGAATAAACGTAAACAGTCAGCAGTGTGTCGGATTGTGCGAAAGAATGTGTTGCAAGCTGGCTTGCATAAGCATTCTTGCGTGCAATTCGATATAGGGCGGACGCCCGAAGCTTCTTGTTTTCATGCCAATGAAAACAAGAAGATGACACTGCGCCCTCGTAGCAAAGGAGACTTTTCATATGACAGAGAGAGAATTATTAAAAGATAAAAAGAGAATCGTAATCAAAATCGGATCTTCCTCACTTATCCATGGGGAGACAGGCAATCTGAATCTCGCAAAGATCGAGAAGCTTGTCCGCATCATCAGCGACATGAGAGGTATGGGAAAAGAAGTGATCCTTGTTTCCTCCGGTGCTATCGCCACAGGACGCCAGACTCTCGGCGGAAAGAAGCCGGAGACGGTTGCCGAGAAACAGGCATACGCGGCTGTGGGTCAGGCGCGGCTCATGATGGTGTACCAGAAGCTTTTCTCCGAGTACAACCAGACCGCGGCACAGATCCTGATCACAAAGGCGACGATCCTGGATGATACTTCCCGCGCCAACGCGAAGAACACGTTCAACGAACTCTTAAAGCTCGGAACGGTGCCGATCGTAAACGAGAACGATACCGTATCTACATATGAAATTAAATTCGGTGATAACGACAGACTTTCCGCCATCGTTGCAGCCCTCGTGGAAGGTGACTTATTATTCCTTCTCTCCGACATCGACGGCCTCTACACCGACGATCCGAAGAAAAATCCAGACGCAAAATTCATCAGCCAGGTGGATGATCTCACGGAAGAGTTTATGGCTATGGGCAAGGGAACCACAGGAAGCGACGTGGGAACCGGCGGAATGGCGACGAAGCTTCACGCGGCAAAGATCGCGACGGAGAGCGGAGCCGATATGGTGATCGCCAACGCGGACGATCTGGAAGTTATGTGGCGGATCTTAAAGGGCGAGGAGATCGGAACGCTCTTTAAAGCAAATAAGAGCAGTGAATTCGCGCTGCTTGACTATATCCAGAGCATTCACGCTTAAAAGGCTGCTTGAAATATGACTGCTGCTGTTTGCGGCCTTTACCAGCAGAACAGCAGCGGGAATCTTGAGCCGTGCGGAAGCATGGTTTCTGGAAAGAAACTGAGAGGACAAGAGAAACATATTATGAAACAGGAACAGATCGACAGAATCAATGAACTTTACCATAAATCCCAGGCCGTAGGACTTACGGACGAGGAAAAAGAGGAACAGGCAGCTCTGAGAAAACAGTATGTTGCCGACATCAAGGCGAGTCTCAGAGGTCATTTAAACAATATCTCCATCGTTGAGAAGGATGGCTCCGTGACAGACCTTGGAAAGAAATATGGAAATGTTGGAAAAACAGAAAGCTGATTTTAGAACGGTCATACGGAAACAGTTAAAGGCACTGCCGGAAGAAGAAAAAAGAATCCTGGACCGCCGGATCGCGGACCGGGTCCTGTCTCTTCCTGCGGTCGCTGATGCCGGGGCAGTTTACGGATATGCGTCCTTAAGCTGGGAGACCGGCACTGCGGGGATCTTAAAGAAACTTTGGAAGAGAAAATGCATCGTCTGCCTCCCGAGAGTCATGGGTGAGACGATGGAGTTTTTCGTGACGGAGTCGGAGAATGATCTCACAGAGGGCACGTTTCACATTATGGAGCCCAGGAACGGATGCCGGAGCGCAGAAGAGTACCATTCGGAAATAGCTTCGGAGAAGATGGACCGGGAATTTCATCAGAAATCCAGACATGTTTTTTCGACAGCACCGATCCTGGTTCCGGGCATGGGATTTACGGAAAGCGGCATCCGTCTTGGAAAAGGCGGTGGATATTATGACCGTTATCTGGAAAAACACCCCGGCCATAAGACCATTGCCCTGGCGTACGAGTTCCAGATCCTTCATGAGATCCCGGCGGAACCGTATGACAGAAGCGTGGATATGATCGTGACAGAAAAACAAGTGATCCAGTGTAACATTAAGTAACAACATGCAGACTGACATTATTTAAACCGAAAATATCATATGTACATTGCATGATCAGGATCACAGATTAGGGAGGAAACAGCCATGTTAATAGAAATCGGACAGAAAGCAAAAGAAACTTCCTATATCCTCGGAAAAATGGGGACAGATTTAAAGAACGCGGGACTTCTGGCTGCGGCGCAGGAGATCTTAGATGAAGAGGACGATATTTTAAAAGCTAACGCGGAGGACGTCGCGAAGGCAAAGGAGAGAGGAATGGCTCCGGGACTTGTGGACCGCCTGGAACTGAACCATAAGCGCATTGAGGGGATCGTGGAAGGCATACGCCAGGTCGTAGGTCTCGAGGACCCGGTGGGAGAGGTGATCTCCATGAAGAGACGCCCGAACGGTCTCCTGATCGGACAGAAACGTGTCCCGTTCGGTGTCATCGGAATCATCTACGAGGCGAGACCGAATGTGACGGCAGATGCCTTTGCCCTCTGCTTTAAGACGGGAAATGCCGTGATCCTTCGCGGCGGCAGCGACGCGCTGGAGTCCAACAAGGCCATCGTCACAGCGATCAAGAATGGCTTAAAGAAAGAAGGAATCCCGACGGATGCCATCTCCCTGATCGAGGACACGAGCCATGAGACCGCACGAGAGTTCATGCGGATGAATGGATACCTGGATGTCCTGATCCCGAGAGGCGGGGCGGGCCTAATCCGCACCGTTGTGGAGAACAGCACGGTTCCGGTGATCGAGACAGGCACCGGAAACTGCCACGTTTACGTGGATGAGAGTGCCGATTTCGATATGGCACTGGACATTATTTTCAACGCGAAGACCCAGAGAATCGGAGTCTGCAACGCCTGCGAATCCACTCTGGTACATAGAAAGATCGCGAAGGAATTCCTGCCGCTTATGAAAAAGCGTCTCGATGAGAAGAACGTGGAGATCCGCGCCGACGAGGATGCCCGCTCCATCGTGCCGGAATTTACGGCGGCAACAGAGGAAGACTGGGGAAAAGAGTACCTGGACTATATTCTATCCTGCAAGATCGTAGACTCCGTGGATGAGGCCATCGCCCATATCAACCGTTACAATACGGGACATTCCGAGGCCATCGTCACAAAGGACTATGAGAATGCCCAGAAATTCCTAAATGAGGTGGACGCGGCGGCAGTTTACGTCAACGCCTCCACAAGATTTACCGATGGATTCGAGTTCGGTTTCGGTGCCGAGATCGGTATCAGCACCCAGAAACTTCATGCGAGAGGACCGATGGGACTTCTGGCACTGACATCCACGAAGTATATCATTTATGGGGATGGACAGATCCGTAAGTAATTACTGAAAAACAACAAGGTTGCATTTTCGGGGAATCTTGGGTATAATCATTCGGGACATTACGATTTATAAAAATAGTTGGAGAAATATCAGAATGACAGATAATAATATCATCGCAGGTGCCCCGACAGAGGAACCGGCGAGACAGCAGTACTTTATGGAGCAGGTGAAAAAGCTCGTGGAGGCGGAGAGCGCGAAAAAAGGCCGTCCGCTCACCTGTTTTATCAACACCTTCGGGTGCCAGATGAATGCCAGAGACTCCGAAAAGCTCCTTGGAATCTTAAAAGAAGCGGGTTATGTGGAGGGAACCGATGAGAATTCGGATTTTGTCCTCTACAATACATGCACCGTTCGTGAAAACGCGAACTTAAAGGTATATGGCCGTCTTGGATACTTAAGCGGCGTGAAGAGAAAAAATCCGGATATGATGATCGCCCTCTGCGGCTGCATGATGCAGGAGCCGGAAGTGGTCGCAAAGATCAAAAAGAGCTACCGCCATGTGGACCTGATCTTCGGAACCCACAATATCTTCAAGCTCGCTGAGCTGCTCTACGAGCGCTTTATGGAAAAGAAGATGGTTGTCGATGTCTGGGAAGGAACGAACGAGATCGTGGAGGAGCTCCCGATCGAGAGAAAATATCCGTTCAAATCCGGCGTCAACATCATGTTCGGCTGCAACAACTTCTGCAGCTACTGTATCGTGCCGTACGTGCGCGGACGCGAGAGAAGCAGGGAGCCGGAGGATATTATTAAAGAGATCGAGGACCTTGTGGCTGACGGTGCCGTGGAAGTCATGCTTCTGGGACAGAATGTCAATTCCTATGGAAAGAACCTGGAAAATCCGATCACATTCGCGGAACTCCTCAGAAGAGTCGAAAAGATCGAGGGCCTGGAGCGGATCCGCTTTATGACTTCCCACCCGAAGGATCTCTCCGATGAGCTCATCGAGACCATGAAGAACTCCAAGAAGATCTGCAGCCATTTACACCTGCCGCTTCAGTCCGGCAGCAGCGAGATCTTAAAGAGAATGAACAGGAAATACTCGAAGGAACAGTACCTTGCCCTGGTGGAGAAGCTCCGCGCGGCGATGCCGGATATCTCCCTGACCACCGATATCATCGTGGGCTTCCCGGGAGAGACAGAGGAGGACTTCGAGGAGACTATGGATGTGGTGAGAAAAGTGCGTTACGACAGCGCCTTCACCTTCATCTACTCCAAACGTACCGGAACACCGGCGGCTGCTATGCCGAACCAGGTTCCGGAGGACGTGGTAAAGAACCGTTTCGACCGCCTGTTAAAGGAGGTCCAGGACATTGCGGCTGAGGTCGTAAAGCGCCACGAGGGAACGGTACAAAAAGTCCTTGTGGAGGAGATCGATACTCACGAGGCAGGCTTTGTGACAGGAAGACTTTCCAACAACACAGTCGTACATTTCGCCGGGGACGCGTCCCTGATTGGAAAGATCGTGGATGTCTCCTTAGACGAGGCAAAGGGATTCTACTATATGGGATCTCTCGTAAAATAAGAGTAAAAACTATGTGACGCCCGGAGCCGAGTGCTTCGGGCGCTGTGGGCATGTTAAGGAATAGGAGAAAAGACATGGGACAGATTTCACCAATGATGACACATTATCTCGAGACAAAAAAGCAGTATCCGGACTGTATCCTTTTTTACCGGTTGGGTGATTTCTACGAGATGTTTTTTGAGGACGCGAAGACGGTTTCAAGAGAACTGGAGCTGACGCTGACAGGAAAAGACTGCGGAATGGAAGAGCGTGCGCCGATGTGCGGTGTGCCGTTCCATGCGGTGGAAGGTTATCTCACGAGACTCGTCCAGAAAGGATATAAGGTCGCCATCGCAGAGCAGATGGAGGACCCGAAGCTCGCAAAGGGTCTTGTCAAGCGCGAAGTCATCCGCGTTGTGACGCCGGGAACCATCACAAGCTCCCAGGCCCTGGATGAGACAAAGAACAACTACCTGATGGCAGTTGTGTATACCGGAAACAATTATGGAATTGCGACGGTCGACATCACGACCGGCGATTTTTTTGTTACGGAAGTGACAAGCGAGCGTGCGCTGCTCGATGAGATCAATAAATTCACACCGTCGGAGCTCGTGTGCAACGAGGCGCTCTTTATGTCCGGCCTGGATATGAATGAGTTGAAGGAACGGTATCATTTTGCCGTGACCGCCCTGGAAAACAGGTTTTTCTCGGACGATGACTGCAGAAAGATCTTAAAGGAACACTTCCATGTGATGAGTCTTGAGGGACTGGGCCTCGGTGATTACGAGAATGGAATGATTGCCTCCGGCGCTGTTTTACAGTACCTCTATGAGACACAGAAGAATGACCTGTCCCATCTGACGAAGATCACACCTTACACGACGGGGCAGTTCATGATGATCGATACCTCCACGAGACGAAATCTGGAATTAGTTGAGACTTTAAGGGAAAAGCAGAAGCGTGGATCCCTGCTCTGGGTCCTCGATAAGACGAAGACGGCCATGGGAGCGAGACTTCTCCGCTCCTTTATCGAACAGCCGCTGATCGATAAGGAAGAGATCGAGCGCCGCCAGCAGGCCATCGAGGAACTGAATATGAACTACATTTCCAGGGAAGAGATCCGGGAATATTTAAATTCCGTCTACGACCTGGAACGCCTCATGGGCCGTATCAGCTACAAGACGGCGAACCCGAGAGACCTTCTCTCCTTTAAGAATTCCCTGGAGATGCTGCCGTATATCAAAGATATTCTCGGAGAATTCTCCTGCGAGCTCTTAAAGAAGATGAATGAGGACCTTGATCCGTTAAGAGACCTCTATGAGCTCATCGACCGCTCCATCGTTGACGAGCCGCCGATTACGGTCCGCGAGGGAAATATCATCAAGGACGGATACAGCGAGGAGGCTGACAAGTACCGGAAGGCGAAGACCGAGGGAAAGGCATGGCTGGCAGACCTCGAGGCAGAGGAGAAGGAAAAGACAGGCATCAAGAACCTGAAGATCAAGTACAACAAGGTGTTCGGCTACTATTTTGAGGTGTCGAACTCCTTCAAGGACTTAGTTCCGGATTACTTTATCCGCAAACAGACACTGACAAACGCGGAGCGCTACACCACAGACCGCCTGAAGGAGCTGGAAGACATCATCATGGGCGCGGAGGACCGCCTCTATACCTTAGAGTATGACCTGTTCTGCGACGTGCGCGACCAGATCGCGGCGGAGGTCCTGCGGATCCAGAGCACCGCAAAGGCCGTCGCGGGCATCGACGTGTTCACGTCCCTGTCCACGGTGTCCATGAGAAACAACTATGTGAAGCCGAAGATCAACGAAAAAGGCCTGATCAACATCAAGAATGGCCGCCATCCGGTGGTGGAGAAGATGATCAAGGACAGCCTGTTCGTAGCGAACGATACATATCTGGACAACGGAAAGAACAGGATCTCCGTCATTACGGGACCAAACATGGCAGGTAAGTCCACCTATATGAGACAGACGGCCTTAATCGTCCTCATGGCTCAGATCGGAAGCTTTGTCCCGGCGGACGAGGCGAACATCGGAATCTGCGACAGGATCTTCACGAGAGTCGGTGCTTCCGATGACCTGGCATCCGGACAGAGTACTTTTATGGTTGAGATGACGGAGGTCGCTAACATTCTTAGAAACGCCACAAAGAACAGCCTTCTCGTTCTCGACGAGATCGGACGCGGAACGAGCACCTTCGATGGTCTGGCTATCGCCTGGTCGGTGATCGAGCACATCAGCAACCCGAAGATCCTCGGAGCAAAGACTCTGTTTGCGACTCATTACCACGAACTCACGGAGCTTGAGGGAACAATCAGCGGTGTCAACAACTACTGCATTGCCGTGAAGGAACAGGGTGACGATATCGTGTTCCTCAGAAAGATCGTAAAGGGCGGAGCGGATAAGAGCTACGGTATCCAGGTAGCGAAGCTTGCAGGTGTGCCGGAGCCGGTGATTGCAAGGGCAAAGGAACTGGTGGAGGAGCTTGCCAGCGCGGACATCACCGCCCAGGCTAAGGAGATCGCCCAGATGAGCGCGTCTCCGCAGCATAAAGCGGTGGCGAAGCCGGACGAGGTGGATCTCAACCAGATGTCCATCTTTGACACGGTGAAGGATGACGATATCATAAAAGAACTCGGGGATCTGGAGCTTTCCAGCATGACCCCGATCGACGCGCTGAATACGCTTTACAGGCTACAGACGAAACTTAAGAATCGCTGGCAGTAATGATACGAAAAGCCCCTGTGGGTGTGAGTTTTCGCATGAGACGGTGTGAAGAACAGATACCGGTGAGGGTAAAATATGAAAGAGAGGAAGAGAGACTATGCCGATTCAGGTGCTGGATCAGAGTACGATCAACCAGATCGCGGCGGGAGAGGTCGTGGAGCGGCCGGCTTCCGTGGTGAAAGAGTTAATGGAAAATGCCATCGATGCCGGATCCACGGCGATCACCGTGGAGATCCGTCAGGGCGGCATCGGGTTTATCCGGATCACGGACAATGGATGCGGAATCAAGAAGGAAGAGCTTCCGTTAGCGTTCCTTCGCCATTCCACCAGCAAGATCCAGACGGCAGAAGACCTGCTCACGGTGTCTTCCCTGGGTTTCCGCGGTGAGGCACTTTCCAGTATCGCGGCTGTCTCCCAGGTGGAGTTAATCACGAAGACCTCCGGCAGCCTCACGGGATCCAGATACCGGATCGAGGGCGGCGAGGAGAAAGGTCTCGAGGAGATCGGCGCGCCGGACGGAACCACGTTTATCTCCAGAAACCTCTTTTTCAACACACCTGCCAGACGGAAATTTTTGAAGACGGAGACCACGGAGGGAGCCCATGTGGCGGATCTCGTGGAAAAGATCGCCCTGTCCCACCCGGAGATCTCCATCCGGCTCATCGTGAACAACCAGAGCCGTCTTCACACATCGGGAAACCACAACCTGAAAGACATTATCTACACGATCTACGGACGTGAGATCGCGGCAAATCTTCTCCCGGTGGAAGTGTCAAATGGATTCGTGAAGATCTCCGGATTTATCGGAAAGCCGGTGATCGCCCGGGGAAACAGGAATTTTGAGAATTATTTCATCAATGGGCGGTACATTAAGAGCGGACTCGTGTCCAAGGCCATCGAGGACGGGTATAAGAGCTACATGATGCAGCACAAATATCCCTTCACACTGCTGCACCTCACCGTGGAGCCGGAGTATATCGATGTGAACGTGCATCCGTCGAAGATGGAGCTTCGATTCAAGGACGGCGAGAACATGTACCGGGTGATCTGCCAGGCGGTGATGGACGCACTTTCCGGAAAAGAACTGATTCCGAATGTGAGTCTCATGTCGGAGCGGGAAGAGCGGGAGCTTGAGAAAAAAGAGACCGCCGCGGCGGGAAATCCGATCCTGGGAAGCGGAATGAATACGCCCGCGAAGAACGCCCACGGTCCGGAACCTTTCGAGCACCGCCGCATGGAAGCCATGGGCATCCGCGAGGAGCGCCCGGCCTATGGTGAGAAGAAACAGGAGAGCAAATGGATCCTGCCGCCGAAACCGCTGACAAGGGAACTTTCGCCGGAACGGGTGCCTGCGCAGATGCAGCAGAACCTTGCAGACAAAGTATGGAGTCATGAAGCACAAAGTGGACAAAATCTGTCAGGAAAAATGACTCAAGCAGAGAAAGCGACTCTTTCAGAGCTGGACAGCCAGCCACAGGCAGCAGAAAATGCGCCGCAGACTGAAAAGTTAAGCACACCTGCCGGTCAGGCTGCCTCTGACGGCCAGACCGCAATTTCCTCCGCACCGATTGAAGAAAATGTTCTGGCTGAAAAAACAGCCCCCCCGACCCAGATGGAAATGTTCGACAACCGCCTTCTCTCGGAATCCGCGAGAAAGCGCCACCGTCTGATCGGCCAGGTCTTCGAAACCTACTGGCTCGTGGAGTACGACGGCAGCCTCTATATCATCGACCAGCATGCCGCCCACGAGAAGGTCCTTTTCGAGAAGAACTTCGCGTCCTTAAAGACGAGGGAATACACATCCCAGCTCGTGAGTCCGCCGATCATCCTGACCCTTTCCTTACAGGAGGCGGACCTCTTAAACCGCCACATGAAAGTGTTCACGGACATCGGCTTCGAGATCGAGCCCTTCGGCGGCAACGAGTATGCGGTCCGTGCCGTTCCGGACAACCTGTTCTCCCTGGCGAAAAAGGACCTTCTGATGGAACTCATCGACGGTCTCTCCGACGACAGCATGGGAAAGAACGTGGAGTCTATCTACGACCGGATCGCCACCATGTCCTGCAAGGCGGCGGTTAAGGGAAACAACGAGCTTTCCTTCGCGGAGGCGGACAAGCTCATCGATGAACTGTTAAAACTGGAGAATCCATATAACTGCCCGCACGGAAGACCGACGATCGTGGCGATCAGTAAATATGAGATGGAAAAGAAATTCAAGAGGATCGTATAATGAAAAAGCCTTTGATCATAATCACCGGGCCGACGGCGTCCGGAAAGACAGCCCTATCGGTGGAACTCGCGAAAAAGGTGGGCGGGGAGATCATCAGCGCCGACTCCATGCAGGTGTACCGCCACATGGATATCGGTTCCGCGAAGGTGACGAAGGAGGAGATGGACGGCGTCCGCCACCATCTGATCGATGTCCTGGATCCCTGGGATGAGTTCAATGTGGTGGTGTTCCAGAAGCTTGCGAAACAGGCCATGGAGGAGATCTACGCCGCCGGACATATCCCGATCATCGCAGGCGGTACCGGATTCTATATCCAGGCACTGGTGAACGATATCGATTTTACGAAAAATGACGGGGACATGGGATACCGGGAAGAATTGGAACATCTGGCAGCAGAAAAAGGTGCGTCCTGCCTTCACGATATGTTAAAGGAAGTGGACCCGGAGTCCGCGGCGGCGATCCATGAGAACAATGTAAAGCGTGTGATCCGAGCCCTGGAGTTCTACAAGAAGACCGGGACAAAGATCTCCGACCACAACGAGGCGGAGCGGCAGAAAGAGTCGCCTTACAACTTCGCCTACTATGTATTAAATATGGACCGCGAGCGCCTGTATCAGAGGATCGACCTGCGGGTGGATCTCATGATGAAGAACGGGCTGCTGGCGGAAGTGGAAAAGTTAAAGGAGATGGGCTGCACGAGAGATATGGTTTCCATGCAGGGACTGGGATACAAAGAGATCCTGGATGCCCTGGACGGAACAATCTCCTTGGATGAGGCGGTCTACATCATCAAGCGCGACACCAGACACTTCGCGAAGCGCCAGCTCACCTGGTTTAAGAGAGAAAAAGAAGTCACCTGGGTGGACCAGGGGAACTTTGATTTTGATAGAGAGAAGATCCTCGCGTGGATGCTTGAGGATCTGCGCAATCGAAAGATTTATTGTAACAGTTAGAAAAAGGAGAAATCATGGAACTTACAAAGATGTACGGAGAACTTGGAATCTCCGAGAAGGTTTTAAATTACGGAAAAGAGATCGAGAAGAGCCTACATGACCGTTTCGAGGCCATCGACAAGACCGCTGAGTACAACCAGTTAAAGGTCATCAAGGCTATGCAGGAGGCGAGAGTCAGCGACATCCATTTCGCCGGAACCACAGGCTACGGCTACAACGACCTTGGTCGTGACACTCTGGAGGAAGTATATGCGAAGGCATTCCACGGCGAGGACGCTCTTGTGCGCCCGCAGCTGATCTCCGGAACCCACGCGCTTACCATCGCTCTTTCCGGCAACCTCCGCCCGGGCGATGAGATCCTCTCCCCGGTGGGGAAACCGTACGATACCTTAGAGGAAGTCATCGGAATCCGTGATTCCGTAGGTTCCTTAAAGGAATTCGGCATCACCTACAGTCAGGTTGATCTTCTCCCGAACGGGGATTTCGACTTCGAGAACATCAAAAAAGCCATCAACGAGCGCACAAAACTCATCGAGATCCAGCGATCCAAAGGATACGCCACAAGACCGACCTTATCCGTAAAGCGCATCGGTGAGTTGATCTCCTTCATCAAAGCCATCAAGCCGGATGTGATCTGCATGGTCGATAACTGCTACGGTGAGTTTGTTGAAGAGATGGAGCCGACAGATGTGGGAGCGGACATGATCGTTGGTTCTTTAATTAAGAACCCGGGCGGCGGACTTGCCCCGATCGGCGGTTACATCGTAGGACATAAAGACTGCGTGGAGCGCGCGGCATACCGTCTGACAGCTCCGGGCCTTGGAAAAGAAGTTGGTGCCAGCCTTGGTGTCAGCCAGTCTCTCTACCAGGGACTTTTCCTGTCCCCGACCGTTGTTGCGGGTGCGTTAAAGGGCGCGATCTTCGCTGCAAACGTGTATGAAAAACTCGGCTTCGGCGTTGTTCCGAATGGAACAGAAAGCCGTCATGATATCATTCAGGCTATCACTTTCGGAACACCGGAAGGCGTCATCAAGTTCTGTGAGGGCATTCAGGCAGCAGCGCCGGTGGACAGCTTCGTAACTCCGGAGCCGTGGGCAATGCCGGGATACGATTCCGACGTCATCATGGCAGCAGGAGCGTTCGTTCAGGGTTCCTCCATTGAACTCTCCGCAGACGGTCCGATCAAGCCGCCGTACGCTGTATACTTTCAGGGCGGACTCACATGGTATCACGCGAAGCTCGGCATCTTAATGTCCCTGCAGAAATTAGTGGATGCCGGAATCGTGACACTGTAAAGAAACAATGCTTTTGCCGTTTATGCAGAATGAACGCAGCAGTGCACTGCTGTTTACGAGAATGTGAACTTTTTCTTAACTCATTGTTTTTGGGTGTGAAATATGCTAAACTTTTCTGCATAAGTGCATGAAACACATGCCGGGGGTGCCTGTGATGATATCCACGGCTCCTGGCGGTCGAGAGGAATGAAACAGTATGAAGAGTAAAAGTTCCTGGGCGCTGCTTCTCCTTCTGCTTTCCGGAATCGTTCTGGGAGGCTTTATCGGGGAGATGACAGCGAAGGTGCCGGGACTTTCCTGGTTGAATTTTGGGGAATCCTTCGGTCTTAACGATCCGCTGATCTTAAACCTCGGGATCCTCGTGATCACGTTCGGACTCAGCATCCGGATCACGATGGCGAGCATCATCGGCGTGATCATCGCAATTTTAATTTATCATTTCTTGTAGGAAAAAGGGGACATCTGCCGCATCGTGTACTTGGAGAGACAGGAAAGGCGGAATGTCAGTATGGAAAAGAAAAATGGAAAGACGATGAAAGGGCTTCCAGTTTCGGAACGCCCCTACGAGAAGGTGCTGGAGAAAGGTCCGGCATCCCTCTCTGACGCGGAACTTCTCTCCGTAATCCTTCGCTCCGGAACGAAAAATATCCCGGTGCGGGACATGGCGGAGGAGATCTTAAATGCCGGGAATCCGCCGGGACTTGCGGGACTTCTCCACGGGACCGTGGAGGACTACAAGGAGATCCGCGGAGTCGGTGAGGTGAAGGCGATCCAGCTTGCCTGTATCGGAGAACTCTCCGCCAGGATCTGGAAGGCGGCGGCATCGGAGAAGACCATCGTTTTTGACGCGCCGTCGAAGGTGGCGGCCTTTTATATGGAGGAAATGCGCCATTTAGAGCAGGAGAACTTAAAGCTTCTGCTCCTGAATACGAAAAATATTCTGTTGAGAGACATCACGGTCTCCAGAGGAACGGTGAACGCCTCCTGCGCGACACCGCGGGAGATCTATATCGAGGCCCTGCGTTTCAGGGCCTGCGGGATCATCCTGCTCCACAACCATCCCAGCGGGGACCCGACGCCCAGCCGGGAAGACTGCCTCTTCACAGAACGGGTCCGGGAAGCCGGGAATCTCATGGGAGTCCCGCTTTTAGACCATATCATTATCGGAGATAATTCCTATGTGAGCCTTAGAGAACGGGGAATTTTTGAAACATGAAAAACAATACGAAATATTTTCTATTTGGACTGTCGCTTCTCTGCGTCTGCATGATCGGAATCACGACCATCAAGGGAAGCATCTTAAACCCGCTGAGAACTGCGGTGGGCTATGTGCTGGTGCCGATCCAGTCCGGCGTGAACCGGGTTGGCGGCGGTCTCTACAATGAACTGAGCAGTGTCGGAAAACTTAAGACGGCACTGGCGGAGAATGAGACCTTAAAGACGAGAGTGGATGAGCTGACGGAGGAGAACACGAGACTCCGCTCCGAACAGTTTGAGCTGGAGCGCTTGAGAAGTCTCTACGAGTTGGATCAGGAGTACATGCAGTACCATAAGATCGGTGCCCGGATCATCGCGAAGGATTCCGGCTCCTGGTTTTCCGTATTCCGCATCGACAAAGGATCCGATGACGGGATCAAGGAGGACATGAATGTCATTGCAGGCGGCGGTCTTGTAGGCATCGTCACGGATGTTGGTGCGAATTACGCCACGGTCCGTTCCATCATCGACGATTCCAGCCGCGTGAGCGCCATGGCGCAGCAGTCCGGGGACTCCTGCATCGTGGCGGGCGATCTGCAGCTTTTTAAGGAGGGCCGTTTAAAGCTTTCTTACATGGAAAAGGACGATGATATCAAGGACGGCGACATGATCGTCACCTCCAATATCAGCGGAAAGTTCCTGCCGGGAATTCTTGTGGGATACGCCACGGACATCACGGTGGACTACAATGACAACCTGACAAAATCGGGATACCTGATCCCTGCCGCGAGATTCGACAGACTTCAGGAGGTCCTGGTGATCACAGACTTAAAGGATGCGGGGCCGGAGATCAATGAATAGCAATATGAAACGGATCATCGTAAACTTTCTTCTGGTGATCCTGGCATTTATCGTGCAGACATGTATTTTCCCGCTGCTGCCGTTTCTGGCGGTATACCCGAATCTCATGGTGATCCTGGTGTTCTCCTTTGGATTTATCAGGGGAAGCGCCTGGGGAATGGGATATGGGCTGATCGTGGGACTTTTGATGGACCTGTCATCCGGCGGTCCCCTGGGGTTCCATACGCTCGTCTTTATCTGGATGGGTTATGTGAATGGAATCTGCACAAAATATTATTATGAGGACTATATTACGCTACCGCTGGTGCTTTCGGCGCTGAACGAAGTGTTTTATAATTTCTATCTTTATGTATTCGGCTTCCTGGTGCGGGGAAGACTGCACTTCGGCTATTATTTTATCAATATTATCCTGCCGGAGACGATCTTCACTGTTGTGACAACACTGATCCTGTACCGGCTGTTCCTCTATATCAGCCGCAAACTGGAAGAGATGGAAAAAAGGAGAGACACAACGATTGTTTAACGATTTTTCTGAGATCCTGAAAGAGTTTTTGAAAAAGCTGCTGTCGTCAAGACTTGTGATCCTGTCGGTGGTATTTGTGGTGCTTTACGCGATCCTGGGCATACGCCTGTTCAATCTGCAGATCATCGAGGGAGAGCAGTTCCAGGAAAACTATATGGCAAAGACGGAGAAAAAGATCAGTCTTACCGGTACCCGCGGAAATATTTATGACAGAAACGGGAATGTTCTTGCATATAATAAACTGTCGTACAATGTGACGCTTCAGGATAACGGAGATTACAAGAGATCCAACGACAGAAACCGGATGCTCTTAGAACTTGTCCGGATCTTAAACCGCCACGGCGAGAGCGTGGAAGGAGATTTCTCTATTGGATATGATTCCTCCGGGGAGATGATCTTCACGACGACCAGCGAGACGGCAAGAAGACGTTTCTTAAGCGATTACTACGGATTAAAAAAGACGGACGAGCTGGACGACGCGGAGGGAAAATATCCGTCCGACGTGACGGCGAGGGAAGTCTTTGATTCCAGGGTGAAGTATTACGGTCTGGACCAGTTAAAGGATGACAATGGCGATCCCATTGCGATCACCGACGAGGAAGCTCTCGGAATCATCAATATCCGCTACACCATGGGACTCACCGCGTACCGGAAATATGAGTCTACGACCATCGCTTCCGATGTCAGCAAGGAGACCATGACGGATGTCCTGGAAAACTCCGGAAACTTAAAGGGTGTTGGAATCGCGGAGTCCACGATCCGTGTATACAATGACAGCGTCTACTTTGCGCCGATCATCGGCTACATCGGAAAAGTCTGGGACGATGAGCTGGAAAAACTCAGGGAGGCGAACCCGGATTACGAGCTGACAGACCTTGTCGGTAAGACCGGCATCGAGGCGTCCATGGAGACGGAACTGCAGGGAAAGAAAGGTTCCCAGACCATGTATGTGGACAGTATGGGACGGATCCTTGAGGTCGTTGAGCGGACGGAACCGGAGGCCGGACATGACATCTACCTGACACTGGACCGTGATCTCCAGATCGGTGTGTACCACATTCTGGAGCAGCAGCTTGCCGGTATCATCACGGACAAGCTTGTAAACCGCGATCTGGATGACAACGATTACAAGAAGGCGGCAAACATCCCGATTCCGGTTAAGGATGTCTACTATCAGCTGATCAACAACAATGTTCTGGATCTGTCGGCATTCTCCGCGCCGGAGGCATCCCAGACAGAAAAAAATATTTATGCGAAATACAGCCAGTCGAGAGAGCAGATCCTGGCCCAGATCAGAAGCGAGCTCACGGACGGATCCGCAAGGAAGATGGTGGACCTGCCGGAAGATATGTTCGCCTACATGCAGTATATCTACAGTCTGCTTTCTGACCGCCAGATCATCAAGACGGATAAGATCGACCAGGAGTCCGATACCTACAAGGCATGGAAGGACGATTCCATCAGCCTCAGAGACTATCTGTACGACGGAATCGCTGAGAGTTGGATCGACACGACAAAGCTTAAGATCGAGTCGAAGTATTCCGACGCGGACAGCATTTACCAGACCATCGTGGAGTATGTGATGGATGATCTGCAGAACGATGCGGTCTTCACAAAGAAGATCTTCCGGTATCTCGTAAACAACGGCACCGTGTCCGGTAAGGAACTCTGCCTCGCCCTCTATGACCAGAACATCCTGGCATACGATGAGAATGAAGTCCGGATGCTGGAGGCGGGCGGAGATGAGTACGCGTTCCAGTTTATCAGAAAGAAGATCTCAGACATTGAGATCACCCCGGCTCAGCTTGCCCTGGACCCGTGTTCCGCCAGCGCGGTCATCACGGACGTCAACACCGGCGAGGTGCGGGCACTCGTGACATACCCGAGCTACGATAACAACAAGTTCTCCGGAACTGTGGACGCGGAGTACTACAATAAGTTAAACAATGACCAGTCCCTGCCGCTCTTCAACAATGCCACACAGGCACAGAAGGCGCCGGGGTCCACCTTCAAGCCGATCATTGCGGTGGCGGCCCTGGAGGAGGGAGTCATCGGATTAAACGATACGGTAAACTGTACCGGTGTCTATAAGGAGATCACACCGTCCTTAAAGTGCTGGATCTATCCGGGACAGCACGGACCTCTCGATGTGGTCCACGGTATCCAGAACTCCTGCAACGTGTTCTTCTCCGAGATGGGACACCGCCTCTCCATGGATGAGAACGGAAACTACTCGCCGGAGCTCGGTATCGAGAAGATCCGGAAATACGCGTCGATGTTCGGTCTGGATGAGACATCCGGAATCGAGATCGCCGAGAGAGAGCCGCAGATGACAACGGAGAAGCCGGAGGCCTCCTCCATCGGACAGGGTAAGAACTCTTACTCCAACGTCCAGCTTTCCAGATATATCACGGCTGTGGCCAACAAGGGAACGGTCTTCAAACTGAGCCTTCTCGACAAGATGACGGATTCCCAGGGAAATCTCTTAGAAGATTTCACACCGGAGGTCCGCTCCACCATCGATGTGAAGGATTCCACATGGAACGCGGTCCACACCGGTATGCGCCGGGTTATCTCCGACGGTTCCGCGAGAAAGATCTTCAGCGATCTTGAGGTGGATATCGCCGGTAAGACAGGTACCGCCGAGGAGATCAAAAACGGACACCGCATCAACCATGCGTTCTTCGTTTCCTTCGCACCGTACCAGAATCCGGAGATTGCGGTGACGGTAAATATTCCTTACGGATATTCATCATCCAACGCCGCGACGGCCGCGAAAAATATTTACCGGTTCTACTACGGATATACAGACCTGAGTTACATTCTGAATAACAGTGCGCTGAACTCTTCGAACGTAGAGATCGGAGACTAGTCCGTGCACTGCACGGACAAAAAGCTGCAGCCCGGCGAATCTGCCGGGCTGTAAGGCGTTGACGGACCGGCGGTCTGGCGTACCTGCCGAAGTTACATAAAGGGGGATTTCAAGATGAAAGATGCTGTCGTAATCAAGGGAAATAAAGCGGGAATGACGGTTTATCTGGAGAAAGACCTGGATTTTGAGGAAGTTCTTCAGGCAATTGCAAAGAAGTTCAAGGCGACGGCGAAATT
Organism: uncultured Eubacteriales bacterium; assembly: GCA_963622995.1. Lineage (GTDB taxonomy): Bacteria > Bacillota > Clostridia > Lachnospirales > Lachnospiraceae > Pilosibacter. The sequence goes on along the minus strand of CAVFLH010000028.1, from coordinate 629 downwards.
CTGGGGAGCAGCCCAGATGACGCTGACACTGGAAGGACGGGACCTGACACCGGAGGAAGAGTACCGTGTCGTTCAGACCATCACGGAAAACTCTGATATCGAGGTGCTTTGTCTTCTCGACACGGACGGAAACCGGACGAGAAAGTGTGAGCAGGCATTAAATGAGAGACTCATGGAGTTGTCCTCCCTCACAGGCCAGTTTTACAAGGGAAATCTCCGCGACGGGGATGAACTGGAATCAGAAGCCAGTATCGTCGTGATCGGTGACGTGGAAAAAGGAGCGAAGGTCAGCGCGAAAGGAAATATCATCATCTTAGGGGCACTCCGCGGAGCGGCCTATGCAGGTGTCTGCGGGAATGAGGACGCGGTGATCGTCGCCTTCGAGATGGCGCCGATGTCAGTGCGGATCGCCGGACTAGCCCTTAAAAAAGCGGGAAACGGACGCCACCTGGGCCGGGGACCGATGATGATTCTGTCCGAAAACGGGAAAGTTGTCGAGGAGACGATCAAGAAGAGCTTCCTCAGCGCCCTTAACTTCATTTAAGCCAAGCAGCTAAACATCCTTGCGTGCAGGCACGCCAGTCTGTTCAGCCGCTTGCCGCAAGTATTCGTAATCCGGGCTGCCGCCC
>CAVFLH010000027.1:11758-21757 GCA_963622995.1 uncultured Eubacteriales bacterium | reverse complement strand
GCAGAGACAACAGCGGCAGCGGCAGATACGACCGCAGCGGCAGCAGCGGACCAGACAAGCGCAGAGGCAGCAGAGGCTGGCGAGGGCGTGGATCCGGCGGATCTGAAGGTCGGTTTCATCTTTATCGGTGATGAGAACGAGGGCTACACCGCAGCGCATTACGCAGGCGCAAAGGCGATCCAGGAGAAATTCGGACTTTCGGATGATCAGTTAATTGTAAAGTGGAATACACCGGAGGACGAGACAGCATATGACGCAGCTGTCGATCTTGCGGACCAGGGATGCCAGCTTATCATCGCAAACAGCTTCGGTCAGGAAGACTATGTAAAGCAGGCTGCAGAAGAGTTCCCGGATGTTCAGTTCTGCCATGCGACCGGTTACCAGGCTGCATCCAGCGGACTTGACAACTTCCACAACTTCTTTACAAATATTTACGAGTCCCGTTACGTTTCCGGCGTAGTTGCAGGAATGAAATTAAACGAGATGAAAGAAAAAGACCCGTCTATGGATCTTAAGATCGGTTATGTCGGCGCTTACCCGTACGCAGAGGTAATCAGCGGATTCACATCCTTCTTCCTCGGCGCACGTTCCGTTTGCCCGGAAGCACATATGGAAGTTACATACACAAACAGCTGGGGAAGCTTCGACCTTGAGAAAGAGGCAGCTGAGGCCCTGATCGCAGACGGCTGCGTTCTTATTTCCCAGCACGCTGATACAACAGGCGCTCCGACAGCATGTGAGGCAGCCGGCGTTCCGTGCGTAGGCTACAACATCTCCATGATCGCTACAGCTCCGACACAGGCTCTTACATCCGCATCCATGGACTGGGGCATCTACTACACATACGCTGCACAGTGCGTTGTTGACGGAACTCCGATCGACGTTGACTGGTGCCGCGGATTTGCAGACGGCGCAGACAAGCTCACAGAGTTAAACGAGAGCGTAGTTGCAGAGGGAACAGCAGAGAAGGTCAAAGAGGTTGAGGATTCCATCGCAAGCGGCGACCTCAAGGTATTCGCTACTGACACATGGACTGTAAACGGCAAGAAAGCCGAGGATGACGCAGAGCTCATGGACAAGTACAAAGATTACATCTATGACGGTTACTTCCACGAGTCCGAGAAAGCATCCGCTCCGTCCTTCGATATCATCATCGACGGCATCGACAGCCAGGCTTAATTAAGAAGAAACGGCAGGAGATTTTTAAAGATTCTGCCTGTATGAGAGGTCCGGCACCTGAAATCCTGCATAGCGCGGAATGTCGGGTGCCGGTTCGCTCCCATAAAAAAAACACAGGCGAAACTGCTGGAATACGACAGTTTCGCTTTTTCTACTAAAAAATCATAGGAGGTCTGTTCGTGGCAGCACAGGACAACGCAATTGAATTAAAAAACATCACGAAACGGTTCGGCAGCGTCGTGGCCAACGACAAGGTCTGTTTGACTGTAAAAAAAGGCGAGATCCTCTCGATCCTCGGCGAGAACGGCAGCGGAAAGACGACACTGATGAACATGCTGTCTGGTATCTATTTCCCGGATAAAGGCGAGATCTACGTTGACGGCAAAGAGGTGACCATCGCGTCCCCGAAGGATTCCTTCGCCCTTGGAATCGGCATGATCCATCAGCACTTCAAACTGGTGGACGTCCTCACAGCGGCGGAAAACATCATCCTCGGACTCCCGGGAAAAGAAGTCTTAAAGATGGATGAGGTGCGGAAAAAGATCAAAGGTCTTGTGGACAAGTACGGATTTGATCTTGACCCGGATCAGAAGATCTACGAGATGTCCGTCTCCCAGAAACAGACCGTTGAGATCATCAAAGTCCTGTACCGCGGCGCGAACATCCTGATCTTAGACGAGCCGACAGCCGTCCTGACCCCGCAGGAGACAGAAAAACTCTTCGCAGTACTTAGAAACATGAGAGCCGACGGCCGCTCCATCATTATCATCACACACAAACTCCACGAAGTATTATCCTTATCCGACCGCGTGGCGATCTTAAGAAAAGGAAAATATATCGGAACCGTCGAGACGAAGGACGCTACCTCCGAATCCCTCACCGAGATGATGGTGGGACAGAAGGTGGACCTGGACATCAAGCGCTCCGCCCCGAAGGATCTCACGAGACGTCTCCTGGTGCAGGATCTCACCTGCGTGAACCCGGAGAATGTCACAACCTTAAACCATGCGACCTTCAGCACTTACGGCGGCGAGATCTTAGGAATCGCAGGCGTTGCGGGAAGCGGACAGAAAGAACTCTTAGAGGCCATCGCCGGACTTGAGAAAACCACAGAAGGTTCCGTCATGTACTACCCGCCGGACGGCATCGGCATCGACCTTGCCACAAAGGATGCCACGGAGATCCGAAACCTCGGAATCCACCTGTCCTTCGTCCCGGAAGACCGTCTCGGCATGGGCCTTGTGGGTTCCATGGACATCACGGACAACATGATGCTCCGCGGATACAACAACGGACGCAACTTCTTCGTCGACCGGAACACCCCGAAAAAACTGGCGGAAGACCTGATCAGACGATTAGAGATCGTGACACCTGGAACGACGACCCCGGTAAGACGTCTCTCCGGCGGAAATGTCCAGAAGGTCCTTGTGGGACGTGAGATCTCCTCAAACCCGACGGTCCTCATGGTGGCATATCCGGTCCGCGGACTTGATATCAACTCTTCCTACACGATCTACAATCTGCTCAACGAGCAGAAGGAAAAAGGCGTTGCGGTCATCTGCGTCGGCGAGGACTTGGACGTTCTCTTAGAGCTCTGTGACCGGATCCTCGTTCTCTGCGGCGGTTCCATCTCCGGAATCGTGGACGCGAGAACCACGACGAAGGAGGAGATCGGACTTCTTATGACAAAGACCGGAAAGGAGAAGAAAGATGAGTAGTATCCATATTTCCAAGCGGGACGGAATGCCCTTCGCGAAGGCACTCATGATCCGTCTGATCGGCGTTCTGCTGTCCCTTGTGGTTTGCGCGGTGGTGATCGTTGCTCTCACGAAGCTGAACCCGGTGGAAGTCTATAAGGCGATCTTTTCCGGTGCGGTGGGAACCTCAAGACGTACCTGGGTGACGATCCGTGACTCCCTGATCCTGCTCTGCGTTGCCATCGGCCTGACACCGGCGTTTAAAATGCGGTTCTGGAACATCGGCGCGGAGGGACAGGTCCTCATGGGCGGCTGCGTGTCCGCGGCAGTGATGATCTACGGCTCCGAGCGTTTCGGAACGGCGGTGATGATCCCGTTAATGATCGTTGGCAGCATCGTTGCTGGGATGATCTGGGGACTGATTCCGGCGTTCTTTAAGGCACACTGGAACACGAACGAGACCCTGTTCACCCTGATGATGAACTACGTTGCCATGCAGATCATCACATTCTGCATCGTATTCTGGGAGAATCCGACAGGTTCCAACTCCGTCGGAATCATCAATTCCAAGACGAAGACCGGCTGGCTTCCGGCGCTCTCAGGCCTCACATACGGCTGGATCGTCGTGATAGCCCTGGTGCTCACGGTCGCCATGTTCGGCTATTTAAAATACAGCAAACAGGGCTACGAGATCTCCGTTGTGGGAGAGAGTGAGAACACGGCGAAGTACGTCGGCATCAATGTAAAGAAGGTCATCATGCGGACCATGGCGATCTCCGGCGCGATCTGCGGACTTGCGGGCTTCATCATCGTCAGCGGCTCCAGCCACACGATCTCCACGAGCACGGCGGGCGGCCGCGGATTTACGGCGATCATCGTCGCATGGCTCTCAAAATTCAACACATTCACGATGGTTGTGATCTCCTTCTTCCTGGTCTTCATGGAGCAGGGCGCAGGCCAGATCGCTTCCCAGTTCAACTTAAATGAGAACGCCTCCGAGGTCATCACGGGAATCATCCTGTTCTTCATCCTCGGCAGTGAATTTTTCGTAAACTACAAGATCCAGTTCAAGAAAAAAGAGGAAGGAGGACATACAAAATGAGCGTGATTATCATTTTCCTTCAGAAGGCCATCGCCCAGGGAATCGGAATGCTCTACGGCGCTCTCGGTGAGATCGTGACGGAGAAATCCGGAAACTTAAACCTCGGCGTTCCGGGCGTTATGTACATGGGCGGCATCGCGGGGCTTATGGGCGCTTTCTTCTATGAGAACGGAAACCCGGCTCCAAACGGATTTGTGGGACTTGTAATTTCCTTCCTCTGCGCGTTCCTTGCTGGAAGCCTCGGCGGACTGATCTACAGTATTCTGACGATCACCCTGCGGGCAAACCAGAACGTGACAGGTCTTGCACTGACCACCTTCGGTACGGGATTTGGAAACTTCTTCGGAGGTTCCCTCTCCGCATTAGCTGGTGGTGTCGGACAGATCTCCGTGTCCTCCACAGGCGCGGCTTACGCGAAGTCCATCCCGGTATTAAAGGACATTCCGGTGATCGGACCGGTTCTGTTCTCATACGGATTCATGACATACCTCTGCATTATTCTCGCATGCGTGCTGGCATTTTTCCTGGCAAAGACGAGAAAAGGCCTGAACCTTCGCGCTGTCGGCGAGAACCCGGCGACTGCGGACGCGGCGGGAATCAATGTTACACTGTATAAGTACCTTGCGACCTGTATTGGCTGCGGAATCAGCGGCCTCGGCGGACTGTACTTCGTCATGGAGTACTCCGGCGGAACATGGACGAACAACGGATTCGGCGACCGCGGATGGCTTGCCGTTGCCCTCGTAATCTTCTCTTTATGGAAACCGTTAAATGCCATCTGGGGATCCATCCTTTTCGGAGGACTCTATATCCTGTACCTCTATATTCCGGGCGTCGGAAGAAGTGCCCAGGAGATCTTCAAGATGCTGCCGTACCTGGTAACGATCATCGTTCTGATCTTCACAAGCTTCAGAAGAAAGAGAGAGAACCAGCCGCCGGCAGGTCTGGGATTGCCATATTTCAGGGAAGAGCGGTAAGAGTGAGTTGACATAACCTGAACGAAAAAAGAATAGAAAAAAAGGCCCGCTGGGGATTTTTCAAAACAGATGCTGAATCTGAATAAAAAGTCCCTGGCGGGCCTTTTTATGTTGCCGTGCATTAAGAAGAAACTGCCGGTGGCAGGTTCTGTAGGTACAAAATTTTAAAAGAACAAGTTTAAAACGTGGATGGGATATGCCGCGTAAATATTACTTTAAATATGTATCCATCCAGTTAATGATCTCCGTCATTCGGTCGATCCTGTTCTCCGGCTTTCCGCCTCTGGACAGTTCATGGTTTTCTCCGTGGAACAGGCAGAGCTTCGACGGGCAGCCGTTCCGCTTGATGGCGCTGAACATGGCGAGTCCCTCTGCCATATAGCAGCGGTAGTCCTCGTCGGAGTGGATAAAGAGTGTCGGTGTCTTGCAGTTCGGTGCAAACTGGAGCGGGGACTGCTTCCAGAGAAGTTCCACGTCGGTCCTCGTGTTGGCCCCCTGATTGTTTAAGATGAAGGTGTGTCCGATATCGGAGTTGTGCTCAAAGGATACCCAGTTGGAGATGGAGCGCTGGGAAGCGGCGGCATGGAAACGGTCCGTGTGTCCGATGATCCAGTTTGTCATGAATCCGCCGTAGGAGCCGCCTGCGACGCCGAGGTGGTCCTTGTCGATCATCGGGTACCGCTTCAGGACTTCGTCCGTGAAATCCATCAGGTTCTGATAGTCCACGGTTCCGTAGATTCCGTTGATATTTCCGAAATCCGTGCCCCGTCCGTCGGATCCTCTCGGGTTGCAGAAGAACACGAAGTATCCCCGGTTTGCCCACATCTGCATCTCATGGTAGTAGACGCCGGAGTAGACGGTTCTCGGTCCTCCGTGGATATTTAATATTCCAGGGTATGTTTTTCCTTCCTCGAAACCAGCCGGTTTCAGGACCCAGCCGTGGATCTCGTACCCATCGCTGGCGGTAAAGGTGAAGGCCTCCGGCGTCCGCACGTCGTATTCCTCGGTGAGCCAGTCATTCATATGGGTCACCTGTTCGCCGTCCACGAAGAGCTCTGCGATATGCATTCCGGAAAATTCCATGGAGGCGATGTGTCCGCCCGCGAGATCGAAGCTGTCGCAGGAGCTTCCTGCCGTCAGCGGCTCAGAGACGGTGCCATCCTTAGAGATCTTATAGAGATGGGAGAAATCCCCCACGGTGGAGATATAATAAAATTCCCCGTCCACAGCCTTAAATGTCTGTCCAGCGCCGAATCTGGAATCGGAGCCCACGGAGGAACTGCCGATGGAGGACTCGTAAGGATGGATCAGTTTCATGGAGCCGTCCGTGAGATCCATATGGTAGAAGTCACAGTATTTCGTTGTATCTTTATAGGAGTCATCTGTTGCCGCGATGAGCGCCGTCTTTTCGTCTGAGAGGGAGACAACTCCGGTGCGCATGGAGTCCGGCTCGATGAGCGTCTTTTTCTCACCGGTAGCGAGGTTATAGAGATAAACGCCCGGGCGGATTCCCATGACACCCTGTTTCCACGGGTATGCCTTGTAGAGCAGGAGATTTCCGAGGACAGAGTACTGGGAGCAGTCGGTCCACTCGTCCGCAATATAGGTGAGATCCCCGGATTCCATATCATAAACGGCGTAACGGTTTCTCTTCGCGTTCGTGTATCCCTGTCCGTTGCCCCAGAACGGGAGCTCATCGAACACCTCGTAGGATTTCTTTCTTGTATCCTTATAATTATCATGGCGGACTGTCAGAAGATACCGGCCATCCGGGAGAAGACGGATCCCTGTGACAGCGGCCGGAATGGACGTGATGCACTGGGCCTCGCCGCCGGCCGTGGAGATCTCATAGAGGAAAGAAGTACCGTTCTCTTTCTCCTTTTTAAAGGCGGCAGTTCGGGCTGCGGTAAAGATCAGAGTATTCTCGGCAGTCCAGCTCCAGGTCTTCGCGTCGCCTCCGCAGGTGACGCGGGAGACGGACTTTTTCTCCAGATCATACAGATACAGGTCTGCCAGATATCCGTTGGAATCCAGATCAGGTACGGAGACCGTGAAGGCGATCTTTGTTCTATCGGGTGAAAACTGTGGGTTGCTCAAAAATTGGAACTTCAAAAAGGTGTCGATCTCGATTTTTTTCATATGATGCCCTCCATGTTATATATTTTCTGTCAATACGCCTGAAATAAAAACAAAAATCTACAATCAGGCTGTCAGCTGTTGAAATGAGTATAAATACTTAGAGAGGATTGTGTCAAGTAAAAGGTGGAAAACGCAGTAGAAAAAGCGCTTGCCATATCAGAAAAATGATGTTAAAATATTTTAGACTATGTATAATGCGCACGAAAAGGTCCCCGGGACCGGTGCACGAGAGATAAAAAAGAGCGAGATGCGAAGAGAAAGGAAGCAAAACCGATGTCAGGACATAATAAGTTTTCCAACATCAAACATAAGAAAGAGAAAAACGACGCAGCAAAGGGTAAGATCTTTACCGTAATCGGAAGAGAGATCGCTGTCGCAGTTAAAGAGGGCGGCGCTGATCCGGCTAACAACAGCAAACTGCGTGATGTAATCGCAAAAGCGAAAGCAAACAACATGCCGAACGATACTATCGACCGTGGTATCAAGAAAGCAGCTGGTGACTTAAACTCCGTAAACTACGAGAACTTAACATACGAGGGATACGGCCCGAGCGGTGTCGCAATCATCGTTGACACACTTACAGACAACAAGAACCGTACCGCAGCAAACGTAAGAAGTGCCTTCACAAAGGGCGGCGGAAACGTTGGTGCACAGGGAAGCGTTTCCTTCATGTTCGACCGCAAGGGTCAGATCGTGATCGACAAAGAAGAGTGCGAGATGGACGCTGACGAGCTCATGATGGCAGCACTCGATGCAGGCGCTGAGGACTTCTCAGAGGAGGAGGACAGCTACGAAGTTATCACAGATCCGGACAACTTCAGTGCAGTCCGCGAGACTCTCGAGAAAGCCGGAATCCCGATGGTAGAGGCTGACGTTACTATGATCCCGCAGAACTGGGTAGAGCTTACCGATGAGGAAGCGATCAAGAAGATGCAGAGAATCCTTGATCTTCTCGATGAGGATGATGACGTACAGGCTGTTTACCACAACTGGGATGAATAATAAATCGTAATTGTGTATGTTGTGATCCCCTTTCACCAGAAATTTTGCTGATGAGAGGGGATTTCTGCTATCAGGAGGAGGAATCTCTTATGAGAGAGAGAAAGACAAGTATGAAAAAGATAACGGCGCTTTCTGTAGTGCTGACCCTGATGTTCGCGATGACCGCATTCGGTGCTGACGGGACGGAAGAGTATGTGCCGGCAGTCTACGCGACGTTCTGGGCGCTCGTTCCGCCGATCGTGGCGATCGGGCTGGCGCTCATCACGAAAGAGGTATACAGTTCCCTGTTCGTCGGTGTGCTGATGGGCGGAATCCTGTATTCCGGATTCAGTTTTGAGGGAACGGTTACCCATATCTTCGAGGACGGAATGATCAGCGTCCTCTCGGACAGCTACAATGTGGGAATTTTGATCTTCCTCGTTATTCTGGGAGCGATGGTCTGCCTCATGAACCGGGCGGGCGGATCCGCAGCCTTCGGTCAGTTTGCGGCGAGTCGGATCAAGGGACGCGTGGGCGCAGAACTTGCGACGATCTTACTGGGCTGCCTGATCTTTATCGATGACTATTTTAACTGCCTTACCGTGGGAAGCGTCATGCGTCCGGTGACGGACAAATTTAAGGTCTCAAGGGCGAAACTCGCATATCTGATCGATGCGACGGCGGCTCCGATCTGCATTATCGCGCCGATCTCCTCATGGGCGGCAGCAGTGACTGGATTCGTTGAGGGCGAGGACGGATTCTCTATCTTTGTCCGGGCGATCCCGTACAACTTTTACGCAATTTTGACTATCGTGATGATGGTGGGAATGGTGCTTTTGAGAACAGAGTTCGGCTCCATGAAATTCCATGAGAAGAACGCGCTGAAGGGCGACCTCTATACAACTCCTGGACGGCCCTATGATACAGAAAAAGAGCCGGAGGTTTCTATTAACGGAACCGTGCTGGATCTTCTGATCCCGATCTTATCCCTGATCGTGTGCTGTATGGTCGGCATGTTATATACCGGCGGATTTTTCTCCGGCGTGGATTTCGTGACGGCGTTCTCCCAGAGTGACGCGTCCTTAGGACTTACCATGGGAAGCTTTTTCGGGCTTTTAATTACGATCGCTCTCTACCAGGTGCGCCGAGTCCTTAAGTTCTCCGAGTGCATGGCCTGCATCCCGGAAGGTTTTAAGTCCATGGTCCCGGCGATCATGATCCTGTCCTTCGCGTGGACTCTGAAGGCCATGACGGACAGTCTTGGCGCGGATGTCTATGTGGCAACTGTGATTGCGTCCAGCGCCCGTTCCTTCTTGAATTTCCTCCCGGCGATTATCTTCGTTGTGGGCTGTTTCCTGGCCTTCGCGACGGGAACATCCTGGGGAACCTTTGGAATCCTGATCCCGATCGTTGTGGCTGTGTTTGAGAACAGCAACCCGAACCTGATGATCATCTCGATTTCCGCCTGCATGGCAGGAGCTGTCTGCGGTGATCACTGTTCCCCGATCTCCGACACGACGATCATGGCGTCCGCCGGTGCCCAGTGCGAACATGTAAACCATGTGACGACCCAGCTCCCGTACGCGATTGTGGCGGCGGTGATATCCTTTATTTCTTACATTATCGCAGGATTTGTCCAATCTGCCTGGATCACCCTGCCGATTGCCGTTCTGCTTATGGTGGGTACGATGCTTGGGATCCGCGCGGCGAATGGGGTATTAAAAGAAGAGTAAGTTTTGTTCGTGCCTTTAAAGACGTGAAATCGGTACGATTTTTGGAAAAAGATGAGAGGACCTGCGGATCTGCGGGCCCTTTTGCTTTTTCAGGACTTTTCTGACGCTATTTTTCAGTTGCTTTTTTGCTGGTTTCTGGTATAATAATTTTGTTTCCGGGGTATGGCGTAGCTTGGTAGCGCGCTCGGCTG
>CAVFLH010000027.1:0-11748 GCA_963622995.1 uncultured Eubacteriales bacterium | reverse complement strand
GTATAATGTAATGAACAAAAAAGAAAAACAAGCGGCTGCGAAGCAGACATTTGTTTTTCTTTCGGGGTATGGCGTAGCTTGGTAGCGCGCTCGGCTGGGGGCCGAGAGGTCGCAGGTTCAAATCCTGTTGCCCCGATTTTTGATGAGCAGGAGCTGGAATGATCTGGCCCCTGCTTTCGTTTTATCTGCACAGCCAAAAGTTGCAAACAGAAACAGGAGTTGCTATAATAGGGATACCATAATGCCCGCAGTCTGAAGTTTTGCGGGGATGAGAAATAACGAGGTTAGATCATATATGAAACCGACGATTCTTTTATACCATCTGCCGGAAGGCGAGAGACTCGCGAAGATCAAACGGGCGCTGTTCCCTCTTGGAATGAGACTGCGGGCTGTGAAAAAGGAAGAGTATCTGGAGCCGGTGGGATATCTTGCCGGAGTGAAGGAACTTGGCTCCTGCGGTGAGGTCTATACCGGGGACGATTTTGAGAAAGAGATGATGGTGATGGCGGGACTCACGTCGAGACAGGTGGACATGGTGATCCTGGCACTCAGAAAGACGGGAGCGGGCCGGATCGACTACAAGGCAGTCCTCACGCCGACGAACCAGAGCTGGAACGCGCTGACATTATATGAGGAGCTTGCGAAGGAACATTCGAAGATGAACCAGTAGGACCACATATCTGAACGTCAGCTGGAAAAACTGATAATAAACTACAACTATTTGACAGAACAGCTGTCTAATGCATGTACTGCGGAAAAGGTCCTGCGATATATCTGCAAAAAGATATATCGCAGGTTTAGAAGGGGAAGATACGGACAAATTTTGACAGCCCATAAAAATGGAATGGAGGGATCGGCCTGTGAAAGATGAGAAAAAGCAGAAGAAAGAAGCTCTGAAACAGGAGATGGCAAGACTCGGAAAGCTCCAGAGGGAATGCAAGGACGAGAAGATTCCGGTCTACATCCTGTTTGATGGATACGACGGCGCTGGAAAAGGCGTTCAAATCGGCCGGCTCATGCAGGCGCTGGATCCGCGGGGGTTTGATGTCTACACCGGTGACAAGGACACGGAGGAGGAAACTCTTCGCCCGTTCCTCTGGCGGTTTGCGGTCCATGCCCCTGCGGCGGGCCGGATCGCGATCTACGACACGAGCTGGTACCGGAGAGTCCAGGCGGACCGGTTTGAGGGAATCTTAAAGGAAAAACAGGTGGACGCGGCCTTTGAGGATATCTGCGCTTTCGAGCGGTGTCTCACAGACGGCGGAACTGTCCTTGTGAAGCTTTTCCTGGAGGTCTCGGAAAAAGAACAGGCAAAGCGTTTTAGGAAGCTTTCCGAGTCAAAGGACACGGCCTGGCGCGTGACGGAGAAGGAACTTGCGAGAAATGCCCATTACGGAAAGTATAAAAAGATTAGCGATGAGATGATCCGCCGGACCGATCTGCCTTACGCGCCCTGGTATGTGATCGACGCGAAGGAGAAGACGGGAACAGCGCTTGCGCTCATAAAAACAGTGGCGGATGCCCTGGAAAAGGCGCTGGAAAAGAAGCGCGCGGGCGGCGAGCCGGAACTTTTTGACGGTCCTGTCCCGCCGGATCGGTATGAAAAAGGAATTCTCGCTAAGGTGGACCTTACAAAGCGCCTCGAGGAGGCGGAATATCGGAAGAAGCTGGACAAACTCCAGAAACGCCTGGAGGTTCTCCACGGGGAGCTTTACCGCCTGCGGATCCCGGTGATCCTGGGCTTTGAGGGCTGGGACGCGGCAGGAAAAGGCGGCGCCATCAAGCGCCTCACGGAACATCTCGATCCCCGGGGCTATAAGGTATGCCCGACGGCATCCCCGAACGACCTGGAAAAATCCCACCACTACCTTTGGCGGTTCTGGAACAACGTGCCGAAGGCGGGACACATCGCGATCTTCGACCGGACCTGGTACGGAAGAGTCATGGTGGAGCGGATCGAGGGATTCTGTTCCGAGGCGGACTGGCACCATGCCTACCGGGAGATCAACGAGATGGAAGCCCATTTCGTGCACTCCGGCACCCTCGTCTTAAAATTCTGGATCCAGATCGACAAGGACGAGCAGGAGCGGCGGTTCAATGACCGGATGAAGAACCCGGAAAAACAGTGGAAGATCACCGACGAGGACTGGAGAAACCGGGAAAAGTGGGACGATTATGTTCTCGCGGTGAATGAGATGCTGGAAAAGACCTCCACGAAGGATGCGCCTTGGATCGTCGTGGAGGGAAATTCGAAATGGTACGCGAGGATCAAGGTACTTGAGACTGTGGTGGATGCCATGGAGAAGAAGATCGCACAGCATAAGGGATAGAAGTTTTCTAAACTGAAGTATTTGTATGATATAGTGGTGACAGAGGATTTTGCCGATTGGAAATGTGAAGTATCAGCAAAATCAGTTACAGTTCGTGCATGGAATGAACTGTGACAATAAGAAAAAAGAAGTGGAAAAAACAAGAGAAAATGAGTAAAGTTGTGATTATCGGCGGCGGGGCAGCGGGAATGGCTGCCGCCATCGGCGCCGCGGAGTGCGGACATGCCGTCTCCGTCTATGAAAAAAATGAGAAGCTTGGAAAAAAGATCTACATCACGGGAAAGGGACGCTGCAATCTGACGAACGGCTGCGACACGGAGGACCTGTTCAGAAACATGGTTTCCAACGGGAAGTTCCTCTACAGCGCCATCTACGGGTTCACGAACTTTGACATGGTGGACCTGATGGAGGCGAACGGATGTCCGGTAAAGGAAGAGCGGGGAGCGAGAATGTTCCCGGTATCGGACCATGCCTCCGACGTGACAGGGGCACTGGAGCGGAAGATGAAGTCCCTGGGTGTAAAGATCTTTTTAAATGAGCCGGTGAAGGATATCGTGATCAAAGATGAGAAGGCGGCGGGAATCATCCTGGAGAAGTCTGGAAAGACTGTGGATGCCGACGCTGTTGTGATCGCCACAGGCGGACTTTCCTACCCGTCAACGGGTTCCACCGGGGACGGCCACCGCTTCGCGAAGGAGGCGGGCCACACGGTGACACCGCTGTCACCGGCATTGGTTCCGTTCGTGTGCGCCGAGGACGATGTGAAGGAGCTTCAGGGACTGTCCTTAAGAAATATCGAGGTGACGGTCTGGAACGGAAAGAAAGTCCTCTGGAAAGAGTTCGGCGAGATGCTGTTCACCCATTTTGGTGTCAGCGGACCGGTTGTCTTAAGCGCCAGCAGCTACGCGGCGAAGATCATCAAGAAGACGCCGCTTAAGATGGGTATCGACCTGAAGCCGGCGCTCTCTAGAGAGCAGCTGGATGCAAGAATCTTAAGGGATTTCGATGAGGCGAAGAATAAGCAGTTTAAGAACTCCTTAAACCACCTGTTCCCGGCAAAGCTGATCCCGATGATGATAAAGAGAAGCGGCATCGACCCGGAAAAACAGGTCAACGAGGTGACCGCCGAGGAGAGAAAGCATCTGGTGGAGCTCACGAAAGCCTTCACCGTGACGCTCACGGGACTTAGGGGATACAACGAGGCCATCGTGACCCAGGGCGGCGTGAATGTGAAGGAAGTGAATCCGTCGACCATGGAGTCAAAGAAGACGAAAGGACTCTATTTTGCGGGTGAAGTCCTGGATCTTGACGGCGTAACAGGCGGATTTAATCTGCAGATCGCCTGGTCGACAGGAATGCTGGCTGGACGCAGCGTAGAAAGCTAAAAATTACAAAAATCAGAAAAAAAGCGCACAGTCCTGCGTATTAAAAAGTTAACGATCTGTGGACAGGCATTTGCTGCAGAAAATATAAAAAAGTGCGACAGAACGAATAAAGCAGCAGATCTGTAAAATCACTCTGAATAAATAAAAAATCTTGGAATAAACTAAGGGGAGAATGACATGTCTTTTAATGTAGCGATCGACGGACCGGCAGGGGCCGGAAAGAGCACCGTGGCAAAATCTGTTGCGGCTCTGAAAAATTTTATCTATGTGGATACCGGGGCAATGTACCGGGCAATGGCGCTTTATTTCCTTCGTCAGGGAATCGATAAGACCGACGAGAACGCCATCAACGCCACTCTTGACAAGGTGGAGATCACGATCCGTTACGAGGACGGCGCGCAGCAGGTAATCTTAAACGGTGAGAACGTCTCCGGTCTGATCCGCACCGAGGAGGTCGGAAACATGGCTTCCGCCACATCCGTCTACAAGAAGGTCCGCGAAAAACTCGTGGAACTCCAGAAAGACCTGGCAAAGAAGGCGGATGTGATCATGGACGGCCGCGACATCGGAACCTGCGTTTTGCCGGATGCCGATGTGAAGGTATATCTGACCGCAAGCTCCGCAGTCCGGGCGAAACGCCGCTATAATGAACTCAAGGAGAAAGGAACAGCCTGCGATCTTGACGAGATCGAGAAGGACATCATCGACCGGGACTACCGGGATATGCACCGGGAAAATTCCCCGTTAAAACAGGCGGATGACGCGGTGCTCTTAGACAGCTCCGACATGACTTTAAAGGAAGTCGTGGACACCATCGTATCGATGATCGACAAAAAGCAGGGTGCGTAAGATGGAAGTAACGGTTGCAAAGACGGCGGGCTTCTGCTTTGGTGTGAAGCGCGCCGTGGAAAAAGTATATGAGCAGATCGGAAAGTCGGAAAAACCGATCTACACCTACGGTCCCATTATCCACAACGAGCAGGTCGTCGGGGACCTCAGGGAAAAGGGCGTGGAGGTCATCGACTCCTTGGAAGAGTTGAAAAAGATCCGCGATGCCGTTGTGGTGATCCGCTCCCACGGCGTTGGAAAAAATGTCTACGATATCTTAAAAGAAAACGGCGTGGACATCGTGGACGCCACATGTCCCTATGTGAAAAAGATCCACAGGATCGTGGAAAAACAGACAGCTGAGGGAAGAAGAGTCCTGATCGTGGGCAGCGAGGACCATCCGGAGGTGCAGGGCATCAAGGGATGGGGCAATAAGCGGACCGTGGTTATCGAGAATATGGAGGATTTCCGCAGGCTGGAATTGCCGGAAGATGAGAAGCTTTGTATTGTATCCCAGACGACATTTAATTACAAGAAATTTCAAGATATAGTTGAAAAAATTTCTAAAACGAGGTATGATATAACTGTTTTAAATACGATTTGCAATGCAACACAGGAAAGACAAGTGGAAGCGATGAGGATAGCCTCGCAGGTGGACGTGATGCTGGTTATCGGCGGGAAACACAGCTCGAATACCCAGAAGCTATACGATATCTGCCGGAAGGAATGTAAAAACACCTATTACATCCAGACTCTGGGCGACTTTAATCCTGAATGTATTAGTTCTGTGCGCAGTGTAGGTATTACGGCCGGGGCGTCAACCCCAAACAATATTATCGAGGAGGTTCATACTAAATGTCAGAATTAAGTTTTGAACAAATGTTGGAGGAATCATTAAAAACAATACGTACAGGAGAGGTTGTCACCGGTAAGGTCATTGACGTAAAAGAAGACGAAATCGTTTTAAATATTGGTTACAAGTCTGATGGCATCATTACCCGCAGTGAATACACAAACGAGTCCAATGTAGACTTAAGAAATCTTGTACATGTTGGTGACGAGATGGAAGCCAAAGTCGTAAAGGTGAACGACGGTGAAGGTCAGGTCGCTCTTTCCTACAAGAGACTGGCTGCAGACAGAGGAAATAAAAGACTTGAGGAAGCATTCGAGAACCACGAGGTTCTTACTGCTAAGGTTTCCCAGGTTCTTGACGGCGGTTTAAGCGTTATCGTGGACGAAGCTAGAATCTTCATCCCGGCTAGCCTTGTATCCGACGTATATGAGAAAGATTTATCCAAATATGCTGATAAAGAGATCGAATTCGTTATCACAGAATTCAATCCGAGAAGAAGAAGAGTCATCGGTGACCGCAAGCAGCTTATCGTTGCTAAGAAGGCTGAGATGCAGAAAGCTCTCTTCGAGAAGATCGCTGTAGGCGACAAGGTAGAAGGAACTGTTAAGAACGTAACTGATTTCGGTGCATTCATCGATCTCGGCGGTGCTGACGGTTTACTCCACATCTCCGAGATGTCCTGGGGCAGAATCGAGAACCCGAAGAAGGTCTTCAAGGTTGGCGATAAGGTAACAGCTCTCATCAAAGACATCAACGGTGAGAAGATCGCCCTTTCCATGAAGTTCCCGGAGACAAATCCGTGGGCTAACGCAGCTGAGAAGTATGCAGCAGGCAATGTAGTTACTGGTAAAGTAGCTCGTATGACTGACTTCGGCGCATTCGTTGAGCTTGAGCCGGGCGTAGACGCTCTGCTTCACGTATCCCAGATCTCCAGAGAGCACGTTGCTAAACCGGCAGACGTTCTTTCCATCGGTCAGGAGATCACTGCTAAGATCGTTGACTTCAACGAGGCAGACAGAAAGATCAGCTTAAGCATGAAAGCTCTTGAGGCTGACAACGCACAGGAGCAGACAGAGGAGTAATCCGAAGGCTGTGTCTTAAATAAGAATTTTCGAGGGACATCGTTCATTATGGACGATGTCCTTTTCTTTTGGTTTTCGTGAATCTGAAAGAAGCGCCCAGTTAGGCTAGACGGATGAACGGCAGGTTGAAATTCATACTTGCAGGAGAATCTGGCAACTGCCGCAGAAATGCCGCAAATCACACCTGCCGCTACAAAAATGCGTAAGGGATTTGTAATTGAAAACCTAATGCAATTTCAAGATTTATATGTTAATATATCCGTACAAAAAAGAAAGAAGCACCAGATCAAGGAGGAATTGATTATGATGAAGAATATGAAAAAAATGACAGCACTGGCCTGTGCGGCTATGATGATCGCATCTATGGGAATTACCGGCTGCAGCAAGGCGGACGGACAGACAAAAGAGGAGTCAAAACCGGTAGTGATCGAGACACCGGCAGGAACCGAGACCTCCGCGACAACAGAGAACGAGGCCACAAAGCTTCCGGAGAGTGTTAACCCGGAAGGCGGGGCAGCAGGAGCCGAGGCGGCGAGTGAGAATGATCCGTTTATGGGAACGGTCGTTTCTGTGGAAAATGGACAGCTCACCATGCATCGTCAGGATAATGGATTCGATGAGGATGTTGTGATCACGATCTCAGATGATACAAAGGTTCTGGATGCGGAGAATGGCTATCCGGTGGAACTCAGTGACCTGAAAGAGGGAAACATCGTCAGCGCGTATGTAGGCCCGGCAATGACGATAAGCCTTCCGCCGATTGCAAATGGCGTATTGATCTTAGTGAAGGATGAGGGATATGATTTCCCGGCATACACGAAGGTAAAGGAGCTGACAAAAGCGAACGCAGAAGGAGTATCGGTTCTTACAGCTGAGAATGGGATCAACTACGAGATTACAGCAGAAACAAGACTTCTCCCGTATCTGACAAAAAATATCGTTTCAGAGGAAGATCTTACAGAAGGAACTGAGATTCTTGTCTGGAGCGGTGAAAATGGAACAGAAAAGATCGTCGTATTCCAAAACGAAAACTAACACAGCAGAACAAAACAGAATAGAGTGACCATACGCAGGGGCGGAAGCTTTACCGAGGCATCCGCCCCTTTTTCTCGACGGGAAATTCCAGGATACAGATCGTCGTAGATGACTGTGTGAGATGCCGAAATGTACCAGGAAACATCTTATTAAAATGACCAGCAAGACAGCTTTGAAAAGAGGTTTGTATAAAATAATGAGAGAAGGGCATACTTTCCTTACGGAAGGAGTGTGAACCCGTGTCAAAGAAGAAACGTGAACCGGTGGATCCGGAACATTTAAAACCGGAGGACCGGATGAAATTTGAGATTGCGAAGGAGCTGGGATTGGCGGACAAGGTGGTCGCCGGCGGCTGGCGGTGCCTCACCGCGAAGGAGAGCGGAAGGATCGGCGGTCTCGTGACAAAAAAGAAGAGAGAAATGTCTGCGAAATTACAGGACGAAGAGAGCCAGGGGGAAAACTGCCATTGAAAGGATGGCAGTTTTCTTTTATAATGGGGGAAGATGGATAGATGTAGCAGCTCTGGAGCTTATATAGAATTGAAGAAGCTGGAAAAGCCTGCCGTGTGGAAAAAAACAGATTTCGGAAAGGAAAAAGTTATGAACATATCGCTTATTTGTTTTACGAGAGCCGGATTTGAGACAATGAAACGGATCTATGGCGCGATCTCCGAAAAGTCTGTTGTTTCAGTGAATACGGATCAGGTTGAAAACTTTCATAAGACAATAGATGCAAAGAATGGACAGAGCGGTGATGGTATTGTCCGCACTGCCCTATGGGTCTCCGGGCGGTATGCTCTGCAGCTTGCCGAGGCGGATGCCGGGGTACCCTATCAGGCGGTACCGGAAGGCGGACTCTCGGAGTGGACGAAAGCGGCATTTTCCCGGGATGACGCGCTTATCTTTGTGGGCGCCTGCGGGATCGCGGTGCGGGTCATCGCGCCCTATGTGCGGGATAAGTTCCATGATCCGGCGGTGGTCTGTGTGGACGAGGCGGGGCAGTTTGTGATTCCGCTTCTTTCGGGGCATTTTGGCGGGGCGAACCGGCTGGCGGAGACCGTGGCTTCCGGGATCGGCGCGGTGCCTGTGGTGACCACGGCGACGGACGTGGAAAAGAAGTTTGCGGTGGATGTGTTCGCGAAGGATCACGGACTTGTGATTGCGGACCGGAAGCTCGCAAAGGAGATCTCGGCGGATATCCTCGCGGGGGAGCCGGTGGGGGTGTTCTCGGACTTCGGATTTTCGGAGCGGGGGAAGATCCTTGGGGGACTTTTTAAGGAACGGATCTGTAAGAGAAATATCTGGATCACGGTGTCGGGAAAAGAGAAGAAAGGGATCCCGGCGGACCGTGTCCTACGGCTGATACCGAGATGCACAGCACTTGGAATTGGCTGCAAGCGGGGAACACCTGTAGAGAAAGTCCGGGCCGCGGTGGAAAAGGCGGTGGAGCAGAATGGGATCGATCTTCGGAGTGTCTTTGCGATTGCGAGCATCGATATTAAGAAGCAGGAGCAGGGAATCATTGACTTCGCAAAAGAGCTCCGGGTGCCGTTTCTCACGTTTTCCAGCGAGGAGTTAAATGGGCAGCCGGGGGATTTCTCGGAGTCGGAGTTCGTGAGAAAGACCACGGGGACCGGAAATGTATGTGAGCGGTCGGCGGTGGCGGCGTGCAGGCTGGGTGTGAAGGCGGAGGACTGCCGGATCCTGTTCCGGAAGGAAGCAGTGGACGGTGTGACGGTGGCTGCGGCGTATTATATTGGAATTTAACGAGAGGATAAAGTAAAAAGGTTATGATGATCCTGGTAAATGGGGGAAGTTCCAGCGGAAAGTCCGCGTTTGCGGAATCCCTGATCGTAAAACAGACGGAGATGGATCCACGGCAGCAGCCGTCCTGGTATCTGGCGACGATGATTGCCTGGGACGAGGAGTGCAGGGAGCGGATCCGGAAGCACCGCGAGATGCGGGCGAAAAAGAATTTTATGACTATCGAGTGTCCCATGGATCTCTCCAATGTGGAGGTTCCTGTCGGGAGCCGGTGTCTGCTGGAGTGTGTCTCCAACCTTGCGGCGAACGAGATGTACCGGCAGGATATGGAAGATCCGGCGTCTGGTGCCGAAAGAAGAATTCTTGAAGGAATTAGAAAAATCAGGAAAAATGTGAATCTTCTGGTAATCGTGACAAATGATGTGTCCGGGGATCAGGGACCGTACTCGGAGGAGACGGAAGAGTACCGGGAACTTCTGGGAGAGATCAACTGTGCGCTGGCGGACAAGGCGGACGAGGTGTATGAGGTGATCTGCGGGCAGCCGGTATTGGTGAAGAGAAAAAAGAAGGAAGATACGGAATTGGAAGAGAGAAAACAGGACGAAGTTTTAGGATGCAGAAGTGGTATTACACTGTTTGTTGGCGGCGCGTACCAGGGGAAAGCGAAGCTTGCGATGCGTGAGGCGGTAACGGACGATAACAGGTTCATCCTTGTGGCGGATGGGGAAGAGTCACCGATGGAAGACGCATTCAATTCGGAGGCTGTTTTAAATCTTCATATGTATATTCGAAGATTGATAGATGCAGTGTTGGGAGAGTATGGCACAGAAAGGGAGCGGGACAGAGTCTTTGTTGAACGTCTTTATGAAAAAATAAAAACGAATACAGAACCAAAAAAATCATCTGTGAAAGCCCCAGAAGACAGGGAACCTGTCAGCGGAAAATCAGCATATGAGAAACGTATGCAGGAAAATGAGAGCGCCGAACAGAGAATTGAGAAGATCCTATACCCCTATCTCGACATGATCCTGCAGAAAAATCCAAACACCGGCATCACCTGCGATGAGATCGGCTGCGGCATCGTCCCCATCGACAAGACAGACCGCCTTTGGCGGGAGATGACCGGGGATGCATGTCAGTATCTGGCGGCGCGGGCGGCGAAGGTGTGCCGTGTGGTCTGCGGGATCCCGATGGTCTTAAAAGGCGGTGAGGCGTGATGGAATACGGACATGGCGGTGATATCTACCGGAACCGGAATGTGGAACTGGATTTCTCTGTCAATGTAAATCTCCTGGGCATGCCGAACTTTGTCTGGGAGGCGGCGATGAAGAGCATCGCCTTCTGCACGAGATACCCGGACAGTACCTGCGGGAAGTTGAGACGCCGCATGTCTGAGATCACCGGAGTGCCGGAAGAGAGGATAATCTTCGGAAACGGGGCGGCGGAGCTGATCTTCCGCCTGGTGCGGGAGGTAAGACCGAAAAAGGCGGTGATCCCGGTCCCGTCCTTTGCGGAGTATGAGACGGCGCTGAAGACCTGCGGAACGGAGATGGCTTTCTTCTATTTAAAAGAGTCGGAGTCCTTCTTCTTAAATGTGGCGGAGTTTCTGGATTTCCTGAAGGCGGAGCGGCCGGAAATCGTATTCTTGTGCACTCCGGCGAATCCCACCGGGGCGATGATCCGGCAGGCGGATCTTGTGAGGATCCTGGACTACTGTAAGAAAAATGGAATTCTTCTGGTTCTGGACGAGTGCTTTGTGGAATTCCTCGATGAGGAGAGAAGCGGCGGCTGTATCAGGGAGTTCCTGGACTGGGAGACGGGGCGGCCGGAAAACGGCGGAACCCTGTTTCTTCTCAGGGCGTTCACAAAGACATACGCCATGGCGGGGCTGCGGCTTGGGTATGCGTTCTGCACGGACAAGGAACTTTTGGAGCGCCTGGAAGAGACCTGGCAGCCCTGGAGCGTTTCGATTCCGGCCCAGGAGGCAGGATATGCGGCGCTCTCGGATGAGAGAATTCCGTTCTTGCGGAAAATGCGGGAGACGGTCGCAGAGGAGAGAAAATATCTGTCGGATGGGCTGACGAAGGCAGGATTTACCGTGTTCCACTCCGAGGCAAATTTCCTGCTGTTTAAGGATTTCAAGACGGTGCAGGATTCTTATCTCTACGACTTTTTCCTGGAACATGGCATCCTGATCCGGTCCTGTAAAAATTACAGGGAACTGGATCCAAGATTTTACAGGATCTGCGTGCGGGCCTACGAGGAAAATAAGGAATTTCTGGAGATTCTGAAAGAGTACCGGTGAGAATTTTCCGCTGAGAGGAATAACGGCAAAACGCCGGGGAAAATAAAGTCGACTGGGGAAAGATGGATCCAGAAAAAGTTTTCGGACGTTTATAAGTAAAAATAATGAAAAAAGTGAAAAAAATTATATGAATTGATGGTTGCTAAAATTCGACAAAGCTGTTATAC
>CAVFLH010000026.1:13711-21856 GCA_963622995.1 uncultured Eubacteriales bacterium | reverse complement strand
CTCACATTCACCGTAAAAGAAAACAGTGTGGGAATCGACCCGTCCCGGAAACGGAGCGGTGAGAAGATCCGAAGTGTCGCGAACCAGCTCCAGAGGCATATCGATGATCGCCCCGCAGGTCTTGCACACAAAGTGATAATGCGGATCTGTGTTGTAATCGAAATGTTCCGATCCGTCTCCGCTGGAAAAACGCTGGATCTCGCCCATATCCGCCAGAAGATTTAAATTGCGGTATACAGTTCCCAGGCTGATCTTCGGGTATTCTTTGCTGATCGTCACATATACAGCGTCCGCGGTCGGATGATCCTTGCGGTTTTTCAGGCACTCCCGGATAGATTCGCGCTGGCGGCTGAATTTTAATGCTTTCATGGTGAACCTCCTTTCTGGATTCATAGAGGTCAAACAACAATAATAATGATAATTATTACTGATATAATACCATGATGAAACCTATCTGTCAAGTATTTTATAACGAGAAAATTCCTTGAAAACACATCGAGAAGTGTTTATACTGTTCTTATCAAAACCCCACGAAACGGAGGTATTTCCATGTATAACAGACACATCCGCCACCTTGTGACAGAACTTGGAAACCGTCTGTCGGATAAAGAATTTTTAAAAAAGATCGGTCTCAGCCGCCGCAGCATGCAGCAGCTTTTTAGTAAAGACCGTTGGGAAGCGATATTTGAGAAAGCATTCCCGGTGACGAGACGCTTTTCCTGCGCAGAAATTCTGGAATTCTGCCGCGAAGATATGGAAAAGCTCAGCAATGAACCGGAAGAAGGCTGGCTCTCCTTCACCTATAAATATTCGACCCACATTCTGTACCCCGATGAGGATTTCTCTGCGTCCGCAGCTCCCTATGCGCCGTCCGCGCTCTATTTCTTAAACGTACTCCAGTATTTCTTTGACGAAGAACGGAAAATCATGCCGTTCGATCCATACGATGATTTCCAATTCCTAACTGAAGAAGAATACGCAAATTTCGAGCGGGCGGTCGAGTATGCCCACTTTATCCGGGAATTCCGTGACCAGTATGTATATGAAATGATGCGTTTAAACCGCGAGGCAACCCCATTCGAGACACTGGGACATATTGCCGGAGTCCATTATGTCGCGATGGTAGTAGCCCAGGGACTTTACGAAGCGGGCGTGCCTATCGACCTGGCACTGGCGTCCGGCGCGGCAGCGGGACATGATCTCGGAAAATTCGGCTGCAAGCCAAACGAGCGTGTCCCATACCTTCACTATTACTACACGAACCAATGGTTCACCGCCTACCATATGGAAGGAATCGGCCACATCGCCGCGAACCACTCCACCTGGGACCTGGAGCTGGACAACATCTCCGTTGAGTCCCTGGTACTGATCTACGCCGACTTCCGCGTAAAACAGATGCGCGGCGAGGACGGCCGGGAGATCACGAAGATCTACACCTTAAAAGATTCCTTCGATGTCATCCTCTCAAAGCTCGACAACGTGGACGAGGCAAAACGGAACCGATACCGCGTCGTCTACTCCCGTCTCTACGAATTTGAGCGTTACATGCGTTCCAAGGGTGTAGACGTGGATCTCACAGGCCACCCGGATTCGGCGGAAAAACCGGTGGACATCGTTCTGCAGTCCGGAAAACAGATCGTCCGCTCCTATGTATTCTGGGGAATCGAGCACAACATCGACGTTATGCACCGCCTTGGCACTGAGCGCCAGTTCGGTAATATCCTGGAGGCGGCCCGAAGCGAAAAAGACTGGAAGAATGTCCGCGCGTACTTAAACATGTTCAACGAGTATTCGATCCATTTGAATCACCGACAGAAGGAGCAGACCATCAGCTTCTTATATGAACTCCTGTTAAACCGCGAGGGCGATATCCGCAGGCAGGCGGCGGCGCTGATCGGAAAGATGTTCGCGGATTTCAATGCCGGATACCGGAAAGAACTGCCGAAGAATATGCCGGATCCGGATGATAAGACGGCGCTGACACTCTGGGAAGAATACCTGGGCCAGCTCGTATGCCCGGATTACCGCCTGACACTTCAGCAGAAGCGCAGAATCCAGAACTCCCTAAAATTTGTCATGGTATCCGCAATGGAGCGGAGTTCGGAGAAAGTCCGTGAGGAACTGTTTGAAGTGTTTATGAAGTGGTTTGACGGAAAACACCGCCTTGTGGGGGACCCGGTATTCTACCTGCTGGACTGCATCTTCTCCCTGCCGCTGGATCTCTGCAGCAAGGGCGACCGCCTGGAGCAGCTGATCCGCTTCGCAATCAGCCATATGGATGATACGGACGAAAAGGTTCAGATTGCGGCTGTCCGCGTGTTAAAGATCCTGACCCAGGCAGTAGCGCCGGAAAGCTCCTGCTACGAGATGGCCTGCGACGCGGCACATCGGATCAACCCGAGGACGATCACGCTGTTGTTCTTACAGTACAGGATCTACACGAACCTGCGCCTGGACACCACCGCCCAGCGGGAAGTCCTCTACGGACATGACGTGGTCAGTGACATCTTCCTTGAAAACTTAAAATCCGCCACCCCGTGGATCTTAAAATCCGTAAATATCAAGCTCTTAGCCGACCAGGTCGACCACGGAAAGAGAGACCACCTGCTTCACATCTGCGCCCACCTCTCGAACCTCATCAAGGTCAGCGAGCAGGTCGGCGTCCGCCATGACGCAGGCCGGGCACTCTTACGCCTTGCCCATTTACTGACAACAGACCAGAGAAATGAGATCGCAGTGGAGCTCTTAAAGGGACTGGAAGTGGGCGAGTACGAGTTCTCCAAATATATCCCGGAATACCTCGGCGAATTCGCCTTATGGCTGCCGCCGGAACAGCTTGATGACCTGATCGAGCGGTTACATATCCTGCTGGCGAACGGAAACGAGCGGATCGTGTCCGTCGCCCTGGACACACTGGGTATCCTTTTGGAGTGCTATTCGAGATACACGGTCCGCTTCCAGGAGTCAGAGGAAGTATCCGAGGAGCGCCGCATGAAGCTTCTGGGTCTGATCCTGAGCTGTCTCGCAAACTACAGGGAACAGGTCCGCCAGGAGGCGCTGCTCGTCATCGGACAGCATATTTTCGGCTCCCAGATCCTCGCGGAGCGGGACAAGAACCGGATGTTCTCTCTGTGCGCGAAGAAGCTCCTGTTCTTATTAAATGAAAACAAGGGCGGCGAACTGAGCCTCTACTACCGCGCGGCGACCCTGTCCCATATCGACCGTTTCATCTCCCGCTACCAGTTATTCGGCGGCGAGGTGGAGACTACAGCGCGGAACAAAGTCGCGTTCTTCCCTGGAACCTTCGACCCGTTCACCCTGTCTCACAAGGAGATCGCGAAGAAGATCCAGGAGCTTGGATTCACCGTATTTCTCGCCATCGACGAGTTCTCCTGGTCGAAAAAGACCCAGCCGCACCTGGTGCGCCGCCAGATCGTAAACATGTCCATCGCGGACGAGTTTTATGTCCATCTGTTCCCGGACAACACGCCGGTCAACATCGCGAACCCGGCAGATCTGCGTCGCCTGAGAGAGATGTTCCCGACGGAGGAACTCTATATCGTTGTGGGATCCGACGTTATCCACAACGCAAGCTCCTACAAGAAGGAACCGGAAGAAAATTCCATCCATTCCTTCAACCATATTGTCTTCCGCCGTCCGGGAGAGGCACATCCGACGGAAGTTTACGAGCAGATCATTGAAAAAGTCGTGCAGCTGGAGCTCCCGCAGGAGCTGGAGGACATCAGTTCCACGAAGATCCGTGAAAATATTGATAACCACCGCGATATTTCCAGCCTCATCGACCCGGTAGTCCAGGAATATATTTACCACAAGGGCATGTACCTGCGTGAACCGGAGTTCAAGCCAATCTTACGGGCGAAAGCCATCGCCTTCGAGAACGCGGCGGGAAGAGACCGCGAGGTGTTAGATGAACTTGGAAACACCGTTCTCTACGGACATCCGGATGCCCAGGCGATCCTGATGAAGATCCAGGTGGAGAACGACCGCCTGCTGATCTTAAGAAATACCGTGGAAGGCGAGCGCCCGGCGGGCTTTGTGAGCTACCGGGAGATCGGAAATGAGGACCTGTTTGGAGTCTTAAAGGACATGGAACTGGCAAACCTGGTTCGCGGAAAGAGCAGCCGGGAGATTCTTCTGATTACAGGCATCTACGCGAGAGAGGACGGTACCGGGGACAGCGAGGTGATCCGCGATGCCCTGCAGCAGCTTCTCGTGGAAGTGTTGGCGAAAGAGCTGGAGAAAAACTACAACTTTGCGCTGTTCATTGCGGAGCGCGGCACAGCGACGAAGGAAGTCGTGTACGTGCTGGAGAGACAGGGCTTTATCCGGCCGCACATGGCGGATGAGAGCGATAAGCGGACGATCTACATGGTCGACATGCATGAACCGTTAATGTTCCTGCACAACCTGGATACCACGATCAAGGAACCGTTTGCCAGCAATCCGGCGGTTCTGGATGCTGTGGAGAGAAACCACAAGAAGCTTCAAATCGCCATGACAAAGCTGTATCCGGGAAATCTCGTGCTGTCCTTATCATCCGGCATCATGTACCACCGTCTCGTGGATCGGATCACGGCGCTCAACGATGTTCCGAGAGAGCCGCTGGTGCCAAGAAGACTCGGAAAGAACATGTGTGTCCCGTTTGGTAAGATCCTGCGTGGAAAAGTTGTGCCGAATACGGTGACAAAGACGCTGCACACCGATAAGGTCTATGAGCCGGATCTGAACAGCTTTACGATCGAGCCGTTCCCGTACTACTCACCGTTAAAAAGCCAGATCGAGACCATCAAGTCCTTCGACCGGCCGGTGATCCTGGTGGATGACCTCGTCCACACGGCGAACCGGCTCCAGGTACTTGTCCCGCAGCTCAGGGAAGACGGGATCCCGATCAAGAAGGTCGTTGTGGGCGTTCTGTCTGGATACGGTCGTGACCTGATGCAGTGCTTAAAGGTCCCGGTTGAGAGCATCTACTCGATGCCAAACCTGCGCCAGTGGTTCGTGGAGTCCACGCTGTATCCGTTTATCGGCGGTGATACCGTGCGCCGTGAGGAGATGAAGGTTGCGGGACTTCAGCCGTCCATCAACATGATCCTGCCCTACGCGACACCGAGACTTTCCGGCTGCAGCCGCGAGGCGCTTGTGGAGTTCTCCGCATGCTGTATCGAGAATTCCAGGGATCTTTTCCAGGTCCTCGAGGCGGAATACCGGAAAATGTACGCGAAAAACCTTACACTTTCACGCCTCTCCGAAGCCGTCATCCTGCCGCTCTGCCCGGATAAGGGAAGCTGCATGGAGTATGATGAGAACCTGGCGGCGTCTGTATATCTGGAGAATGATCTGGAGACGCTGTGGAGGATGAAGGAATTCATGATTAAGGGATAAAATGCCGAATGCCGCTTGGGCTTTTTGGCGGTTAACCGCTTAAAGATGAAAATTTATGATGATTTTGTGCTGTGTATCAAAGCCGTAGGCCAGCGGAATAGAGATGGGATGCAGACTTGAAGAGCTTTGGTGCATGGCAGTTAGAATATGGAAAATCAGGGGAAATGGAATTATGGTAACATATTATAAAATTGGGGACGCATTCTGCGCGTCCGCGCATGGCGATCTGCCATATGAGAAAACAGAAAAACCGGCAGCAGGAACGAAACTCACCTGGCTCTTTACCGGCGAACCTGGCAGCCGCCGCGCCTCATTTCTTGTAAACCATCCGGCAGAACTTTTCGCCAAGACCGAGGATGTCAGCTGGTTAAACACAAACAAATTAAACGCGTCCGCATATGACGGACAGATCAAGGAGCTTCCGGCGGAGATAACAGACCAGATCAATGCCGGAACACTCCGCGCGGTAAACGCGTCCCACCCGAAATTTAAAGAAATTTTGGCATACGAGCCCAAAGAGGGCAAAAAGCGTGTCCATGTGCTGGCAATCGGCGATGTGGGCAGCATGCTCTTAACGGGACTCCACCTTCTCGGCGGCGACGTGATCTCATCCATCGGAATCTGTGATATCTCCGACAAGGTGACTGCCCGCTGGGAGTTTGAGGAGAACCAGATCGCCTATCCGTGGGACTACGACGCGATGCCGGAGGTAGACGTTGTGGATCAGGACCATCTCTTTGACTGTGATTTGTTCGTATTTGTAGCGTCCAAGGGAATCCCGCCGGTAGGTTCCGGCGTCAGGGACGTCCGCATGTACCAGTTTGAGAATAACTCAAAGATCATCGGACATTACGCGAAAATGGCGAGAGAGAAGAACTTTAAGGGCTTATTCTGCGCTGTCTCCGATCCGGTAGACCCGCTTGCGAAGACCGCGTTCCTTGAGAGCAACAAGAATGAGGCTGGCGAGTATGACTGGATGGGACTTCTCCCGGAGCAGGTACAGGGATTCGGTCTCGGTGTTATGAACGCGAGAGCTGCATATTATGCAAAACGTGATCCGAAGTTTAAGCAGTTCCTGACAGAAGGCCGTTCCTTCGGACCTCACGGACAGGACCTCGTCATTGCGGATTCCATCGAAAACTACAACGATGAGCTCTCAAAAGAACTGACAAATCTTACTGTCACCGCAAACCTCCACATGCGCACCATCGGCTACAAACCGTTCGTTGCCCCGGCGTTCTCCTCCGGTGCGATCTCGATCCTGATGGCACTTAGAAAACAGTGGCACTGCGGTTCCGTGTTCCTCGGCGGCGTTTACATGGGCGTGAAGAACCGCTATACGGAACATGGCCTGGAGACGGAGACGCTGGTGCTGCCGGATGCTTTGTATGAGAGAATCGTATTTGCAGCGGAAAATCTCGCGAAGATCGTGTAGGAGAGTGATACATCATGGATGATGACAGATTGTTAGTTCTATACCCGCAAAAACGCGGTCCGGAGAAAGAGCGGGCGCGGGTGGACGAGGTTTTGGAGGCGGCGCTCGATGGGATCGACGCCGAGATCGTGGAAAACATGGACTTCTTAGAGCAGGATCCATGCCGGTACCGCGGCCGCCGCATTTTATTCGTAGTCCCACTGGGCAAAAACGGCATCAACCGCGGCTACTACGAAGTCCTCGCCTGGCTGCGGGGCGGTGACCAGGTGCTTGCGGGCGCGACCGCAGGCATGATCATCGACGCGGAGAGCGAATTCTACACGAAAGCGACGGCGAGAGAGCTTGCGGTGGCGGCAAACCGCGCCGGTTGCGCCTTTGTCGGCCGTCCGCTAGTGGAAGGAACCGCCTCCCTCGACAACTACCTGATCCAGGCTGTCAACATGAACACGGACCGGTTCGGCGCGTACAAAAAGAGCGCCGCGATTCTTGCGCGTCAGGTCCTGGAAGAGACATGGCAGCCGAAAGAGGAGCCGCATCTCCTGGTCCTCCATGCCTCCAACCACCGGACCTCCAACACCCTGGCGATCTGGCAGAAGGTAAAAGAGCGCCTGGATGACCGGATCAAGATCCAGGAGATCAACCTGCGAAACGGTACTCTTGTGGACTGCTCGGGATGTCCATACCAGATGTGCCTGCATTTCGGCGAGCAGGGAAAATGTTTCTACGGCGGAGCCATGGTGGAGAATATCTACCCGGCGGTCAAATGGGCTGACGCGATCCTGCTCCTCTGTCCAAACTACAACGATGCCCTGTCCGCAAACATGACGGCGTTCATCAACCGCCTGACAGCGCTGTTCCGCACCACGCGATTCTATGACAAAGCCCTGTTCGGAATCATCGTATCGGGTTATTCCGGCAGCGATCTCCTCGCGGGACAGCTCGTCACGGCCCTCAATATGAACAAGACCTTCTACCTCCCGGGCAATTTCTGCATGATGGAGACCGCCAACAACGCCGGTGCCGCCATGAAACTTCCGGGCATCGAGGACAGGATCAAGGAATTTAGCGAAAAAATGACGCATACACTTGTAAAAGAAACAAAGTAAAAACACAAATATGAAGACGGTTGCGGCTGTTTTGCCTATTCGGAAGATATTGTCGTCAGCAGAAGCATAAGAGACATGCACTGAATAGTTGCAAACGATAAAAAAGCATTCAGAATAAACAGATGAAAAACAGATTCGGATATATCGGGTCTGTTTTTTATTTTATAAAAGAACCGTCTGCGGCGCGTTCTTGTAATTTAC
>CAVFLH010000026.1:0-13701 GCA_963622995.1 uncultured Eubacteriales bacterium | reverse complement strand
ATTTACAGTGAAAATGAACGCAAAAATCAGTTTACATAAAACTGTCAGACAATTCGACACATTTCGCGTGATGAAATGATTAAGAACCCTTGATTATAGGAAAACTGCGATTTATAAGAAAAACACAAAGCATAAATATGCAGTTCTGTACCATTCAAATGCATAAACATGCACAAAATGTCTCTGTAATTTTAGAATTTTAAGTAATTGTGCATCAAAACTTTACTTTATAGAAGTAAACCACGGCAATTATGAGAAAATGAAGAAAAATAGTAAAATGTCAGACGTTTAGAAAAATTTGCAATATTTGTTGCAAAAATAACAAACCCGTTGTATAATATGCTCGTAAGCTTCCTTTGCTGAAACGTTGTGCAAAGGAACAGAAAAAGGAGGTAGAAAGATATGAGAAAGAGATTTTCCGCAGCAATGGCACTCGCATTATCCTGTGCAATGGTACTGACCGCTTGTTCCGGCGGCAGCAAATCAGCAGAGACAGCCGCAGCCGACACTACCGCAGCCGCTGAAACAACCGCAGCAGCAGCCCCGAGTGGTGATGTCCAGAAACTCACAATGGGTACTGGCGGTACGACCGGTACATATTACGCATACGGCGGCGTAATCGCAAACATTCTTAACAGCAAAGACATCGGTGTCAACATCAACGTACAGTCCACCGGTGCATCTAAAGCAAATATCTACCTTGTAAACGATGGTGAAGCAGACTTGGCGACCGTACAGAACGACGTTATGGACTATGCTTACAACGGAACTGACCTCTTCGCAGAAGAAGGCGCAGCAAAAGATTTCACAACAGTTGCAGCCCTCTACGCTGAGGTTTGCCAGATCGTTTCCTCCGGAGATATCAAATCCGTAGAAGACTTAAAGGGCAAGAGAGTATCCGTTGGTGACGCAGGATCCGGTGTTGAATTCAACGCACGTCAGATCCTCGAAGCATACGGAATCTCCTTCGACGACATCCAGGTAAACAACCTCGGTTTCGGTGATTCCGCAGACGCATTAAAAGACGGCAAGATCGATGCTTTCTTCTGTACAGCCGGTGCTCCGACAACAGCGATCGTTGAGCTTGCAACAACAAACTCCATCAACCTTTTAACAATTGATGATGAACACGCAAAGGCTCTTGCTGATGCGCATCCGTTCTATACAACTTATAATGTTCCGGGCGGCTCCTACAAGGGCGTTGACGACGATGTACAGACTGTAGCGATCAAAGCTACTCTGATCGCATCCCCGAAGCTTTCCGAAGAGACTGTTTACAACATCACAAAGGCTATCTTCGAGAACAAAGACGAGATCGCTTCCACACATTCAAAGGGCGAAGAGCTTGATCTCGAATACGCAGTTACCGGTATTTCTGTTCCGTTCCATCCGGGTGCTGAAAAGTACTTCAAAGAAGTAGGGGCAATCAAGTAATTACCTTGAAAAACAGGAAAGCAAGATTCTTTACAGTGGCGGCAATAATCACGGCAATTATTGCCGCCATTCTTGCATATACCTACCGAAGCGGCGACTGCCTGGTCTTAAGGAACGGAGACACAAATGCGGAGTTTGCCCGCTTCCGGGTAAAAGAGGGTGATGAATTCTCAGTGACATTCATTCACTCGGTCAATCAATATCCGCTGACAGACGTCTACCAGATCCGTGACCACAAGATCTATGTGGTCCGCACCATCTACAATAACTTTGGCGCGGGTGTCCAGACAGAACTTGAAGACGGGCAGACGCTGACGTACGATGAAAATGGAGAGATGGTTATTTCCGGATTCGACCGGGAGATGCCATATCTCTCTTATATTGTGGGCACGGTCTCAGACCACACGCTCACGATCCATGGAAAAGAAATCAGTTTGAGGGATCTCTGCGGGCGCAACAGCAAAGTGGAGTTTTCCTGTGAACATAAAGGATTCTAAGATCGAAAACATGGACAAAAAGCAAGAAACGGTCCGATGGTCTTCGAGGGGGTAACGAAGGGACACCGGAACGTGAAATAAAAGGAGGGATTGGTATGGCAGAGAAAGACAACATGAAAGTCAATACATCTCCAGTCGCAGATGTTGAGACCGGTACCGCTGAAGACGTCGAAGCCATTATGAAAAAGTATGACCGTGAGTCGAATACCCGTGTCTGGGAAGGCACACCGAAACAGGTGATCCGCTATCTTCTGGCAGCTTTTTCAGTATTAATGCTTTACATGAACCTGTTTGCGAACTGGGATGAGCGTGTACGCCGTTCTCTTTTCGTAGGCGTTGTTATCGTCCTTTCATTCCTCGTTTATCCGATGAGGAAAGGCAGCACAAAGAAGAACTCGATCCCGATCTACGATATTATCCTTATGGTACTCGGAGCGGGCGCGTACTTCTACTTCGTAATCAACTTTAAGACAATTATCGGACACGCGACACGTATCAGCCAGACTGAGGTCATCGTTGGCGTGATCGGTATCCTGATCCTCGCAGAGACATGCCGCCGCGTTGTCGGTATCCCGATCCTCTGCGTTGCGACATTCTTTATCTGCTACGCATTTTACAATGGACTTGGACAGGGCAGAGAATTTGCCGTAGTCTTAAAGTCTGTCGTTTACAACCTGTTCTATACAACGAGTGGTGTCATCGGTACTCCGATCGGTGTCTGCTCCACGTATATCGCGTTGTTTATCCTGTTCGGCGCTTTCCTTGAGGCGACCGGTATTTCTGAATTCTTCATTCAGTTAGCAAACTCCTTAGCAGGCGCTTCCACAGGCGGTCCGGCAAAGGTAGCGGTTATCTCCTCTGCCCTTTGCGGTATGGTATCCGGAAGCTCCGTTGGTAACACAGTAACAACCGGTTCCGTAACGATCCCGTTAATGAAAAAGACCGGTTATCAGGGCGAATTCGCAGGTGCCGTTGAGGCAGCTTCCTCCACCGGTGGACAGATCATGCCGCCGATCATGGGCGCAGCCGCATTCCTGATGGCTGAGATGGTAGGTGTTCAGTACGGCGAGATCGCGATGAGAGCGATCTTCCCGGCACTCCTTTACTTCACAGGTATCTTCATTACCGTACACCTGGAAGCAAAGAGACTTGGCTTAAAGGGTATCCCGAAGGAAGAACTTCCGAAGTTCGGTCCGTTATTCCTCCGTCAGGGTTATCTCCTTATCCCGCTTGTTGCCCTGGTTGCAATGGTTATGATGGGCTACACGATGTCCCGTGCAGCGATTATCGCTACCGCACTTGCAATTCTTGTCAGCATGCCGAATAAAGAGACAAGAATGAACCCGACAAGATTTATCAACGCTTTAGAGGCAGGCGGTAAGAATACACTTTCCGTAGCCGTTGCCTGCGGCGTAGCCGGAATCATCGCTGGTGTCGTAACTATGACTGGTCTTGGACAGCTCCTGATCTCCGCAATCGTCGGCGTTGCCGGTGACCGCGTGATCGTTGCCCTGTTCCTTACAATGTTAACCTGTATCGTCCTTGGTATGGGCGTTCCGACAACCGCGAACTACATTATTATGGCTACCACATGTGCACCGATCCTTGTAAATGGTATGGGAATCAACAAGATTGCTGCAAACATGTTCGTATTCTACTTCGGTATCGTAGCTGATATCACACCGCCGGTTGCGCTTGCGGCTTACGCTGGTTCCGCTATCGCGAAATCCAACCCGATGAAGACCGCGTTAAACGCATCCCGTCTTGCGATCGCAGCGTTCATCGTACCGTATATCTTCGCGTTTAACCCGGCAATGTTATTCATCGACACAGGTGTTCTCGGGGTTGTAACAATTATCGTGACATCCCTGATCGGACTGTTCGGCGTTGCAGCCGGTCTTGAAGGCTACATGTTCGCGAACCTGAATGTGATCGAGAGACTCCTATCCGTTGTCGGAGGTCTCTGCCTGATCATTCCGGGAACCGTGACAGACCTTGTAGGTATTGTTCTTGTAGGCCTCTCGGCGGCGCTGCAGATGATGAAGAAGAAAAAAGCAGTGGCGGCGTAGATTGTATATCAAGGTATATTGAAAACGATTCTCTCATATGCTATAATGTAAAGGAAAGAACATAAGAGACGTATTCCAAATGTTCAAAACGAAACCCCTCAGAGCGGCTATCTCTGAGGGGTTTCTTCTCGTTTTATGTAGTTGAGCATCTACAGGCTAGTTACCATTTGAATTTACTGTCTAACCATTTGATGATGTAATGACACACTACACCAGCCATGACAGCAATTATAAAAGATGAGACGTATTCCAAATGTTCACCTCCTTCCTGTCACCAGTATGAGGTGGGTAACAAGAAGAGTATAACATAAATGTGGGATAAACCATAGTTACTTCGGTATAAAATGAGGATTTTTGAATCTCTTTTTAGAAAGATTTCATCTTGCAACAGCCCCCAATTTATGCTACACTTTTCCTAAAGTTTATCACTGTACCTACTTAAAGAGAGAGGAAGGAAAACTATGGCAGAATTATTATATGGAAGCACCCGCGGCGGGGAGACTGGCGTGACAGCGTCCCAGGCGGTTTTAAAAGGACTTGCAAATGACGGTGGCCTCTATGTCCCGGAGCGCATCCCGACATTGGATGTGACAATGGACGAGCTTGCCGGAATGACATACCAGGAGACAGCATACGCGGTTATGAAACAGTTCCTGACCGATTACACGGAAGAAGAGCTGAAATACTGCATTTCCCACGCATATGACGAGAAATTCGACACAGAGGAGATCGCACCGCTCGCAAAAGCGGATGGCATGTACTTCCTGGAACTGTTCCACGGAAAGACCATCGCCTTCAAGGACATGGCACTCTCCATTCTGCCGTACCTTATGACAACAGCGGCAAAGAAAAACCACGCAAAAAATGAGATCGTGATCTTAACAGCCACATCCGGAGATACCGGAAAAGCAGCCATGGCCGGATTTGCCGATGTACCGGGAACGAGAATTGTCGTTTTCTACCCGAAGAACGGTGTAAGCCGTGTCCAGGAGCTCCAGATGCTGACTCAGAAAGGTGCGAACACATCCGTAGTCGGAATCGAAGGAAACTTTGACGATGCCCAGACCGGCGTAAAGAAGATCTTCGGCGACAAGGAATTCGCGAAAGAACTGGACGATATGGGATTCCAGCTTTCCTCCGCAAACTCCATCAACATCGGCCGCCTCGTTCCGCAGGTCGTTTACTATGTATACGCATACGCGAAGCTTCTCGCAAACGGTGAGATCGAAAAAGACGAGAAGGTCAACGTCGTAGTTCCGACCGGAAACTTCGGAAACATCCTGGCAGCTTATTTCGCAAAGCAGATGGGCGTACCGTTCGGAAAACTGATCTGCGCGTCCAACGACAATAAAGTCCTGTATGACTTCTTCCAGACAGGCACATACAATAAGAACCGTGAGTTCATCCTGACCACATCCCCGTCCATGGACATCCTCGTATCCAGCAACTTAGAGCGCCTGCTCTACTTAAGCTGCGGAAGAGATGCCGCAAAGACAAAAGCGATGATGGAACAGCTTTCCACAAACGGAAAATACGAGATCACAGCGGACATGAAGGAATTCATGAAAGACTTCTCAGCAGGCTATGCGGATATGGAAGAGAACGCGAAGGAGATCAAGAAAGTATTCGATGATACCGGATACCTGATCGACACCCACACAGGTGTTGCAGCAGCCGTTTACGAGCAGTATAAGGCAAAGACCGGTGACACAACAAAGACTGTTATTGCGTCCACAGCAAGCCCGTATAAGTTCTCCAGAAGCGTCATGGAGGCAGTTCTCGGAAAGAAAGAGGACGCCGACGAGTTCACCCTGATCGACGAGATGGAGCGCATTTCCGGCGTGAAGATCCCGCAGGCCATCGAGGAGATCCGCGATGCGAAGATCCTCCACAACCGCCAGTGCAAGCCGGAGGAAATGGAAGAAACTGTGAAACAAACCTTTTCAAAGTAGGGTAAATCGGTTATAATAAAATTATCATGACAACAGTACCCGTTGGGAATAGATGGTGCCTGCTCCGCATATAAATGGTAACAGACGGCAGATCCGGCGGGACAGGCTGTTCTGTCAAAATAACGATTCAAATGGAGGCCTATATGTTAGTAACAGCGAAAGAAATGCTTGAGAAAGCAAGAGACGGCAAGTACGCAGTAGGACATTTCAACATCAACAACCTTGAGTGGACAAAAGCGATCCTGCAGACAGCAGAAGAGCTGAGATCCCCGGTTATCCTGGGTGTTTCAGAGGGCGCAGGAAAATATATGACAGGCTTTAAGACTGTAGTAGGCATGGTAAACGGTATGTTAGAAGAGATGAAGATCACAGTTCCGGTTGCTCTTCACTTAGACCATGGTACTTACGAGGGATGCTTAAAGTGCATCGATGCTGGATTCTCCTCCATCATGTTTGACGGTTCTCACTATCCGATCGAAGAGAACGTTGAGAAGACAAAAGAACTGATCCGTATCTGCCGTGAAAAGGGAATGTCCCTCGAGGCAGAGGTCGGCGCGATCGGCGGCGAGGAAGACGGCGTTATCGGTATGGGCGAGTGCGCAGACCCGAAGGAATGCAAGATGATCGCTGACCTCGGCGTTGATATGTTAGCTGCCGGTATCGGCAACATCCACGGAAAATACCCGGCAAACTGGAAAGGCTTAAGCTTTGAGACACTTGCAGCTGTCAAAGAGGCTGTAGGCGATATGCCGCTCGTTCTCCACGGCGGTACCGGTATTCCGGAAGATATGATCAAGAAAGCGATCTCTCTCGGCGTAGCAAAGATCAATGTTAACACCGAGTGCCAGCTCGCGTTCGCAGACGCTACAAGAAAGTACATCGAAGCAGGCAAGGATCTCGAAGGAAAGGGCTTCGACCCGAGAAAACTTCTCGCTCCGGGCGTTGATGCGATCAAAGAGACCGTAAAGACAAAAATGGAGTTATTCGGTTCCGTCGGCAAAGCTGACTAAGCCGTTTAGCTTGCATTATCATGCAGTTAAAAATGTTCTCCCTCGTATCAGGGAGAACATTTTTTCAATATACCCCATCTTATACAGAAACGAGGAGGAAAGCTATGAGCGAAACTATCAATGTGGAGGCAATCTTCGGAGAGAACGTCTTTAACGACTCCGTGATGAAAGAACGCCTTCCGAAAAGCGTCTACAAGAAATTAAAGCAGACCATCGAGGATGGCAGCGAACTGGATCCGACGATCGCGGACGTGGTTGCCCATGCAATGAAAGACTGGGCAGTCGACAACGGCGCGACCCACTATACCCACTGGTTCCAGCCGCTCACCGGCGTGACCGCTGAGAAACATGATTCCTTTATCGGAAACTTCGATTCCCAGGGCAAGGTCTTAATGGATCTCTCCGGAAAAGAGCTGATCAAGGGCGAGACCGATGGTTCTTCCTTCCCGTCCGGCGGCCTGCGCGCTACATTCGAGGCCCGCGGCTATACCGCCTGGGACTGCACTTC
The DNA here is from genome assembly GCA_963622995.1 of uncultured Eubacteriales bacterium. Classification (GTDB taxonomy): domain Bacteria; phylum Bacillota; class Clostridia; order Lachnospirales; family Lachnospiraceae; genus Pilosibacter. The sequence goes on along the minus strand of CAVFLH010000026.1, from coordinate 6,231 downwards.
CCCGGCATTCCTAAAGAAAGACGCAACCGGCGTTACACTCTGTATCCCGACCGCGTTCTGCTCCTACAGAGGCGAAGCGCTGGATAAAAAGACCCCGCTTCTCCGCTCCATGCAGGCTATCGACAGAGAGGCGACAAGAATCTTCCACCTCTTCGGCCACACAGAAGTAAAGCGTGTCACCCCGTCCGTAGGACCGGAGCAGGAGTACTTCCTGATCGACCGTGACAAATATTTAAAGAGAAAAGACCTGATCTACACAGGACGTACCTTATTCGGCGCGATGCCGCCTAAGGGCCAGGAGATGGATGACCACTACTATGGCGTTATCCGCGAGCGGATCGGTTCCTATATGAAAGAGTTAAACGAAGAACTCTGGAAGCTGGGCGTTACCGCAAAGACCCAGCACAACGAGGTTGCTCCGGCACAGCACGAGCTTGCAACGATCTACACAAAGGCAAACCTTGCCGTTGACCACAACCAGATCGTTATGGAGACAATGAAAAAGGTCGCAAACCGTCACGGTATGGCATGCCTGCTCCACGAGAAACCGTTCCAGGGCGTCAACGGTTCCGGTAAACATAACAACTGGTCCCTGACTTCCGATACCGGCATCAATATGCTGGATCCGGGCGTAACTCCGCATGAGAATATCCAGTTCCTGCTTGTTCTCGCCTGCATCATGAAAGCCGTAGATGTACACGCTGACCTGCTCCGTCAGTCCGCAGCCGTTCCGGGAAATGACTACCGTCTCGGCGCACAGGAGGCACCGCCAGCGATCATCTCCATCTTCGTCGGCGAGCAGCTTGAGGACGTGATCGACCAGTTGATTTCTACAGGTTCCGCGACTCACTCCAAGACCGGCGGCACCTTAAAGACCGGCGTTACAACACTTCCGGACTTCGATAAGGACGCAACCGACAGAAACCGTACCTCACCGTTCGCGTTCACAGGAAACAAGTTCGAGTTCCGTATGGTCGGCTCCTCCGACTCCGTTTCCTCCGCAAACGTTGTATTAAATACCATCGTCGCTGAGGCATTCAAAGAGGCGGCGGATGAGCTCGAAAAGGCAGAAGATTTCGATCTCGCTGTCCATGACATGATCAAGAAGCTTCTCTCTGACCACCGCCGTATTATCTTCAATGGCAACGGCTACAGCGAGGCATGGGTAGAAGAGGCAGAGCGCCGCGGACTCCCGAACTTAAAGTGCATGGTAGACGCGATCCCGGCTCTCGTTACCGACAAAGCGTTCAAACTGTTCGGCGACTTCGGTGTATACACGAAGGAAGAGCTTGAGGCAAGAGCGGAGATCGAGTACGAGTCCTATGCGAAATCCGTAAATATCGAGGCAAAGGCGATGATCAACATCGCAGGCAAGCAGCTTATCCCGGCTGTTGTCCGCTACACGACCGTTCTCGCCCAGTCCTTAAGCACCGTCAAGGCCGCATGCCCGGAAGCTGACAACAGCGTTCAGACAGAACTCCTCATCGAAGTTTCCGACCTCCTCTCCGACATGAAGGTTGCCCGCGCGAAACTCGAAGACCTGGTAGAAGAGTACCAGCACATCGAGAGCATGGAAAAGCGCGCCCATTTCTGCTACGACGAGATCATCCCGGCTATGCAGTCCCTGCGTGATCCGGCAGACCAGCTGGAAATGATCGTAGACAAGGAATACTGGCCGATTCCGAGTTATGGGGATATGATCTTTGAGGTGTAAGAGAGATTAAATAAATACATAGTATGACAATAAAAGCACCGCCCTGTGGGAGAAGATCCTGCGGGGCGGCGTGTTGTTTGTTGACTGAAATTTCATTAAAACGGGCTGTGCACCAGATGAAACACTGGTGCACAGCCCGTTTTGTATAAAGGTGATATTATGGCCTTACTTCGGCCCACCAGTCTGATACTCAGACAGGTTCGATGAAGAAGAACTTGAACTTCCCGGCGTAGCCGTACTGGAAGAGCCGGAACTATAGTTATAGCTCGCATTAGCGCTTCCCGGTCCGGTCACGCTGCCGGTGTCTGTATAATAGTTGTTATTGCTGCCTGCCGCATTGCCGCTCGGCGCCGTAGTCGATGCAGAAGAACCAGAGTTGGAACTTCCGAAACTTGAACTACTGCTGTTCGAGTATCCCGGACCGCTGGTCTGGTAACTGCCGGAAGTACTTGTTCCGCTGTTGGAAGTGGAAGTAGATGTACTGTTTGAAGCTCCCGGACCGCCCGTCTGGTAATTTCCAGCCGACATACCTGTATTTGTCTGAGAAGATCCAGTAGTCGTGGAACCTGTTGTAGTTGTAGTGGTCGTCGAGCTGCCCGGCGCGGATCCCGCTGTCGCATTTCCGCTGCCAGTACTGCCCGTACTAACCCCATTCTGCGTATTCCCCATCGCCGGAGTGCCCGTATAATTCCCATTCGCCACAGTCCCGGCTGTTCCCGGCGTATAAACACTTCCCGCCGAACCGCCGTCGATTGCAGACGTCTCACTCAGGCACACACCACTCTGGTTAAACGTATAATTCACATTATTCACAACAAATGACCCGTTCGCGATCATCCTGCCGTCCGCCGGATTCAGATAATAATACTTTCCACCGTCATTCAGCCATCCCGTGATCATATGTCCGGACTGGTTGAAGTAATACCAGCTCTTATCGATCTGCTTCCAGCCCACCGCCATCACGCCGGACACGGTGTCCATATAATACTTATTCGTTCCGTCACTCTGCCAACCAATAACCATCCGCCCATCAGTGTGGAGATAGTAGAACTTTCCATCAAGCTGCATCCACCCGGTCATCAGCTTTCCTTCATTATTGAAGTAATACCAGTAACCGTCAAGCTTCGTCCAGCCTGCAGCCATCGCGCCGCTGGCATCAAAGTAGTACAGCAGTCCGTCGATCGTCTGCCATCCCGTCAGCATTGTTCCGTCCTGCTGGAGAAAATACCGCTTTCCAGCGATATCCGCCCATCCGCGGACAAGCTTTCCGTCGCTGTTAAAGTAGTAATACTTCCCGTCCATCTTCCGCCATCCGGTAACCATGGAGCCGTCGCCGCGCATGTAATAATAATCCGTATCGATCCGCAGCCAGCCCGTTACCATTGCGCCGTTGAGCAAATAATAATACTTCCCGTCGACCTGGATCCAGTCCTTCGCCATCGTTCCGTCGGACTTCAGGTAATACCAGGCGTCCTCCGCCTTCAGCCACCCGGTCTTCATCTGTCCGGTAGTCGGGAGAAGATAGTAGTACTGGTTGTCGAGAAGCAGCCATCCCTTAAACTGGGTTCCGTCCGCGTTCAGATAATACCAGCTCTGCCCGTCGTTGATCCAGCCCGTCTGCTTCGCATAATTCTTATAATAATACCATTTATCCCCGATCAGCCGCCACCGGTTCGCCGGAAGCTTGCTGCTTAAGTCCTTAAAGGTAAAGTTGATATCCACATTTCCGCTGATACCGTTTACTGTACCCTGGTTCGACGCCTGCCACATCGCCGCGCCCTGATAGGTCGGCTTCGAATCATAGCGGGCAACCCACACATCATAGTGGACCTTCGTCATGTCGATCTTATTGCTGATCCAGTAATCGTTCGTGTAGACCATCGGATAATATCCGGCCGTCTCTACCTTCTTACAGAACGCGTTGATAATATCGGAGACCTGCGCCGGAGTCAGACTGTTCATCTCCTGCGCCTCCACATCGAGAACCACTGGATAGGAGATCGGATAGTCCTTGATAAGGTTCAGGACAAAATCCGCGTCGGATTCTGCCATCGCGGTAGTTGTCGCGTAGGAATAAAGGTAAACGCCGACCCGGAGCCCCGCCTCAGATGCCCCGCGAACATTCGTCTCAAAATACGGATCCACCGCATTGTTGTACCGCGTTCCGATCATCGCAAACTGGATATCATCAGCGGCGACCGCGGACCAGTTGATGTTTTGCTGCCACTGGGAAACATCGATGCCCCGGGACAGGATTCCGGTAAGCACGGAACCATCACTTCCAATATAGGAGCCGGACGCGTTCTTCTGCCAGGAAGCCGCCCACGCCGGAACCGCCGGACTCACCGCGGAAAAAGCCATGACGGCACTTAAAAGAACCGCCGCCGCCCGTTTCTTTTGTCTCATGGAAATCCCCCTTTAAAAGTTGTACATTAAAATTCTTATCATGAAAATAAAGATCCCGGGATAACTGCACTCGTATCGCAGTTCCATCCCGGGACCATATGGACGTTATCTGCGTATTTTCAGTATAGCATAAAAACACACATACGTCTTGCAAAAATTCGCTTTAAAATGTGGCGATTATTCGGCTTTTCCGGACCAGTTCCCTGACCTGCGTTCTTCTGACTGCCGCACCGGGAAAGCCGCTGCCCACCAGTGCAGTTATCTCAGCGTCCCGCCGTCTCCGATTCCAAGAAATTCCGGCGAGGTAATGATCTTCTTATAAAACCGCTTCGCATACCGGTACATCACGATCGTGTAATCGCCGAACTCCTCGCCGACACTGCTCTTATAAACCGCCCACAGACACCACAAGAACCCGCCGAGCGCAATATAAGCGTAGTACACAAACCGCTCCTCGGATGTCGGCTCCCGGTGCAGGTAGATATTGATCAGTTTCTCGACCTCAAAATCGTTATAATAAGAATAGATCGCGCACATGCTCACATCGATCAGCGGATCGCACATGCCGGAGTACTCCCAGTCGATGAGGCGGAGATCCCCGTCAGGCAGGAACAGGAAATTATCGCACACACTGTCGATATGGGACAGGACCTTCGGCCGGTTCAGACGGTCGAGACGGTCAAGCAGCGTGACCATATGGGACTTCACTTCCGAATAATCCTCAAAAAGCTTCTTCTCATACCCGCGGCACAGCGCCTCATAGAACCCGATCCGCTCCCGGATATCAAAAGAATGGTCCACATGGAGCTTCGAATCATGAAGCTTTTCCACAAGTGCCATGCACCGCGCCACATCATCCCAGTTGCGCGGGTCGCTGTTGTGCGCCCCCTTATAATACTCGGAGATCTTGTAGCCGGTTTCCCCGTTCATATATAAAACATGCTCGGTGATCCCATATTCCTTTACCGCGTCGTAGACAGCCTTTTCCTGCTTTCTGTTGATCAGAAGCTCGGTTCCCGGACCGGGGATCCGGCAGATATAGGACTTGTCATGGACCTTGAACAGGAAAGACTTGTTCGTCATGCCCGTCTTCAGGCACTTGATGCCCGTGATCTCGGACTCCGGAACCTGCAGCACCTGGGAGATCAGCTCCATGGCGATATTGTCGGAATGATTCTGGTAGCGCTCGTCAAAGAGACGGAGCTCCTCAAGGTTCTCAAACTCGTAAACCTGGTTGTCCGGCTGCTTGTTGATATACATCTCCGGAACCGGGAAATGGTGCTTTCCAGGAAGATGGCTGTCGACCTCACCGTTTAAGAGGTCCGCCAGAACCTGCTCCCAGTACATCTGCTCCGTTCCCGGGGTATGATAATACTCCTCGAGGATCGGGAAGAACTGTTCCGAAAATTCCTTCGAGAAGAACACCGGCCCGTACATGACCCAGGAGTCCTCGCCGCCGACCTTCACGCCGGTGAGCAGCCCCTTTTTGCTCGTCTCGAGGCACCACTCGGAAGTCTCTCCCTTCATATATACAGAAGAGTACCACGCGCCGCACTCATAGGTATGGTACATATTGTTGCGCATCCAGTTGTCGGAAGAGAGAAGATAAGTGTTTCTTCCAATAAAACACTCCCGGGCGCGGTAGAGCGTTGTAAGAGTATTCTTATTGTGATATTCCGGGTTGTAGAGAAGCTTCACGCCGAACTTGTCGATCAGGTACTCGAACTTCTCCTTAAGATAACCCACAACGATGGTGATATCCGTGACACCTGCCTCGTGCAGCTGCTTGATCTGTCGCTCGATCATCCGCTCGCCGTAGACCTCAAGAAGTCCCTTCGGCGTCTCAAAGGTCAGCGGCACAAACCTGGACCCAAATCCCGCCGCGAGGATCACGGCGCTGTCCATCCGGTAATTTCTTAAAAGATCCACACCGCTTTTTAATAAGGAATAAGATCCGTCCGCTGGATCAAAAGAAAAAAGCTCCTGATCCAGACCTTCCTTCACGAGATGGTTGCAGGTCCCAAGGGAAATATCCATCGCCGCCGCCAGCTCCCGCTGTGTCATCTTGTTGTTCTCATAAATATTCCTGCAGAGTAATCCCAAACGATCCA
>CAVFLH010000025.1:18374-22331 GCA_963622995.1 uncultured Eubacteriales bacterium | reverse complement strand
ATATAAAGGAGAATAAAATTATGATTATTATTTTAAAGAGAAACGCCAACAAACAGAAAGTAGAAACCTTAAAGACAGACCTCGTAAACCAAGGCTTCAAGCTCCACCTCTCCGAGGGAACCGAAGCTTCCCTGATCGGTCTCATCGGTGACACCAGCACGATCCATGAAGACTGGCTGCGCGCCAACGATGTCGTCGAGGATGTCCGCCGGATCCGCGAGCCGTACAAGAAAGCAAACCGCTCCATGCACCCGGATGACACTGTCATTGATGTCTGCGGCAGAAAGATCGGCGGCGGCAACTTCCAGGTCATCGCAGGTCCCTGCTCCATCGAGACAAAGGAACAAATCACAGAGGTCGCTGAGGACGTAAAACGCTCCGGCGCCACATTCCTCCGCGGCGGCGCATTCAAGCCGAGAACTTCCCCGTACGCGTTCCAGGGACTCCATGAGCAGGGTCTTGACCTTCTCTTAGAGGCAAAAAAAGCCACCGGTCTCCCGGTGGTCACAGAGATCATGAGCGCCGAGCATCTTCCGCTCTTCGATGACGTGGACATCATCCAGGTGGGCGCAAGAAACATGCAGAACTTCGAGCTCTTAAAAGTCCTCGGAAAGATCGACAAGCCGATCCTTTTAAAACGCGGTCTCGCAAACACCTTAGACGAGCTCTTAATGAGCGCCGAGTACATCATGGCAGGCGGAAATGAGAAAGTCATCCTCTGTGAGCGCGGTATCCGCACCTTCGAGACCTCCTACAGAAACACCCTCGATATCTCCGCAGTCCCGATGCTTAAGAAAAAGACCCATCTCCCGGTCATCATCGACCCGAGCCACGCGGCAGGCATCCGCTTCATGGTGGAGCCCCTCGCCATGGCAGCCATCGCAGCCGGAGCCGACGGTCTCATGATCGAGGTCCACAACAACCCGGAAAAAGCCCTCTGCGACGGTGCCCAGTCCCTGACACCGGAAATGTTTGACCATCTGATGAAGAAGGTCAATAAAACCGTGGATTTCTTCCACTCTCTCGGCTAAATTCAGAATCTCCTGTATACAGTTTACAGCACCGTTTTACCCCCCCATTTATATACGATGCTGACAAACAGCTGCCTGCACTCTCCTGCCGACAGCTGTTGTTCTTTTATCGAATATGCAGTATAATAATTCAAACTCATTAATTATTCATGGAGGTTCACACGATGGTCAGAAACACTGAAACAGCATTTGTTCCGAACCTGCGCGGCGGCGACGGAACGATCAAGATCCGTCATATTTTAAGCAAGGACGAACTCATGGGACACGCATCCATGTACGCCCACGTTATCATCCCGGCTCACGCCAGCATCGGCTTCCACCAGCATGTGGAAAACACGGAGCCGTACTACGTTCTCAAAGGAAAAGGAATCTTCGAGGATAACGACCACACCGAGACCGAGATCCACCCGGGTGACGTCTGTGTCATCGAGGTCGGCCAGAGTCACGCGATCAAGAATCCTTTCGACGAGCCATTGGAGATCATGGCACTTGTGATCAATGAGCGCGGGAAAGAGAACTGATAAAAACATTCTTTTAAAGAAAAACCTGACAGACGTTTGATCTGTCAGGTTTTTTTATTGCCTATGCATAGATAAAGCTCAGCTTTTTGTAACCTGCGCCTCCCAATCCATCCGGAGCAGGATCGGGATCCAGATAAAGATGCAGATTCCCACGAGCTCCGCCATGGCCATTCCAAACGCCACACCCATCACGGAACCTTTCTTCGCGCGGTCTGCCTTTCCGGCACCCAGGTTCTGGCTCACGAAGGTTGTGAGCGCCATGGACATGCTCATGATCGGGAGGAACGCGATTCCCTCAAGCTTCGCGAAAGCACCCTGTCCGGAGATTGCAAACGCTCCGAACGTGTTGATATTCGACTGGACCACAAGGTTTCCGACACTGATCACGGAGTTCTGAAGTCCCTGGGCGATCACCGTGGCAACCACAGCGCCCGCGGCACTCCACTTAAATCCCGCCACAAAGATCATATCCAGGATCATGTTCACAACCGAGGAGAAGAACGACCCAGGCATCCGCCATATTGTAGAGCTGCTGCAAAAGCTGCCCTAAAAAGATCGGGACCATGAACGTAAAAAGCCCCGCCCGATCGGGCCTTCCGTCAGGTTTCCGTCCTTTTTCCGGACTGATTCCATATAAATTCCTCCCACAGTATCAGACCATGCGCTTTCCGCATGTTTCGGTCAGGTGATGTCCGTTTTGTACGGACTTTTGTTATTTAAGTGACACGTTGTAACTAAAATAATCGTATCATGTATGGGTGGGGATGTCAAGTGTATGACCATGATCTATAAGGGCAGTTTTTTCGGTCTTTTCAGGCTGCTGCGGCAGGCGTCAAGGTCACATACAGGTCCCGCCTTCGACTTGCTATACGGCAACACAAAAATATGAGGGCAACTCCGCCTGGAACTGTCCTCATATCATGATCTGCATCTTTTATTTATCTGCTGCCTTTTCAGTCTCTTCTAACGTCTCATTCATGCTTCCCGTTCTGTATCCGCCGAGATCCAGGGTCACATATGTAAATCCAAGGACTTTCAGATACGCGTAGATCTTCGTCCGGTTCTCCTTCTCCATCAGTTTCGGGAACTCCTCCGGCATGATCTCGATCCGCGCCAGCTTATCATGGATCCGCACACGGATCTGGTGGAATCCCATGTCCAGAAGAAGCTGCTCTGCCTTATCCACCATGCCTAACTTCTCCTCGTTGATGGTCTCCCCGTACACAAATCTCGATGACAGGCAGGCAAAGGACTGCTTATCCCAGGTCGGAAGACCGAGTTCCTTTGAGAGCTCACGGATCTCCGCCTTTGAAAGCTTTGCATAGCGCAGCGGGCTCTTCACGCCCAGCTCCTTTACCGCGATCAATCCCGGACGGTAGTCACCGTTGTCATCCATATTGGAACCTTCTGCCACCGCGGCAAGTCCGTTTTCGTCCGCGATCTTCTGGATCTTCTCGAACAGCTCGTGCTTGCAGAGGTAACAACGGTTCTTCGGATTCTGGCGAAAGCCCTCGATATCCAGTTCCTCCGAGTGACAGACGATGTGACGGATCCCATTCTTCTCACAGAATTCCTTCGCCTCGTTCAGCTCGCGCTCCGGGAAAGAGCAGGACGCCGCTGTCACGGCAAGAACCTTGTCCCCGAGAACGTCCTTCGCTGTTTTCAGCAGGAATGTAGAATCCACGCCGCTGGAGAACGCAACCGCGACACTTCCGAGGGATTCCAGATACTGTTTCAATGTTTCATATTTTTTGTGAAGCTGATCCATGTGATATCCTTTCTGTGGTGTAACTGTTCAGTCCTTTCACAGTTACACGCAAAAAATTCATTTCAAATCGGCAGACTATGCCGATGGTATTTGGCCTGCAAGTGCGCAGACCTGCTGAATAGTTGCTCCATGCTCTTATTTTTCATTCATATACATGTGGGGAGCTGCCGGGTTTTAATGTCCGAAGTTCAACCAAATTTGTGTGAATATTATATTCCTATTTTCCTACTATGTCAATATGTTGTATGTCTGCTCTGCTGTTCCGCAGATTTATCTTCTGCTGCCGCTTCGCATTCCATCTCCCTTTTCACAATTGAATTATCGTTTCATCTATTGTAAAATAGACAATGACTGTCCAACAGCCACTTAAACAAAAGGAGAATTCTCTTATGCCGCAGATCAAAAAAATTACCGATCTCAACGCGCCGGAACTCGACCTCTTTTCGAAATATTCCGAGTCCCAGCTTTACCATATCAATGAACCGAAACCGGGTGTCTTCATCGCGGAGAGCCCAAATGTGATCGAACGCGCCTTAAACGCCGGATATGAGCCGCTGGCCGTCCTCATCGAGGAAAAACAGGCGGATGCCCTGATCCCGAAACTCTTTTTTGCTTACCCGGAGCTTCCCGTGTACAC
>CAVFLH010000025.1:6136-18364 GCA_963622995.1 uncultured Eubacteriales bacterium | reverse complement strand
TGTACACCGCGGAATTCGACCTCCTGACAAACCTCACAGGCTTTGCCCTGACCCGCGGACTGCTCTGCGCCATGAAGCGGAAAAGCATGCCGTCCGTGGCGGAGATCTGTGAGGGAAAGCGGCGGATCGCTGTCCTTGAGAATGTCATGAACCCGACAAATATCGGGGCGATCTTCCGCTCCGCCGCTGCCCTCGGAATGGACGCAGTGCTCCTGACCTCCGGCTGCAGCGACCCGCTCTACCGGAGAGCCGCCAGGGTCAGCATGGGAACCGTGTTCCAGATCCCGTGGACATATTTCCCGAAGGACGCGGATCTCTCCTGCGGCGGACTTGACACACTGAGATCTCTGGGATTTAAAACAGCCGCCATGGCATTAAAAGAAGATTCCGTTTCCATCAACGCTCCGAAGCTTCTCGCCGAGGAAAAACTGGCCGTGATCTTAGGAACAGAAGGCGACGGTCTCGCCTCCGCAACCATCGACGGATGTGATTACACGGTCATGATCCCGATGACACATGGAGTGGATTCCCTGAATGTGGCGGCGGCAAGTGCGGTGGCATTCTGGGAGTTGTCAAAATAAACTTCCGCCCAAATTTGCGCACTTTTATGAACAATTTGTGTATTTCACAATTTCATCAAACTTTGCTCGTATACTTCATCACATAACAAGGTTTCACAGGGCGGAACACTTAAATCCTTTGCCGTTCCGCCCACCTACAGAACCTGCCGCAGGCAGCTTCTTCCGAACGCATGGCAGCTGGTCCACAGCCGCGTACCAGAAGGAAAACGACAGCCCACAGGCAGAAAACAGAAAGGATCTGATCTTATGAAAAAACAGGCATTATTCTGCATGCTTCTTGCAGGTACACTTATGGTCGGCGGATGCGGACAAAAAGCAGCTGACACCACCGATACCACCGCACAGGTGACCGAGACCTCCGACTCCGCACCGGCTGACAAACCGGACGGTGCCCCAGGCGAAAACTCTGACAAACCAGGAAACCCGCCGGACGGCGCTCCGGGAAACAGGGACGGAAAACAGGCACCTCCTGACGGAGAAGGCGGCGGCCCTGGCGGCCCGGGAGGTCCAGGCGGACAGAGCGCCGCGCCGACATCCTACGACGCAGTCTCCAGCTACTCCACTGACACCGAGGAGGACGGCAAGACCTACACCTCCACAGGCACCGATGAGAGCGCGGTTCTCGTCACAGACGGCGCAAATGTAACCTTAAAGAACTTCACCATCGACCGCAGTTCCGCCGACAGCACCGGCGGCGACAGCTCCAGCTTCTATGGAACCGGCGCTGCAGCCCTCGCCACAGACGGAACCCTGACACTCACCGGCGGCACGATCACCACCGACGCAAAAGGCGGCGCAGGCGTCTTCAGCTACGGCGACGGCAATGTCACCGTATCCGACACCACGATCACCACGAAGCAGGATACTTCCGGCGGAATCCATGTAGCAGGCGGCGGCACACTCACCGCATCCAACCTCACCGTTGAGACAAACGGTGAGTCCTCCGCGGCGATCCGAAGCGACCGCGGCGGCGGAACCATGACCGTAAACGGCGGAACCTACACCTCCAAAGGAACCGGCTCCCCGGCAGTCTACTGCACCGCTGATATCTCCATCAGTGACGCCGCACTCTCCGCGGAGAATTCCGAGGCAGTCTGCATCGAAGGCTTAAACTCCCTGTCCCTCAAAAACTGCACTCTATCCGGAAACATCCCGGAAAACGAGCAGAACGACTGTGACTGGACCGTGATCCTCTACCAGAGCATGTCCGGTGACTCCGAAGTCGGCGAGAGCAAATTCTCCATGGACGGCGGCAGCCTGACCTCCTTAAACGGCGGTCTCTTCTACACGACGAACACAGAGAGCTCCTTCTACCTGAAAGACGTGGACATCACCTACTCCCCGTCCAACGACTTCTTCTTAAAATGCACCGGCAACGCCAACAAACGCGGCTGGGGTCAGACCGGCAAAAACGGCGCTGACTGCACCTTCACCGGAGACTCTCAGGAAATGAGCGGAGATATCCTCTGGGACAGCATCAGCAACCTTGACTTAAACCTCACAAACGGCTCCATCCTCACCGGAGCCATCCTCCAGGACGAGACAAATGCCGGTGACGGCGGCAACGGAACCTGTGACGTCACCATCGACGCCCTCTCCGCCTGGACCGTAACCGGAAACAGCACCGTCTCCTCCCTCACCTGCAAAGGCTCCATCACAGGCGCCGACGGCAAGAGCGTAACCATCGTCGGCACAGACGGCACCGTATTTGTACAGGGCAACGGAGAATATACGATCACAACCGGATCCTACAACGAATAACCTTATAACCAATATCCTTTGCAAAAGGCAGAGCAGCTGACGCCCAAGCGTCAGCCCTCTGCCTTTTTCAGTACTCCAGCTCCTTCCATCCTCCAACTCTGCTCTATTTTTCCCCTTCTTACCTTCCACTCATCTTTTTTCTCTTCCTCACTCCTTCCAACCGCCAGCGCCGGACAGGCTTCGGATCCGGGTGACTGATTTCCGGGGCATGGCTTCCTCTTGGCTCGCGGGAGAATGCGTTGGAGGAAAGATGACACTTGTCTGAGCACAAGCGAGTTGTGTCATCTTTTCTCCGTCCTTAGCATTCTTCCGGGGGCCTAGAGGAACCGCCCCGAAAATCCATTGCACCCGCGTCCGAAGCCTGTCCGGTGCGTCCCTTCCGCCAAGTTGATCAACCTCCCTCTTCCTGATATATTTTTAACAATTTCTACCATTTCCGTTGTAACCACAACATACCTTCCATCCCGGTTATACTATACTAAACACATAAAACAAAACCAACCAACACAATCTTAAAGAAAATACAGGAGGTACCCCACATGACCCAGACCATCAACCCAAGAAAAGCATCCATCATCGGCTGCGGCTTCGTAGGCTCCGCCACCGCCTTCACCCTCATGCAGAGCCGCCTCTTCTCCGAACTCGTCCTCTTAGACGCCAACGAAGATAAAGCCTCCGGCGAAGCCATGGATATCGCCCACGGAATCCCCTTCGCCTGCCAGATGAAGATCTACGCCGGCAATTATGACGACATCGCCGACTCCGCCATCATAATCATCACCGCCGGCGCCAACCAGAAACCCGGCGAGACAAGACTGGAACTCGTCCACAAAAACGTAGCCATCTACAAAAGCATCATCCCCGAGATCGCCAAAAGAAACTTTCAGGGCATTCTCCTCATCGTCTCCAACCCGGTAGACATCCTGACCTACACCGCCCTGAAACTCTCCGGCTTCCCGGAAAACCGCGTCATCGGCTCCGGCACTGTTCTCGACACCGCCCGCTTAAAATACGCCCTCAGCGAACACTTAGGCGTCGACAGCCGCAGCGTCCACTCCTTCATCATCGGCGAACACGGTGACAGCGAGATCGCCGCCTGGAGCAGCACCAACGTGTCCGGAATCCCGTTAAACACCTTCTGCGAAATGCGCGGACACTTCAATCATGATGCCGCCATGGACCGCATCGCCGAAGAAGTAAAAAACAGCGCCTACGATATCATCTCCAAAAAACAGGCCACCTACTACGGCATCGCCATGAGCGTCAAACGCATCTGCGAATGCATCACCCGCAACGAACGCTCCATCCTCCCCATCTCCTCCATGATGCACGGAGAATACGGAATCAGCGACATCTCCCTCAGCATGCCCGCCATCGTAGGCCTCAACGGTATTGAGACCCATGTCCCGATCTCGCTGAGCGCGGAAGAAGCCGAAAAACTCCGGGAATCTGCTGAAACTCTCAAGAATATTGCTGCGGAGCTTGACCTGTAAACTTTATCGCAAAAAAATCGGGTACGAGATATTTCTATCTCCATACCCGATTTTTATATTTCTAGAACTCCGCATAATCCTCCGGCAAAAACCGATGGTAGATCAGATGGCATCCCTCATCCTTAAAACAGTAATAGTACCGATCCGGCACCCCATCCGCAAAATGGAACGCCCAGTCGAAATCGCCGCCCTCGATCTTCTCAAATACAGCCTCTTTCGACCACCGCAGGAACAATCCCCTGATCTCATCCAGACTGCATCCATGCCGCCCAACGATATCCACCAGATCCTGGATAAACTCATGCCCCTTCATCTGCTCATGCACAAAAACACTCCCAGACTCCGGAATCAAAAAGCAGAACCTGTCTCCCTTCGCCGTCACACGGACCTCTCCCAGCGTCTCCTTCACATGCGCCCCAAGTTCACTCAGACGCGCCAACATCTCCTCCGCCGTATCCTCGCTCCCGAAAAAGTGGTTCAGCGTAGACACCGGATAATAAAGCCGTATCACCTCCGGCCGGAACCCAAGCTTCGCCTGCTGCTCCTTCACCATATCGATCAGATTCTCTTCCAGTTCACGAAATCCCATGAGATCATATTCTCCTTACGCCTCTTTCTTCTCAAACGCCTCAGCCACGTCACATAACAGCTTTCTGATCTCAAGATGCTGCGGGCATACCTTCTCGCACTTTCCGCACTTGATACACTCAGACGCCTTTCCATTATTCTGCGTGTGGATACCATAATAATAATCAGAATTCCAGTTCTGATACATCTTCTTCGCGTTCATGCACGCAAACAGATCCGGAATCGAGATCTTCTTCGGGCAGCCGTCCACACAGTAGCGGCATCCTGTACACGGAATCAGGTTTTTTCCGCGGAAGATCTCGCGCACCTTCTCAACCGCCTGCATCTCCTTCTCGTCAAGCGGCTTGAAGTCCTTCATGAAGCTTAAATTCTCCTTCATCTGCTCCAGGCTGCTCATGCCGGAGAGAACCATCATGATACCCGGGAAACCTGCCGCATAGCGGATCGCGTATGTCGCCGGGCTGCCGCCGTGAAGCTCATCGAACACTGCCTTCGCGTCATCCGGAAGGTTTGCGAGACTGCCGCCGCGGACCGGCTCCATAACGATCACCGGCTTGCCATGCTTTCTGCAGACCTCATAACACTTTCCAGCCTGGACCGCCGGATCATCGAAATCCGCATAGTTGAACTGGATCTGGACCACTTCCACCTGCGGATACTCCGTTAAGATCTGCTCAAGGACCTCCGCACGGTCATGGAAGGAAATACCAAAGTGGCGGATCTTGCCCTCTTCCTTAAACTTCAACGCAGTCTCGTACGCATGACATGCCTTAAATTTCGGGTAGTTTCCCATTCCCTGGGCATGCATCAGATAGAAATCAAAGTAGTCCACACCGCAGCGCTCAAGCTGGGACTCGAAAAATGGGCGGATATCCTCTTCCTCCTCAAAATAAGCGGCTGTCAGCTTATTTGTGAGGATATAGCTCTCTCTCGGATAGCGGCTTGTCAGGCAGTTCTTAACCGCGAGCTCACTTCTCTGGCCGATATAGCCGTGGGCCGTATCAAAATAGTTGAAGCCCTGCTCCAGGAAATAATCCACCATCTGACAGACCTGCTTTTCATCGATTTCTTCCCCGATCATCGGGAAACGCATGCATCCGAAACCAAAATTTTTCTTGATCTTATCCATACTGTTCTCCTTTTTTAATAGATTTGACACAGCTGATTCCTGTCCTTACAACTGTGTTTTCTAGTTGCAGTGAACCCTATCTAAAAGCAGATTTTTACCGATAAACCACATCTGCTTTTTGTGCTAAGTAACATTTTGTAACTTATTTTGATGTTAGCATACGTCCATTCCCTTGTCAAGTGGATGGAAATCAATTATAATAATGATACCATAATATGCTCGGTCAGTTTAAACTAACCGCTCAGATTCATGCAATATGGCTCCATTCTATCGATCAATGGTTTCATACGCATACTCTCATCAACACTCAGGAGGTGATTCCATGACAGACTTTGTACGCGCAAGAAGTGAAGAACAGAAACAGGCCCGGATGGCCGAGATCAAGGCCGCGGCGGACGAACTCTTCTGCTCCGTCCCATACCAGGAGATCACTCTCTCCACCATTGCCGGGAAGCTGTCCTGGACCCGCGCGAACCTCTATAAATATGTAACTACAAAGGAAGAGATCTACCTCGAGATCTGTTCCGACAAGATGCATGCCTATTTCGATGACCTCATCGCCGCGTTCCCGGAAGAAAAAACCTTCACCCCGGATGAATTTGCGGCTGCCTGGGCGGATGTTTTAAACGATCACCGGGATTATCTCCGCTACAGCGACATCCTCTGCACGATCATCGAGGTCCATGTCACCGCATGCCGTCTGGCCTGCTTTAAGAAAAG
This sequence comes from uncultured Eubacteriales bacterium, assembly GCA_963622995.1. Taxonomy (GTDB): domain Bacteria; phylum Bacillota; class Clostridia; order Lachnospirales; family Lachnospiraceae; genus Pilosibacter. The sequence goes on along the minus strand of CAVFLH010000025.1, from coordinate 12,092 downwards.
CTATCATGCTGACAGGGACGCCTTCTGCCGACTCATGGAAGACCGCCTCGGGCTCTCCGCCCATGACGCCAGCGAGACCTTCCTCTCCGTCCTGTACCACGCGTCCGGACTCTGCGGAAGCTGCCACTCGAACCCGGTAATGCAGGAGGCATTAAAAATAGCCGGAATCCCATATAAAAAACGGGAATTCCGGCCAAGTATGTACGAATTTATCCGAATGAATCTCTGGTATTATCTCTCCGGTCCTACTGGAGAAAGAAACGTTACAGTCCATGCTTCGCACGAACTGTAACCGATTTTGCCGATGCTTCGCATTCCAAATCGGTAAAATCCGCAACCGCCACTGTACTATACGGAATTTTCAGTTCAGAAAATTCCTACATTATACAGTAAGAACATAACACCAGATCGGAAGAGTGATCAGTGAGACGACCGTCGAAAAGACAACGATCTTCGTTGCGAGGCGGTCGTCTTTTCCATATTTAACGGCAAGAACGACGCTGGTGCTCGCTGCCGGCATCGCGGACAGGATCACGCACACCGATGTAATCAGCTGGTCGATTCTGAACAGACGGCAGCCCGCAAGAACGATGACTGGGATCAGGAACAGCCTGATAAATGTATAGTAATAAACTTCCTTCGTGAACACCTCTTTAAACGGGATCTCCGCCAGAGTACACCCGATGAGAAGCATCGCGCAGAACGTATTCGCTCCGGCGACTGTCCGGACTGTCTGGTTTACAAAGCCCGGAAGCTGGAACTGGGATACCAGAAGCACCATGCCGGTGAAAATTCCGATGATGCACGGGTGTGTCACGACCTTCTTTAAAAGCTCTTTCTTGGTCGGCGCCTCCGTAAAATAGGTGAGTCCCACCGACCACATGAAAATTCTCGTCGGGATCGTGTAGACCGCCGCATACATGATTCCCAGATCTCCGAAAATTCCCTCCGCAATGGCATTTCCAAGAATACCCGCATTCGAGACGATGGTTGCGTACTGCAGGACCTTCTTACTCTCCTCACTCCATCCCGGATACAGCACCCGGCTCAGGAGATTTGAAAAGATCTGGATCAGGAACGAGATCACGATCACTTCCAGCGTCAGCTTTAAAATATCCATGCTGAACTCCATCTGGAACGACTTCACGATACTCGCGGGGAGCGTCACATTCATCACGAGACTGCTGAGCAGCGCCTTCCCGCCCTTATCGATCATCCCACTCTTCCTGAGATACCATCCCAACGCCAGGATACAGAACATCATGCCCTGCATGTTGAATAAACTTGTAAAATCCATCACGTACTCCTTCTATTACAAACTGACGCTATTGTACCTCTCAAAATCTCCCCTTGTCAATCTTCTCTGTGTCCGTGAGCGCGCATTGTCCTACTCCCGACGATTCTCGGTATTGTTCAGCGCTCTCATGAAGATGCATACCATCTGCGGGAAAATCTTGCCCCCGCTCTCCTTTGGTGGTACAATGATTCCAATTTATACATCTGCCAAAAGGAGGTACCCCACCATGGAATCCATTATCACAGTAAGAGACGCAAAATTATCTGATGCACCGAGGATCCTTGAGATCTACACCTACTATGTAGAAAACACTGTTATTACCTTCGAATACGATGTTCCTTCCCTTGAAGAATTCGAGAACCGCATGAAAGATATCATGAAAAAATACCCTTATCTTGTTATCGAACGTGACGGAAAAATCGAAGGATACGCTTACGCTCATGCCTTTGTCGGACGTGCTGCCTATGACTGGGCCAGTGAGCTCACGATCTATCTCGATCACAATGCAAAGAAATGTGGACTTGGCAGAAAAATTTATGAGGCACTGGCTGAACGGCTTAAAAATATGGGAATTCTGAATCTTTATGCCTGCATCGGGTATCCGAAGGTTGAGGACGAATATTTAAATAAGAACAGCGCCCAGTTCCATGAGCATCTTGGATTCCGGCTTTGCGGAACTTTTGAGAACTGCGGTTATAAGTTTAACCGCTGGTACGATATGATCTGGATGGAGAAGATTATTGGAGAACATACAGCCGACCAGCCACCGGTAAAACCGTATTCCTACACCGAATAGCTTTCCATTTCCAAGTCTGTGAATCTTCAGCCAATACAACCGAGCTCTAAAACAAAATTTCTTCCTCCCGCCAATTCCCAGCGTCGATGAGTCTCCAGGCACGGCCGCGCCTGGATTCCGGGAGCTGGCTTCCTCTTGGCTCGCAGGAAAATGCGTTGGAGGGCAGGGGACACTTGTTTGAGCCGCAGGCGAGTTGTGTCCCCTGTTCTCCGCCCTTAGCATTTTTCTGCAAGCTTAGAGGAACCCTCCCGAAATCCCCGAAGCGTCCGAGCCTGGAGACTCATCGGCGCGCACTTTCCGAAAACATGTACACATATAAAATTCCCCTCTTGCACATCTCCCTTTACCGCGCTACAATGGTAAACGTTCGTTTTTACATAACAATATTAACAGGAGATGTAACATGAATACTAATCAACAAACTGACAACCGCCCTGTCTGGCGCGGTGAACTCGCACTTCTTATTGTAATTTTGATCAACAGCTTCGGCGTTGTCTTAATGCTGGACTCCGGTGCCGGAATTTCGGCGATCTCCAGCGTTCCCTACGCTTTTTCTGAATCATTCCCGCAGATGACTCTCGGCACCTGGACATATATCTTCCAGGGAGCACTTGTAGCTGTCCTCATGATCCTGCGGAAAAAGTTCGTTCCTACATACCTTTTCAGCTTCGTTGTAGGCTTCGCCTTCAGTAAGATGTTAGATGTATACAAGGCAGCCCTCGCAGGACTCCCGATGGGACTCGGCTACCAGATCATCTACTTTATCGTGAGCTACCTGGTTCTCTGTCTCGGAATCGCTCTCTCCAACCGCTGCGGACTCCCGATCATCCCGACAGACCTGTTCCCGAGAGAGATATCCCAGATCCTCAACGTCGCTTACTCAAAGGTCAAGATCACCTTCGACGTAACCTGCCTCGCCGTGACCGCCGGACTGACATGCTTCTTCCTCGGTCATATCAAAGGTCTTGGAATCGGAACGATCCTCGCCGCGTTTACAATGGGTAAGGTTATCGGCATTATCGGAAATATTCTGGATAGGCATTTTCGTTTTGTGTCATTCCTGACTGAACGCAGCAAAGCGTAATCTGTTAATTCTGCCCAGTATCCGGCACTTTGTTGGCGCTATTCGGCACTTCATTGGCACTATCCGGCGCTTTGTTGGCGTTATTCAGTGCTTTTTTTGCGTTATTCAGTTCATTAAGAGTAGTAGAAATCTACAGTGAATATAGAAAAAAGCCGCCCGCGTTTTCTCTCCCATAGGTAGATCCTATCGCAGAGAAAGCGCAGGCGGCTCTTTTCATATATTTACGCTAACACAGTTCCTTCCGGAAACGCCCCGCGGAACACCTTGCGGACAAGTGGGCCTGCGACGATGAGCTGGAACGGGAGGGCCATCACGAAGTTTTTCGGGATGTTTGTGAGCCAGATGATCGGCAGGAGGCTGAAATCTCCGCTCTTTACGCAGCCCTCGAGAGCACCATACAGGGACATGATGATCACCATCGGGACTACCATGGAGCAGGAAACGGCGATCACCTTGTGGAGAACCGGGCTCTCCGGCTTTACGAGGAAGCGGAACGCGAATCCTTTTGCCGGTCCGGAAACCACGAACCAGTCCATGCACATCGCGAACACGTAAGCGATCGGGAAGCCGACCCAGGCCTCGCGGATCGTTGTGAGGTTTAACGCTCCCATGTGAAGTGTTACGTTGTAGATGCTCATCCAGAGCACCATGGTAAAGCACATTAATACTGTGTAGATCAGACTTTCTCTCTTATTTCTTGGCATACATTTTCTCCTTTTTCATTCTAAAATTCTTTGCGAAAACGCTGTGAGCAGTAGGACATGCCGCTGGCAGTTTCTTCCTCACACATGACGCAAAAAAGCAGCGAAGCCAACAAAAACTCGTTGCGACTCCACTGCTCTTTTCGTGTGCATCTCACTGCGTTCTCAATCTCTATGTGAACGCAGTATACAATATTTTCCAGTGCTTCGTAAGTACTTTTTTGCACCTAAAAGTAATTTTGTATACATGCACAAATTTCAGGTACAATTCATACATTTCATTATTCACATTCATCCTCTTTTCCACCGCCTCACGTATGTCACCTCCATCCATCCCCCACTCTCCGTCCAAATTTTCTCCTATCCCATCATTGCTCACAAATTCTTCACAATTTTCCCATTGACTTCTCCCCACAAATGCCTTATGATACTTAGCAAGCTAATAAATTAGTTTGCTAAGTATCCAGGCAGACAATTTAGACTCAGCGTAACTATTCAGTACCTGCATAGTTACGACACAGCTTCCAATCTATAAGGGGGAAATTGATCTATGAAAGATACCGTTGGGCGCAGCGTTGGCATGCTCTCCAATCTGATCCGCAGGAAATTCAGTTCTTTCTCTTTTCACGATACCTTAAGCCCTGCCCAGGGAAAGGTCCTGCATTTTATTCTGGTCCGCAGCGCCGAGTGTGATGTGTTCCAGAAGGACGTTGAGGAAGAATACAGTCTCCGCCCACCGACCGCCACAAAAATCTTAAAAGATATGGAAAAGAATGGCCTGATCCGCCGGGAAGCCGTTCCCTACGACGCCCGTTTAAAGCGGATCGTTGCGACACCAAAAGCTCTCCAGTACCAGGATCTCATCCGTGAGAGCCTGGAAGAAACAGAAAGTACTCTGACCGCCGGGATCTCCTATGAGGACCTCGAAACATTTTTCCGCGTCATCAACCAGATGATCCGGAACATGTCCTAGGTCAGAATTACAAATCTTATATGGAAATGAGGTAAAAATTCATGGTTAAAACACTTTTAAAAAGCGTACGCGAATACAAGCGCGTGTCCATCGAGACACCGTTATTCGTTGCCATGGAAGTTGTTCTGGAATGCACGATTCCTCTCATCATGTCAAAACTCATCGATGACATGACCGGAACTTCCATGGCGCCGATCTTAAAATACGGCGTACTCTTACTGGTCCTCGCGACCCTGTCCCTGATCTTCGGCGTTCTCTCCGCGAGATCCGCCGCCACAGCCGGATGCGGACTCGCGAAGAACCTCAGAAGAGATCTCTACTTTAAGACCCAGGACTTCGCCTTCGCTGATATCGACAAGTTCTCCGCCTCCTCTCTCGTAACGAGAATGACAACGGACGTCACAAACGTGCAGAACGCCTACCAGATGCTGATCCGTATGGCGGTCCGCGGTCCGCTTATGGCGATTTTCTCCGTTATCATGAGCATGAGCATCAATGTCCGGATGTCCTTCATCTTCCTGGCACTGATCCCGGTCCTGGCGATCGCTCTTCTCGGCATCTTCTTCTATGTTCATCCGATCTTTAAGCGGATCTTCACGAAATATGATGCCTTAAATAACTCTGTACAGGAGAACGTCGGCGGAATCCGCGTTGTAAAATCCTTCGTCCGCGAAGGCTATGAGAAGGAAAAATTTGGAAACGCCGCTGAGGAAGTTAGAAAAGACTTCACGATGGCAGAAAAGATCCTCGCGTTAAATAACCCGATCATGACTTTCTGCATCTACATGTCGATGCTTTTAGTGAGCTACTTCGGCGCAAGGATCATCATCAGCTCCAATGGAACCTCTCTCTCCACCGGTGAACTTTCCTCTCTGATCAGCTATGGTGTCCAGATCCTCTCTTCCATGATGATGCTGTCCATGGTATTCGTTATGTGCAGCATGGCCCAGGAATCCGGTGACCGTATCGCAGAAGTTCTGACACATGAGAGCGTTTTAAGATCCCCGGAAAACGGCGCAAAGGACGTAAAGGACGGCAGCATCGAGTTCGACCATGTCTCCTTCCGCTATTCCGGAAAGAACAAGAAATTTGCCCTGACTGACAT
>CAVFLH010000025.1:3197-6126 GCA_963622995.1 uncultured Eubacteriales bacterium | reverse complement strand
GTCCGGATCCACCCTCGGCATCATCGGCGGAACCGGTTCCGCAAAGACATCCCTGATCCAGCTGATCCCGCGTCTCTATGATGTGACGGAAGGTTCCGTTAAAGTCGGCGGACGTGATGTAAGGGAATACGACCTTCAGGCCCTGCGTGACGCTGTGGCTGTCGTTCTTCAGAAGAATGTCCTCTTCTCTGGAACCATCAAGGAAAACCTCCGCTGGGGCAACAAGAACGCCACAGACGAGGAGCTGATCCATGCATGCAAGCTGGCGCAGGCGGACGAGTTCGTCTCCCAGTTCCCGGACGGTTATGACACTTACATCGAGCAGGGCGGAACGAACGTCTCCGGCGGCCAGAAGCAGCGTCTCTGCATCGCGAGAGCCCTGCTTAAGAAGCCGAAAATTCTGATCCTCGACGACTCGACTTCCGCGGTGGATACGAAGACCGATGCCCTGATCCGTCAGGCGTTTAAGAACGAGCTTCCGGACACCACAAAGATCATCATCGCCCAGCGTGTCTCCTCCGTCCAGGATGCGGACCGCATTCTCGTCATGGATGGCGGACAGATCGTGGAATCTGGAACTCACGAGGAACTTCTCGCCTTAAACGGCATTTACAGGGAAGTTAATGATTCCCAGACTAAGAGCAAGGAGGCGTAATTATGGAAAAACAGAATAAGAAAAACGGCACCTTCGGCCGCCTGCTCCGCTACATTTATAAGAATTACCGGGTCCATATGATCACCGTGATCTGCTGCATTATCATCGCCGCAGCAGCCTCTGTGGTCCAGACGATCTTTTTACAGCGGCTCATCGATACCTGCATTATTCCGGGCCTGGAGAATGGATTTGAAAGTGTCAGACAGCCATTTATGCAGACGATCCTCTCCATGGCCACTCTGTATGCGTTCGGTGTCGCGGCGGCGTACACTTACACACGCCTTATGGCGACCGTGACTCAGGGTACATTAAAACACCTGCGCGTGGATATGTTTGACAAGATGCAGTCCCTGCCGATCAAGTATTTCGACACTCACGCCCACGGCGATATCATGAGTACCTACACGAACGATACGGACGCGATCCGCCAGCTGATCGGACAGTCGCTTCCGATGGTCTTCCAGTCTTCTCTCACGATCACGGTCATGTTCCTCATGATGATCTATTACAGTGTGTGGATGACTCTCGTTGTGTGCCTCTTCTCCGTTCTCATGCTGACGATCACGAAGAAGTTCGGCGGTGCAAGTTCCCGCTTTATGATGGCGCAGCAGAAGTCTCTCGCGAAAGAAGAGGGTTTCATCGAGGAGATGATCCAGGGACAGAAGGTCGTTAAGGTCTTCTGTCACGAGGACGAGTGCAAGAAGGATTTTGACAAGCTGAATGAGCAGCTTTTCTCCGATGGTGAGATGGCGAACCGTTATGGTAACTCTTTAATGCCGATCTTAAATAACGTGGGCAACCTGATGTATGTAGTTCTGGCCATCGTCGGCGGACTTCTTGTTTATCTTTCCGCTCCGAACTTAAGTCTCAGCGGTTCCAGTGTTGTCACCATCGGTGTGATCGTCTCCTTCCTCGGTATGGCGAGACAGCTCTCCCAGACCATCGGTCAGGCTTCCATGCAGGTTGCGATGATCGCGATGGGTATTGCGGGCGCTTCCCGTGTGTTCTCCCTGATTGATGAGGAACCGGAGGAAGATGAGGGTTATGTGACTCTTGTGCGCGCGGAGTGGAACGCGGATGGTACTCTCAGGGAAACGGATGATAAGAATGGTATCTGGGCGTGGAAGCATCCGCACAAGGCGGACGGGACTGTTACCTACACTCCTTTAAAGGGCGATATTCGTCTGGAGGATGTGGATTTCGGGTACACGCCGGAGAAGCTTGTGCTTCATGACATTACGCTCTATGCGAAACCTGGTCAGAAGATCGCGTTTGTCGGTGCTACTGGTGCCGGTAAGACGACGATCACGAACCTGATCAACCGGTTTTATGATATTCCGGACGGTAAGATCCGGTATGATGGAATCAATATCACGAAGATCAGAAAGCCGGACCTCAGACGGTCTCTGGGTGTTGTTCTTCAGGATGTGAACCTGTTTACGGGTACGGTTATGGAGAATATCCGGTATGGACGGCTGGATGCTACCGACGAGGAGTGTATGGCAGCCGCTAGACTTGCGAACGCGGATGATTTTATTCAGAGACTTCCAGAGGGTTATAATACGATGCTTACGGGCAACGGAGCCAGCCTTTCCCAGGGACAGCGACAGCTGATTTCCATCGCTAGAGCGGCTGTTGCGGATCCGCCGGTTATGATTCTGGATGAGGCGACGAGTTCTATTGATACTAGAACGGAGGCGTTAGTTCAGGAGGGTATGGATAACCTGATGATGGGGCGCACGGTATTTGTGATTGCGCACAGGCTTTCTACGGTACGCAACAGTAAGGCGATCATGGTTCTGGATCACGGACACATTATTGAGCGTGGGGATCATGAGACGTTGATTGCGCAGAAGGGTGTGTATTATCAGTTGTATACGGGAGCGTTTGAGTTGGAATAATGGCTCTTGGCTGGTAGATTTTACCTTGGATATTAGCTTAGAATGTAATTTAGAACGTATTTTTAAAGGCCTGCTGCACTGGCAAATGGATTGCTGGTGGGGCGGGCTTTTTTATTGGTCATACATCTGGAAGAAGGTGTCGGTAGCTGGTTCTGTGGAGTGATTCATTGTGGTGGGGGCTCGCCTGCGGCTCAAGCGAGACTGCTGAAAAAGTCACCTTTATGATCTGGTAATTCCACCAGATAACTTTTTCCGGATTCTTAAAGAACAGATCGATTTCAGTTTTGTGAATGAATTGATGCGCGAAGATTATTGTGAAAAATTCGGGCGTCCGGCAAAAGAACCGGAGTTTATGTTTAAACTACTCTTTATC
>CAVFLH010000025.1:0-3187 GCA_963622995.1 uncultured Eubacteriales bacterium | reverse complement strand
CTCTTTATCCAACGGTTGAAAAACTTTTCTGACCGCGAGTTAATTGAAGAAGTCTCTCAAAATCTTGCGTATAAGTTTTTCATGGATCTATCACCCGAAGACCCTGTCTGTGATCCAAGCCTGCTTTCAAAGTTTCGGAAAAAAACACATAAAAGATGTGCATATTTTGGAAAAGAGCTGGCTTATACCAAACGGTTATTGGATGTAATTGAAAAGAGGACAAAGAGAGATGGACGGCCCAAACGCAAAAGAACTATCGAAAACTGAAAAGGCATATGGATATGATCGCCGAATCAGAAACTTCCATGCCTAAAAAATGGGAATGGGAAGGCAAACCACCGGTTCAGTCTCAGGTTGATCCAGATGCTAAGACAGGATATAAAAGTGAAAATAACAGTTTTTTCGGATTCAAAAGCCATCTTGCTATGACCGGTGACAGGGTTGTTACCGGTATTTCCGTTACCAGCGGTGAAGCCAATGACTGCAAATATTTAAAGGAACTTGTTGAACAAAGCGAAACCAATGGCATCGAAGTAAAAGAAGTACTGGGTGATGCTGCATATGGAACTTGAGATCACGATTGCAGAAAAATCAAACAGATTCTTTCCAAATCCCATGTTCTTTCCACACTTTTCCCCGATTACTCTCGCCAGACCATCAGCCGGATTCGGAACGATATTGACATCGACGGTGATGGCGGCTCCGATTCCCGTCAGGATGATCGCCAGGACCAGGAGCGTCAGGCGCATCCCGAGCTGATCCGCAGTATCATTTTCTTTTGTTTTTCCTGCATAGTTTTATCCTCTTTTCTTAACAAACAATACCCTTATTATAGCACCAGGTGAAAAGAATGGATGACATTCAAAGGCAAATTTACAATTTTATAAGTTATAACTGATAAAATACAAATTTCAGCCCCAAAAATCAGTTACACCTTATAAGTACAAACTACATTACTCCAGCAAAAAATAAATGAGGTTTATTTTTATTCCTTCTCCAGCATACACCCTCCGGCGCATACATCCCAAACAGCCAGTCTTCCAGCGAATTCAGATTGTCATCCGAATGCTCGACCTCCCTCGCATATCTCCAGGAGATCTCCTCCACATCCTGCATGGAGAGCTTTTTCCCATTTTCCAGCCACCTAACAATCAAAAATTCCTGGATCCACCGGACAGAGAACAACGCCAGCTCCATCTTCGAACAGACCATATCATCATAGACCGCCCCGCAGAAATATGTATACACAAAGAACATCAAAAGCTGCTCACCCAGGTTTTCCCACTCTTCCTTATGGCTGCTCAGCGCCCCATACATCCGGTGAAATTCTTCGCAGATCTTAAAATAATCCTCTTTACTTCCCTGGTACAGCAGCTTTTCCGCCCCGTCAAGCACATCATCCCACTCCGGCCGCAGGCGCTCCAGACCGTAAAGCACCTGCAGTTCCTCCTTCTGCCAGTCCCACTGGTGAAGTGCCGCCGCGTTCACACCTTTTTCAGAGAGACATTTCGACACAAATTCCTGCAGCGTCCCCTCCTTGTGATGGCGCTCGCAGTCCCGCAGAAGATCGTCAATATCAAACTCCCGCTGCTCTTCCATACAGATCTGATAACTCTCCGCCAGCTGCTCGCATGCCGCCATGCGGAGCGTCAGCGGCAGGCTGCGGTCCTGCAAAATAGAAAAGAGGACATCCCTGGTGTCTTCCAGCCTGGAAAACATCATAAAATCAAACTCGTCGAAATCATCCTCCTCATCGGTCTCCTCCTCCAGGAACCGCACCGGCCCCCCGCAGGACAAGATGATCCTCGCCGCCTCCGGGCAGGAAATGGACAGCGATAACTCCCTGAGTCCCTCAAACTCTTCCGTATGTCTCGGGTAAAGGCGGCAGGTATCGCACAGCGCGTCCGGCCCCAGCGCCTTATAAAGATCACACAGATTCTCATTATTCAAAAACGCGCACCGCCGCTCATTCTGACAAAAACATTCCTCGTCCCAGTTGATCGACCCATGCAGCCGTTTTCCAAACTCGCCCTGCACCTTCTTATACTTCTCAAGAGAATCCTCATCGATCATGATCTGCCATCCCGCGCAGCAGGTATCCGGGCAGTCTCCAGCTGTACAGACAAATTTATCGTAAAAATGTGGTTTTAAATATCGCATCGTTTATTTTTCCTTTCGCTTCTGGATCACATAACTCTCCAAATACAGCTTTTCTCCAGGCACATATCTGTGTCTACAGTTCATTAAATTCCCGTTATAACCATCTGGCTTCTCCTATTTCAGATAATCCATTTATCATAATATCATAAAAATAGGTGTAATGTAAAAATTTCGCATTTCTACATTACACCCATCTGTTGCTAACACCAACCAATCAACTACAAAAAACCACTTCGCTATGAGCAAATTTCGGAAACCAGTGCTTTACAACGCTTTTTACAGAACGCAATCCCATAAAGTATAATATCTTTCCGGCCGTCATTTAAAAGATATTCCTGATAACGCCTGTCATTGATCTGATCCAATGCCGCCTTGCAGACCTGCTCCATATCATTGTAATCCTTTGTATATTTCAGTTCTACAATAATGCCTGCATTCGGATCTTCAGTTTCCACGATAATATCCGCAAATCCCTCGCCCGCCTCGACATTGGATTTTACAAGCCAATCCGCGTTTCCCGTCAAAATGCCAACGAGAAGATTGTGGTACGAGATTTCTTTTTTCTCTTCTCCAGTTTTTATATCAAAAACACTGATGGAGTTGCTCATGATCCGATTGAGGTACTTCTCGATTCCATCGGTATTTCCCTCTTCAAAAGCGTTCCAGAAAGCAGTTAACTGTTCCGTATTGCTGAAGATCGACTTTTTAAACCACTCCTGGATCTGCAGTTTAAACACTTCACGGATCTCCCGGTTTGGAATCACGAGCTTGTACGCGCCATCCTCTGTCATCCCTGCCTGGGTGAGATACCCCGTGGTGAATAAAACACTCCAGAGATTTTCAATGCTGCTATCGATCTCATCATAAGTGAGATCAAGACGGAGTGTCTTTTCAATTGCCTCACCGGCAATCAGCTGCTCGATCTCATTCCGGGTCGTTCTGTTTGCCTTGTCCACAAAACGTTTTACAAGGTCATTTCCACTGGTATTGATCCAGTATGCTTCCGGTCTTGCGTTTGGATCATCTT
>CAVFLH010000024.1:9611-22639 GCA_963622995.1 uncultured Eubacteriales bacterium | reverse complement strand
GGACAAAAGAATGTGCTGGGGATATTCTTTTAATTTTATACATAATAGTTCTAAATATTCATCGCAGATCACGACAGGAAATGTCTGGATCTGCTTTCTTTTTACGCTTCTTTTTTCGTACATTCCGCAAATGTCTGCGGAAATCTCTGATTTTCATGAAAAAACAGGGGAGATCCTGTTAAAACGAGCCGATGAATCTTCAAATTTCATGCCTCTGCTTTGACAAATTCTGGAGAGAAAGACAGGTATACTATGGGAAAACATCAGACAGGGATGCCTGGAAGGGGGGAAGTCCGGTGGAGTATGAGTGGTACGCCGATCTCTTTTTTCTGGAGGAGGTGTACCGGGATGTTTTGATCTTGTGGCTGGCGGCGGTGCTTATGAGAAAGCGGGCTGCGGCCCCACGACTTCTGGGTGCCGGGATCGCCGGGGGACTCTGCAGTACCGGGATCGTTTATCTGGAGCTTATGGGATGTTCCATATGGGAAGCCGGGAAACTGCTGGTGACTGGGCTTTTGATGGTCTGGATCGCGTTTCCGGGGAAAGCTTTTGTGGACCGTGGGAAGGAAATGGGAGTTCTGGTCTTATCCGCGGGGATCCTGCAGAGCGGCCTGGCGATTCTAAGGGAACGGTGTTTTCTTACCGGATGGAAAAGCCTGATGTTTATGGGATTTTTCTGTATGGGAGTCCGATTTTTGGCGGCGGCTCTTGTGAAGCGGCCGATGATCGGGAAAACGAGGTATCGGGTCCGGCTTTTCTTAAATGAAAAGTCGAAGGAGTTCACGGCAATGGAGGATTCTGGAAATCGGCTTGTGGAACCTCTGACGGGAAAGCCTGTCAGCATTATTGCGGCGGCAGACGCGAAGGAGTTCTTGGGCGAGAAGGCGGGAGTCCTTATGATCCCATACCGGGCTGTCGGGACGAAAAACGGAATGATGCCGGGAGTACTCTTTAACCGGATGGAGATCATGTCCGAGGAGAGGGGGTGTATCAGAATCGAGCGCCCGATTGTGGCGATTTCGAAGGAACCGTTGTTTTTCGGAAAAGATTTTACGATGATCCTGCCGGAGTGTCTGGTGTCAGGGGAAAATGTGTCCGCGGCAATAGGGGATTGCCATGAAGTATGAATGACGATGTGTGAAAAGATAACTGAGAAGGTGACTAACAGTTAGAAAAAGGAGAGAATGAGTATGATTATGAGAATTTCTATGCCGAATCGGTTTCGTTTAAAAAAGGTGATGGGTTTCCGCACGATGATCCGCCCAGAGCGGGGGGAGATCCATTATATCGGGGGTGCGGATATCCTTCCGGCGCCGCTGTCACTGAAGGAGGAGACCGAGGCGTTAAATAAGTTTGGAACCGAGGAGGAGAAAGAGGCAAAGGCAGAGCTGATCGAGCATAACCTTCGACTGGTTGTTTACATAGCAAAGAAATTTGACAATACCAGTGTCGGCGTGGAGGACCTGATCTCCATCGGGACTATTGGGCTTATCAAGGCCATCAATACCTTTAACCCAACGAAAAATATCAAGCTGGCGACCTATGCGTCCAGGTGTATTGAGAATGAGATCCTGATGTATCTTCGGAGGACCAGCAAGATGAAGCTTGAGGTCTCCATTGATGAGCCGTTAAACGTGGACTGGGACGGGAATGAACTTCTACTGTCGGATATCCTGGGGACGGAGGAAGACGTGATCTACAAAGATATGGAGGATGAGGTTGAAAAAGACCTTTTAAAGAACGCGGTGAGCCGCTTAAGCCCGAGAGAGCGGAAAATCGTGGAACTGCGCTACGGTCTGAAGCGCCAGGATGGGGCGGAGATGACACAGAAAGAGGTGGCGGACCTCATGGGGATATCCCAGTCGTATATTTCGAGGCTGGAGAAGAAGATTATGATGAGGTTGAAAAAGGAAATTGTGAAATTCGAATAAAATACTCGTGAAAGTTACTTATGCTGGCACGGGACGAAATCAGCAATGAGTTCTTTACCAATGCTAAGGTCTTGCGTAAGGAAGAGAGTGATAATTGACTACAAAAATAAAAAGACTGTCGACGGATGAATTACGTTCATTGGTCAGACAGTCTTTTTAGCTCTTACAAATAAAGTTTTTATGTACGAGAATTATTCCTGATCATACAGCTTCGCATACAGCGTCTCACAGAGCGAATCCGCATAGGACTGGTCCGGGATGTCACGGCCGGTGATGAGGAAATCCTGGATCAGCTCGAAGCGTTTGAGACTTAGTTCCTCGCCGGAGAGATCCGGATTTTCCATTAAGAGCTGCTCATCCAGCTCTTTCGCGGAGTAATTCTTTAAGAACCAGTCGATGATCTCCTGGGTCTCACGTTTTTCATCGTCGGCTTCCACCTTTAACTCGGCAGCGCGTTTCCTTGAGGAGACGGCAACGACGAAACTGCCGATGGCGAGAACCACGAGAACGCCCTCAAACATATATTTCTGGAATCCAGCCATCGGGAGATGGAAGACTCCGAGAAAGCAGAGCGCCGCGCCGACGGCAAGTACCCCGCCGACTAAGAAGAACGCAGACGCGGAGGAACTCATGTCCTCATAGCGCTGGCCCTTATCTACATAGGCGTGGACCGGTTCTGCAATCGGGGAAGATTTCCCGGACGGATCGTCCTCGGAGAGCGCTTCTTCGGATTCCTCGCCGGAAAACGGATCCATCTCCTGCGCCATGGCGGCGAGCTGTTCTTCCTGTTCCTTCTTTTTCACGGCTTCCGCCACTTCTTTTGATTCCACGAGGGGACCGCCGCAGTCGCTGCAGACTTTGATTCCCTCGACAAATTCCATATCGCATTTCGGACAATAAGGCATAACCTGTACCCCCTATAAAATAGTATACTCAGCATAGCATAATTTTTTTATTTCGTCCACAGTTTGGGCAGTTTTACACTTCCATTTAGGTAGGAAATCGGTTAAAATAGGAACAAGTCCTGTCCGTATGGAATGGAGAGAAAGAGGGCGGACGAAAGAGAAACAGAAAGGGGCAGTTTTGTATGAAAATTGCAGTTGTAGCAGACAGCAACAGCGGAATCACCCAGGCTCAGGCAAAAGAGATGGGAGTTACGGTTCTGCCGATGCCGTTTATGATAGATGGAGAAACATATTACGAGGATATCACACTGACACAGGAACAGTTCTATCAGAAATTAAAGGATAATTCCGATATTTCCACCTCCCAGCCCACACCGGATTCCATCATGAAGATGTGGGACGAGCTTTTAAAGGAATATGATCAGATCATTCATATCCCGATGTCCTCCGGACTTTCCGGATCCTGCTCCACAGCGATGATGCTGGCGGGAGAGGATGAGTACGAGGGAAAAGTGTTTGTCGTTGACAACCGCCGGATCTCTGTGACCCAGTATCAGTCTGTAAAGGACGCGCAGATGTTAGCGGCAATGGGAATGGACGGCGCGCAGATCAAGAAACGCCTGGAGGAGACCTCGGCTGATTCCGTGATCTTTATCACCGTTGATACCTTAAAATACCTGAAAAAAGGCGGCCGCATCACACCGGCGGCAGCGGCTCTCGGAACACTTTTAAGGATCAAGCCTGTGCTGATCATTTTAGGTGAAAAGCTCGATTCCTTCGCGAAGGCCCGCACCATGAAGCAGGCGAAGACCATGATGATGAACGCGATCCAGAAGGAACTGGACGAGAGACTTCACGACAGCGAGTGCAAAGACTGCCATCTGGCAATCGCCCACACCGACAATGAGGAGGCAGCGCTGGAGTTTAAGAAAGAAGTTGAAGAGCGCTTCCCGAATGCAGATGTATATATGGCACCGCTCTCCTTAAGTATTGCGTGCCATATCGGACCGGGCAGCCTTGCTGTGACGGCGACGAGAAAGATGGAAGAGGAACATGAGAAAAATTAGGGAACGAATCCGGGAAATTTACCGGAAACACACGCCGAGCGTCAAGGTTCCCCTGACCATTCTGATGGTGCTGTTCTGCATGATCCCGCTTCTTGTGGAGAGCCGGATCCTCGCCAGCTCCTCTAGGCAGAGCCAGGTGGAGAGCAGGATCATCGATGTCCAGAACCAGTGTCAGATCCTGAGCAATAAGATGTCCAGAACCGGATATCTCACGAACTCGGTGGTGGACAATGCGGCTGTCGATACGGAACTGTCGCTCCTGTCTGATATTTTCAGCGGACGGATCCTGATCGTAAATTCCGGATTTAAGATCGTGGAGGATACGTTTTCCCTCTCGGAGGGAAAAACATTGATCTCCAATGAGGTGATCCGGTGTTTCCAGGGTGAGAACACGAGCCGGTATGACAGCCTGAAACACTATTTCGTCCTGGCGATCCCGATTCCGGAGTTTGAGCAGGAGACGGGAACCATCACGACGGGAAAGACTGCGGGCGTGATGATCGTTACGGCGTCCACGGAGAGCATGTACAGCCTGGAGGAGAGCCTGAATGATAAGGCATCCCTCTACGAGATGATGATCTTTGTGATTCTGCTGATTCTTGCGGTCTTTTCGGTTCATTTTATTATGAAGCCCTTTGGAACTCTGATCGCGTCGATCCGGCGCGTGGGTGAGGGAAACCTGGATGAGGACGTCAATGAGGAGGCGTACCGGGAGACAAAGCAGATCTCCGAAACCATCAATAAGACTCTGGAGAAGTTAAAGGCTGTGGACCAGTCGAGACAGGAATTCGTATCCAATGTCTCCCATGAGCTCAAGACCCCGATCACGTCGATCCGTGTCCTTGCGGACTCCCTGATGGGAATGGAGGATGCGCCGAAGGAACTTTACCAGGAATTCATGCATGATATCTCCGATGAGATCGACCGTGAGAGCAAGATCATCGACGATCTTCTGACTCTGGTCCGTATGGACAAGGCGTCCTCGGGACTTTCATGCAGCCAGGTTCAGATCAACGGACTGATTGAGATGGTATTGAAGCGCCTGCGCCCAATCGCGAGAAAGCGGAATATCGAGCTGATCTTCGAGAGCAAGCGCGATGTCTCGGCGGATATCGACGAGGTGAAATTCTCCCTGGCGGTGAATAATCTGGTGGAGAATGCGGTCAAATACAATAAGGAAGACGGATGGGTCCGAGTCACACTGGATGCCGACCACAAGTTCTTCTATTTAAAGGTGGCGGATTCCGGAATCGGTATTCCTGCGGAGTTTAAGGAGCGCGTCTTCGAGCGTTTCTACCGCGTGGACAAGGCGAGATCTAGGGAGACCGGCGGCACGGGACTTGGACTTGCGATCACAAAAAGCGTAGTCCTGATGCATCACGGCGCGATCCGCGTGGACAGCGTTGAGGGCGAGGGAAGTACCTTCATGGTGCGGATCCCGCTGATCTATATTCCGTAGGAGGGAGAAAATTGAAGAAATTTAAGATGTTTCGGGCGTTTTTTCTCCTCTTCGCGGTCCTGTTCGCCTTGAGCGGCTGTACGGGAAAGACCACCGTGGAGCAGAGCGGAAATGCCTATACGATCTACTATTTAAACGCGTCCGGGATCCAGCTTGTGGGAAGTGAGTACCGGACGGAAACAACGGATCAGGAAGCGCTGGTCCGGGAGCTTCTCGATAAGATGGGAAATGTTCCGGCGGATCTCGACTGTCAGAGAGCACTGCCGGAGCGGATCGAAAAGATCACTTACCGGATCGAGGGGAATGTTCTGTATTTGTATGCGGATGCCAACTATGCGCTGATGAATTCGGTGCAGGAGATCCTGTGCCGGGCGGCATTGACGAAAACACTGACCCAGATCCCGGATATTGAGTATCTGAGCATCTACTGCGCGGAGCAGCCGATCACGGACGCTGCGGGAAACCCGGTGGGAATGCTTTCTGCCTCGGATTTTGTGGACAGCATCCGCGATGTCAACTCCTTCGAGCGGACGGAGCTGACGCTGTATTTCGCCAATGAGGCGGGAGACCAGCTGGTGGAGGAAAAGCGGGAAGTTATGCGGAACAGCAATACATCCTTAGAGCGCCTCATCGTGGAACAGCTGATCGAAGGTCCCCAGGAGCTTGGGCATTACGCGACGATCCCGTCGGATGTGAAGCTTTTGAATGTGTCTGTCAATGATTCGGTCTGCTCGATCAATCTTGACGCGGCATTCTTAAACAGCTCCCTTGATGTGGCGGCATATATTCCGATCTATTCCATCGTGGATTCCCTCGCGGAGCTCTCCACGGTGAGCCGTGTGCAGATCCGGATCAACGGATCTCAGGACGATGTGTTCCGGGACCAGATTCCGTTAAGTACGGTGTTTGAACGAAATTACGATTATATCGTAGGAGGAAAAAACGATTAAAAGACCTTTGCTGTGTGTGACAGGGGGATTGGTACTTGGAGAGGCACTGAACCTGTGGATCCCGGCAGAGCAGATGATTTTTGGATTGGCAGTCTGGCTGCTCTTTTTGGTGTGCGTGTTTGCGCGCCGGAAGAGCAGGTACAGGCTGCCGGTCTTTCTTTTTATGGCGGGAATGTTCGCCGGAGGTCTCCGGATGGGAGCGGAGCAGGTGGTTTTCCTGCGGGAAGAGGGATTTTTCCAGGGGGAACGAGAGGACGGAGTGGTGATCCAGGGGATCGTTCAGTCGGTGAAGGAGAAGGACGGGACGCTGGAAGTTGTACTTAAGAACTGTGAGGCGGAAGGTGCGGATGAGGAGGCCGGGGAGAAGTTCCGAAGAGTTCTGTGTTACCTTGATGTGGATGAAGGGGAGAAATCAGCAGAGGAATTTTCGAAGCAAAAACCATCTGAAACAGGAATAAGTGGGATTTCCAGGGCGAAAGATCAGCCGTGGAATGGCATATGGAACTGGTTTACGAAGGAACGTGATTTAGAAGTACCCGCTATTGGAGAGAAAATCCGCGTCTTTGGAGAGGGAAAAGCGGCAGATCCAGCGAGAAATCCTGGGGTATTTGATTATCGGCTGTATTGCAGATCCCGGGGAATATCCGGAATTGTCTACGCGGACGGGTATACAGTGACGGGCGGGAAAGTACATGTGTTTTCGGACAGTCTGTACCGGATCAGGAGATGCCTTTCTGATCGGTTAAAGGCGATCGCACTCCCGGAGGACGCCGGAATTCTGGCGGCGGTTCTCTTTGGGGAGAAGGAGGATCTGGACAGTGGGATATATGAGCTTTACCGAAAGAATGGAATCTCCCATCTTCTTGCCATCAGCGGGCTCCATGTCTCCATTGTTGGATTAGGAATCTGGAAACTGTTTCGGAAAGGCGGGGCGGGATTCTGGATCTCCGGGATCTTTGCGGGGGGATTTTTATGTGCCTATGGCATGATGGTGGGTTCCGGGGCATCCGTGGTCCGGGCGGTGTCCATGGCGGGGCTTTCCTTTCTGGCGGCGGCTGTGGGGCGCACCTACGACCTTCCGACGGCGATGTGTATTCCGGCGGCGGGACTTCTGCTTTCCCACCCGTATCTGCTGACCCAGGCGTCCTTTCAGCTTTCTTTTCTTGCGGTGACATCGTTGGTATATCCAGGCAGGCTCTTTTCTTCGCGCGGGGAAAAGCTTTTTACGAATGAAAAAATATCTGCGGCGGCGTCCGCGTTTTTTACAAGTCTTTCGATCCAGATCGTGACAGCGCCGGTCATTCTCTGGCATTCTTCTGGGATCCCGGTCTACGGGGGATTCTTAAATCTAATCGTGATCCCGCTTATGACATATGTGGTCGTGTCGGGATTTCTTGGACTGGGTCTGTCCTTTTTATCGGAATCGGTTGGGGGTGCGATGCTTGGAGGCGCGCACTATATTTTGAAGTTTTATGAGATGGTATGCAATGGGACCGGGGAGCTTCCGGGGGCGGAGCTGGTGCTGGGGCAGCCGGAGGTGTGGAAGATCGGGTGTTATTATGGATTGGTAATTTTAGGGGCGGTCGTTTTTGAAAGAGGGGGAGAGATCGAAGAAAAACTTTGTGAGATATTTCAAGAAAAGGAAAAAAACCATAAAGAAAATACCAATAAAAGAGTACCTGTAAAGTTGAAATCAAAAAAGAGAACAGGTATCTGGTTAAAGAGAACAAGAAACAAAGAAACTGAGGAAGAAATAGAACTTAGAACAGGGAAATCAGAAGAATCAATATTGAGTTTATGGAAAAACAGGCTGCTGATTGATAAAAAACATCGCCTGGTGTTATTATGCACCGCCTGGTTTGCAGCGTTCCTTTTTCTAATTCCTGCTCACCCCACAGGTCTCTCCGTCACATTTCTCGATGTAGGCCAGGGCGACGGAATTGTTTTGCATTCGGAATCGCACACGGTCCTGGTAGATTGCGGCAGCAGCCAGCAGAAATCAATTGGAGAGAAGGTTCTGGTGCCGTATCTCAAAAGCCAGGGAATCACGCGCCTGGATCTTGCGGTCATGACCCACGGGGACCAGGATCACATGAACGGGATCCGGTATCTTCTGGAACACCCGGAATCAGGGATCCGGGTAGGAGGTCTCATGATGCCGGAGGCGGGAAAGGATGAGATCTACGGGAAGATGGCGGAGCTTGCGAATAAGCAGGATATTCCTGTTTACTATGCTGCAGCGGGAGATATATGGAAAAATTTTCCGGGTAAGGGAATGTCAATGGAATGCCTGTCGCCGGACGGCGGGACAGAGTTTACGGACCGAAATGAGGAATCCCTGGTGTTCCGCCTGACATACGGGCGTTTTTCCCTGCTTCTCACGGGAGATATGGAGACGGCGGGAGAAGAAAAACTTTCAGAATCCGGCGTCCTGACCCCGGTGACGGTCTTAAAAGCCGGACATCACGGTTCCGCCACCTCATCCAGTGAAGATTTTATAGAAAAACTGTCCCCATCTGTGACGATTCTTTCCTATGGAAGAAAGAACCGGTATGGACATCCGGCGGCGGAGGTCCGGGAGCGGCTTTTAGAACACGGTTCAAAGCTCTATGAAACTGGAATTTCCGGAGCTGTCATGATCCGAACCGATGGAAAGAAACTCAAAATAAAAACGATGCTTCCCCTTGACACAGACTAACCGTGCTTTACATCGGAAGGAAAAGTTTTAATTTCCGCTTACAAGGATTTTACAAAGAGTCCGTTTTGCATTTTACATCATCTTTCTATAATTCTGTTTGTCTGGAGGAAAGAAACGAAAATGAAAGGATTTTATTTTTCATCGACGCTCATGTGGGACGCTGATGCGGAGACGCTCATGAGAATGGCAGCAGGGAATGGCTTTGACGGAATCGAATTGTGGGCGCAGCATGCGGAGACAAAGAAACTGGATTTAGAGACGATCCGCAGGCTGAAAAAAGAGTATGGATTAAATATCGTGATCCACGCAAAGAGCTGGGATCTGAACTATGCAGCGTTAAATGACGCGGTCAGGAAGGCATCCGTGGAGGAGATCAAAGCTTCGGTGGACCTGGCAGCAGCGCTGGGAGCCGATGAGGTGACGGTCCACCCGCCGAGATACACCTTAAAGGAGAACGAGGCGGCGAGAGACCGGGCCTACGCGAGCATCCGGGAATTTTACGAGTACGCGAAGGAGCGGGGCGTAGATATTTCCATGGAGATCATGGAACACATTCCGAAGGAGATGGCGACAACGCCGGAGGGAATGTTCGGAATCGTGCGGGACTTAAGCGGAAAGCTGACCTATACCATCGATCTGGCACACAGCCTCACGGTGGAGGAATTTTTCGAGAACATCCGCATCATGGGACGTGTCTCAAAGGTCCATCTGACCAACAAGAAAGGCAAAAAACTTCACACACCGATCCCAGAGGGCGATTTTAATTTTGAGGAGATCTACCCGAGATTACTGGCATACGGCTTCCCGATGGTCATCGAGGGCTACGAAGAGGGAGATCGTTACGAAGCGCTTACAGAAAATATTCATTATATACAAACACTGAAGGAGAAGAGAAATGAAGAAATTAAACGTACTTTTAACAACAGCGGCTATACTGGCACTTACAGGCTGCAGTTCCAACAGTAAACCGGCTGAGACAACAGCGGCGGAGGCAGCAGCGACAGCAGTTGAGACGACGGCAGCAGAGACCACCGCAGCGGAGACAACGGCAGAGGCAGCAGAGAAGAAGGACGCGTCCGGAACTCTGACAGTCTACACCTCCCAGCCGGAGGCGGATATCCAGTCACTGGTGGAAGAGTACAATAAATCCTGTCCAGATGTGAAGGTCGAGATCTTCAGAAGCGGAACAGAGGAAGTTGTCAGCAAGGTTCTGGCAGAAAAAGAGGCAGGTTCCGTTCTCGCGGATGTCCTTCTCGTATCCGACGCGGCAACTTTCGAGTCCTTAAAGGCAAAGGACATCCTGATGAGCTATGAATCCCCGGAACTTGCTGAGATCGATCCGAGCTTCTATGACGCGGACCACACCTACACAGGAACAAAGATCATCACCACAGGCATCGCGGTGAAC
Source organism: uncultured Eubacteriales bacterium (assembly GCA_963622995.1). Lineage (GTDB taxonomy): Bacteria > Bacillota > Clostridia > Lachnospirales > Lachnospiraceae > Pilosibacter. The sequence continues at coordinate 12,221 of CAVFLH010000024.1, read as the reverse complement.
ACGGACATTATCTCCAACGTGCCGGAGTCTTTAGCAGACCTCACAAAGGCAGAGTACAAGGACGAGCTGATTATGCCGAGCCCGCTGTATTCCGGAGCAGCCGCATATAACCTTGGCGTCATCACAAGAACCGACGGCCTCGGCTGGGAATTCTACCAGGGCTTAAAGGACAACGGCGTGAAGGTCGACAAAGGCAACGGAGCTGTCCAGAAGGCAGTTGTTGCAGGTGAGAATGGTCTCGGACTTCTCGTGGATTACATGGCGATCCGCTCCAAGAACGACGGGGCACCGATCGAGTTCGTATATCCGGCGGAAGGTTCCCTCTGTGTCACAGAGCCGATTGGAATCGTCGCAGGAACAAAGAATGAGGCGGCAGCCGAGTCCTTCGTAGATTTCATCCTCTCCGAGGACGGACAGAAAGCCACAGCAGAGATCGGCTACACTCCGATCAGAAAAGGTGTTGCGGCTCCGGAAGGCTTAAAGAGCGCCGATGAGATTACAAACCTGACTTACGATCTTCCGACACTTGTTGAGACGAGAGACGCCGATAAGGAAGCATTCTCCAAGATGTTCGAATAAACGATAGTTTACCGGGGCTGGTCCGCCGGAGAAGCCTCATGGCGGACCTGGAACCGGAAGAAACTGTACATAATAAGAGGGAAAATCATGAAATCCAGTAAAATTAAAACAATTACAGGCCGGATCCTCTTTTTCCTCGCAGTGTGCTTCATATTCATTATGCCGATTTTAAGCCTCCTTCGGATGAGTCTGACGACCGACGGAGGCTTTGGTCTGCAAAACTATACGGACATGCTGCATGAGGAGAGAACGGCGAAGGCGATCCGGAACACGCTTATCATATCCATCGCGTCGACGGCCATTGCGGTGGCAGCGGGAAGCTTTTTCGCATTCTTAAATGCCTACACGAATGTAAAGCGGAAGAAACTTTTAGAGCTTCTGGTCCTCGCCCCGTATATCATCCCGTCCTACATTATCACGCTGTCATGGAGCAGCCTGCTCTTAAAGAGGGGCTTCGTGAACACGATGTTAAAGAGCATCGGACTTCCAGTGATCGATATCTACACACTGCCGGGAATTATCCTGGTGATGGGGATCTGCAACATCCCGGTGGTATATCTCCTGGTGGTGGGCATGCTCAGAAAGATCCCGCGGGACATGGAGTGGGCGGGACGGACATCCGGCTACACCCCGCTTCAGACGATTCGGAAGATCACCATGGTCCAGGCCATGCCGGCCATCGCAGGCGGCGGAATGCTTGCATTTCTGGCATCCATCGACAATTTCAGCATCCCGGCGTTCCTCGGAATCTCTTCCGGAATCCCGGTGCTCAGCACATATATCTATGAAAAGGCCATCAGCTTCGGCCCGGATTCCTTCCGCAAAGCAGCATCTCTCTCGGTGATCCTTTCCTTTATCGCCATCGGCGGCACGCTGCTCCAGGGAAAGCTGATCAAAAAGAATTCGAATCTTGAGAGCGTGAAGGAGGACACTTCCGTCCGCTATGAGCTTTCGACGAAGTGGAGACGGATCCTGGAGTGGGGAAGTCTCGGGGTTCTTGCCGGATTCACGGTGGTTCCTGTGATCTCCATGATCATGAGCGCATTTTTAAAGAATTACGGCACGAAATTCCGCCCGGAGAACCTGTCCCTCAAAAACTTCCGGTTTGTGTTTACGAATGCGGGAGTTCGCCAGGCGGTGGTGAACAGCATCCTGCTGGCGGTTGTTACCTGTATCGTCTGTATCGTTGCGGGAACAGCGACGGCGTACCTGAAGGTCCGGAAAAATTCGAAGGCGGCAAAGATGTTTGAGTCCGCGGCATCCCTGACATACGCGCTGCCGGGTATCGTCCTGGCGCTGGCCATGATCTTCCACTGGATCATTGTTCCGGGCGTCTACGGAACCGTGAAGATCTTAATGATCGCTTACGCAACGAGATATGTGGTCTTACAGATCAAGGGAAGCACGACGGCCATGCTCTCCGTGGAGCCGGCGCTTGAGGAGGCCGGAAGAGTGTTTGGAGCCGGAAAAGTGACGATCTGGAGAAAGATCATGATCCCGGTTATGGCAAAGCAGATTCTTTCCAGTTCCTTCCTGATCTTTGTATCATCCTTGACGGAGTTAACATTGTCTTCCATGCTTGCCAGCGCGGGGACGAAGACCATCGGTCTTACGATCTTCAACCTGCAGCAGGGCGGTGATTACAGCCTGTCAGCGGCGATGTCCGCAGTGATCGTCTTCATCGTATTCTTCGTGTACAGCCTGGTGGCGCTCGTGAAGAAGAAGGATAAGGAGGATGCGAAGCACCCGAAGGTGCAGGAGAGCAGTGTGGAGGAAGTCGGAGAACATGCTGTCGGACAGGGCGTGTAAGTGTCCTGGTCGGCAGAGAGGAGAGATGAAAACATGAGTCTTAAAATTGATCATATTACTAAAAAATTCGGAAATTTTACAGCATTAGATGATATTTCACTGGAGATCCAGGACGGAGAATTCCTAGCGATCCTGGGACCGTCCGGCTGCGGAAAGACAACGCTTTTAAGAATTATCGGCGGATTTGAGGCACCGACGGAAGGCTGTATTTTAAAGGACGGG
>CAVFLH010000024.1:0-9601 GCA_963622995.1 uncultured Eubacteriales bacterium | reverse complement strand
GGATGAAAATGTGCCGGTGGAGAAGAGAAATCTCGGCATGGTGTTCCAATCCTTTGCCCTGTGGCCTCATATGACCGTGCGGGAGCATGTAGAGTTCCCGTTAAACAGTAAACGCTGCACCATGACGGAGGAGGAAAAACGCAAGGCTGTGGACCAGGCCATCGAGGCGGTGGGACTTTCCACCATGGAAAAACGGTATCCTGGCGAGCTCTCCGGCGGACAGAAACAGCGTGTCTCTCTGGCACGGGCAATCGTTGCGAAGCCGTCGATCCTTTTGATGGATGAGCCGTTAAGTGCCCTGGACGCGGAGCTTAAGATCAGCATGCGCCGGGAGATCCAGAACATTCACAAGCTCACAGGGGCAACCATCGTCTACGTGACCCATGACCAGAGCGAGGCCCTCGCCATGGCGGACCGGATCCTGATCATGAAGAGCGGAAAGATCGAGCAGCTTGACACCCCGCAGGAGGTCTACTGCAATCCGCGGACAGAGTTTGCGGCGACATTTGTCAGCAAGTGCAACCTCGTGAAGGGAAAATGGCTGGGAAACATGTTCAAGGTGGAAAACCAGGATGTCGTGTTTGAGACGGAACCGGCGGCGAAGGAATTTCTCGTCAAGGGACTCTGCCCGGTGCGCCCGGAGGAGTTTGAGATCAGCCGGGATGGAAACGGAATCTGCGGGGATATTGTGAACCGCCAGTACAACGGCAGGGAGATCCACTACGCGGTCCGGACAAAGGACGCAATCTACAATGTCTATACCGGACAGGGACAGGTTTACAATGAGGGCGAGACGATTTATCTGAGAAAGAAGGCAGGATGATATGGAAATGAGACCGCTTATGGATCTGCACACGCATACGCTGGCCAGCGGGCATGCGTACAGTACGCTTAAGGAGAATCTGGAAGAGGCGAAGAGGATGGGGCTTAAGGTTCTTGGAACCAGCGAGCACGCGCGGATGATGCCGGGGACGGCGCCGCTCATCTATTTCCAGAATTTTAAGGTGATTCCGAAGGCGGTGGACGGTGTCCGCCTGGTGAACGGGATCGAGGCGAATATTTTTGATGAGCACGGTTCTATCGATGTGGAGGAGCCGATCCTCTCGAAGATAGACTATATTATCGCGAGTCTTCATACGCCGTGTATCGCGAATCTTGGGATCGTGAAGAATACAGCGGCGCTGGTGGGAGCAGCGGAAAATCCAAATGTGACGGTTATCGGTCATCCGGATGATGATCGGTATCCCATTGACCCGGATGAGGTGGCGGCGGCTGCGGCGGAGAACCACACGGCTATTGAGCTTAATAACGGGTCGCTGAATCCGTTATCTACGAGGATCAATGGGCCGAAGAATATCAGAAAGGTGCTGGAGGCGTGCAGAAAGTATCACACCATGGTGCTCATGGGGACGGACAGTCATATCTGTTATGAGATCGGGCATTTTGAGGATGCGATGGCGCTGTTGAAAGAGATTGATTTTCCGGCGGAGCAGGTGATCAATTTTGATTTGGACCGGCTGGGGTATGTGCTGGGAAAGCGTTGAGAATATTGGGACGGTACAGGGATGATCATATTGGTGAAATATGGTCGTTTTTCTGTTTGGGCAGGCTGTTTCTGGAAATCGGCAGCCGCAAGGCGCGGCTTGACCGGGACTTGGATATTTGATAAAATAAGAAAAGCTAAAAAATGATACGAATATGACAGTTCACGGAGGCGGCTATGCAGACATTAAATCAGGATATTAAGGATAAGACGTTTAAGAGAGTCTATTTATTGTTTGGGGATGAGCCGTTTCTTGTGAACAGTTATAAGAAGCGTCTCCGGGAGGCGATCGCCGGGGATGACACGATGAATTATAATTATTTTGAGGGCAAGGGGCCGGACGTGAAGGAGATCATAAGTCTCGCGGACACCATGCCTTTTTTTGCTGAGCGGAGACTTGTTTTGATCGACGGCAGCGGATTTTTTAAGAGCAGTGCGCCGGAGGAGCTTGTGAATTATATTCCGGAGATTCCGGAGTCCACCTGTATGGTGTTTGTGGAGAGTGAGGTCGACAAGAGGAACAAGCTCTACAAGAAGGTGAAGGATAACGGGTATGCGGCGGAGTTAAAGAAGCAGGATGCGGATCAGCTGATGCGCTGGGCTGCGGGGATCCTTGCGAAGGACGGGAAGAAGATCACGCGGCAGGTCATGGAGTATTTTATGGAGCGGACCGGGGATGATATGGAGAATATCCGGATGGAGCTGGAGAAGCTGATCTGTTATACCATGGGGCGCGAGGTGATCACGAAGGAGGATGTTGAGGCAGTTGGGACGGTTCATGTGACGAATCGGATCTTTGAGATGGTGACGGCGATCGTGGCGGGGAATACGAGGAAGGCGATGGATCTTTATGAGGATCTTCTGACTTTGAAGGAGCCGCCGATGAGGATCTTGTTTTTGATCGCGAAGCAGTTTAATCAGCTTTTGCAGGTGAAGGAGCTGGCGGGGAAAGGTGCGCAGAAGAGTGAAATCGCATCGAAGGTGAAGGTGCCGCCGTTTGTGGCGGGGAAGTTGATGGCGCAGGCTAGGGTGTTTACGAGAGATCAGATTCTTTCTTATGTGGAATTTTGCGTGGATGCTGAGGAGGCTGTGAAGACGGGAAGGCTTTCGGATCGGTTGGCGGTGGAGTTGTTGATTGCTAGAAAATACAAATAGAAAAAAGAACCGCTGTTTCTGACACACCCTCGGAAACAGCGGTTCTTTTTTTATTTATGCGTAATAATCCAGTTCGATGATAAATTAAGCCATTGCGCTTACAGCTTTAGCCAAACGGGATACTTTTCTGGAAGCGGTATTCTTGTGATATACGCCCTTGGAAGTAGCCTTATCGATTTCGCTTGTAGCAGCAAGAAGTGCAGCCTGTGCAGCAGCCTTGTCACCAGCAGTAATTGCAGCCTCTACCTTCTTAACGAAAGTTTTCACTTTGGATCTGATTGCTTTGTTTCTAGCAGCTCTTGTCTCTGCTACTACGATTCTTTTCTTTGCAGATTTGATGTTAGCCAATCTGTACACCTCCATATTATTTTAAAAAATTATCTCTGTTTGTTTTGCATCAAAGCCTGGACACGGACAGTTCAATGTAAACATACTATTATATTCTAGCGAATATTTCCCGGTATGTCAATACATAAATTGTTTTTTTATGAGAAAAAATAAGGGAAATGTGGGAGTTTTTAAGGTTGAATGGGAGTCCGGGGAAGAGAGGCGCGAGGCAGGGTTCTGCATGCGGGAGAATGGAACGTGGATACAATAAAACAATTTTGATATGAGGAGGCGTGTTTATGAGACAGGCGGATGTGGAGTTTACGGTGAGGACGGATCTGGCGTTGGAGGAGAGGGAGAAGGTACAGGGGAGTGAGATTCCGGGAATCCGGGTGCGGGAGTGGGAGAAGGAGGAGAATGGAATCCGGGTGACGGAGGTTGCGGTGTGTGATGAGAGAGGGGAAGAAGTGCTTGGAAAGCCGGTGGGGGTGTATTTGACGGTGGAGGCGGCTTCGCTTGCGAAGAAGGATGATGATTATCACAGGGAGGTCTCGGAGGAGTTAGCGGAGCTTTTGAGAGGGATGTTTGAGGAGCATGGGCTTGAGGCTGAGAGGATGGGGCGGCCGGTGCGGACGTTGGTCGTGGGCCTGGGAAATCCGGAGGCGACGCCGGATGCTTTGGGACCGAAGGTTTTGGACCATCTTCAGGCGACGAGGCATCTGGAGATGGAGTATGGGGCGGATTTTTGCAGGAAGCATGGGTATCCGGTCTTAAGCGGAATCACGCCGGGGGTCATGGCGCAGACGGGGATGGAGACGGCGGAGATCGTGAAAGGAATCGTGAGGGAGACGGAGCCGGACGCAGTGATCGTTGTGGATGCTTTGGCGGCGAGAAGTGCGGGGCGGCTTGGAGTCACGGTGCAGCTCTCCGATACGGGGATCCAGCCGGGGTCCGGGGTCGGAAACCACCGGAGCGGGCTGACGGAGGAGACGCTGGGAATCCCTGTGTTTGCTATTGGGATTCCGATGGTCGTCGGGGCCGCGGCGATCGTGTATGATACGGTGGGGGCGATGACGGAGGTGCTGAGAGAGCGGGTAGAGAGTGAATTTCAAGTAGAAGAATCTTATGAGCTTGTCAGGGAACTTTTAAAACCGGATCTTGGCCCTATGTATGTGACGCCACATGATATTGATGAACGGGTGGATTTTCTGAGCTTTACAATCTCGGAGGCGATCCATGAAGCGTTGTTTAGAACTGCTTAGACTTGTGTGATGAATGTGAAAAATTCTGTAGTTTTAATTCGAAAATGGTTGTTGGTGTCCGGCTGATATGGTTCGGATTTTGCGACGGCAGTATGGCTGCGCGGGTACTGAACAACCGCGCATTCACATAAACTATAAGGAAACGGCGAATCAGGCGGCAGGTATGAGGCGGAGATGGTATTATTTTAAGCGGATGCTTCAGGCGGACCGTCTGTTTGTTGTGCAGATGATCGGGAATATCGTTGGGATGATCCAGTATGCCGGGCGGCGAATTGCGGTGGCGTTGGTCTGTGCGGCGGTGCTGTATTTTGGACGTGGATTGTGTGTGGGCGTGTGGAAGGATTTCTATGAGAATTATGCGGTGCGGATCGCGGATGATGTTGTGCGGGGATTTCTTCCGGCGTGGAAGGAGGATGAGGGCACGGCGCTTTTCCTGGAGAGCAGAAAAAATGGCAGCAGGCGGACAGAGGAGTATGAGGAGATATTTGGAATCGAGAATGAGAATGAGGCACTGCGGGCGGAGTGGATCGCGAACAGGGAACAAAATCAGGGTGATCATGGGGAAAATCCTGGAGAAAATGTATGGGGCGGTGGAAATACGGAAGAAAACGCGCAAGATAATATGCAAGATAGTGCGCAAGATCAAAGTGGAAATAATGAAGCGGGAGCAGAAAATTCAGAAGCGTGGGGAAATTCGAGGAAAAGCGGAAGTGAATCCGGTGAAAGTAGAATTGAAGGAAACGGATCGCCCCAGAATGAAAAGACAACACTCGCAGGTCTGTTTGCATCAGGAACCTTAAACACCGGAAATTCCGGTATCATATTAGAAAAATTAAACGATTACGACTACCTGATGAAAAAATTCTATAACGTCCACCCCACAACGACAGCGAGCCGCGACCTGATGCGGACGGAAGACTTCCTCTTCACGGATCTTTCCATCGAAAAAGACGCTGGCGTCCCACAGATTCTGATCTACCACACCCACTCCCAGGAGACCTATGCGGACTACCCGGAAAATCCGGAGGCGGACGTGATCCATCTCGGGGAATATCTGGCGAAGCTTCTCCGGGAAAAGGGATACAATGTGTATCACGATGAGAGCGTCTACGATTACCGAAACGGAAAGCTGGACCGCAGCGCGGCGTACACCTATGCCCTTGACGGGATAACGGGACTTTTGCAAAAATACCCGTCCATCGAAGTTGTCTTAGACATCCATCGTGACGGCGTCGCGGATGGGACGAGACTTGTGACGGAGATCGACGGGGCGGAGACCGCAAAGATCATGTTCTTCAACGGGACATCCATGAGCCCTGACGGCCCCATCGAGTATCTTCCAAACCCGAACCTCAAAGAAAACCTGGCCTTCAGCTTTCAGATGCAGCTTCTGGCCGCGGGAAAATATCCGGGTCTCACGCGAAAGATCTATCTAAAAGGCCTCCGCTATAACGAGCATGTCCGGGCACGTTCCGCCCTCATCGAGGTGGGCGCCCAGACAAACACGTATGCGGAGGCGAAAGCGGCGATGGTGCCGTTATCGGATCTCTTGGATCAGGTCCTTACATATTACTGATTCGTTTTTCCCATTTTCCGGACTTATAGTACAGTGTGATAAGCACGGATGCCACGATCCATCCCATCGGATACCCGAAGCCGACAACAGCTGCCGTGTTGCAGATCGATGTCGCGATAAAGAGGTAGATCTGGCGGAACAGGACGAAGGAGAACAGCATGATGATCATGGGGACTCTCGACTCACCGGCACCGCGCATGGCTCCGGCAACTACCTGGTTCGGGCAGCAGAAGGCCAGCATGAAAACGTTCATCCGGAGGAACATGGTGCCGTAGCGTACCACATCCGACTCCTGGTTAAAGATCGCAACGAGACGTGGGGCAAAAAGAAAGAGAACTGCGGCACTCGCAAAGGTGATGATAAATGCCAGCCGCAGCGCCACTCCGGTTCCCTTCTTTGCGCGGGGCAGATCTCCTGCTCCCAGGTTCTGGCTCATAAAGGTTGTGGACGCCTGTCCGATACTCTGCATGGGAAGGAAGACGAACTGGTCGATCTTCGAGTAGCTGCTCCATCCGGCCATACAGCTGGATCCGAAGGTATTGATGTAGGACTGGACATATACGTTGGAGAAGGAAGTCAGGGACTGCTGAAATCCGTTCGGGAGACCGATCATGAGGATCTGGCGGAAGATTTTTCCATCGATCCGCAAATCTTTCCAGGTCATCCTGTAACTTTCCGTCGTCCTGGAGAGGACGATCAGGACGAGAAACGCGGACACAAACTGGGAGATGATGGTCGCGTAGGCAACACCCTCGATGGCCATTCCGAGTCCCACGACAAAAACGAGATCCAGGACGATATTCATGACACTGGAGAGACAGAGGAAATACAGCGGCCGCTTCGTGTCACCCACAGCCCGGAGGATGGCGCTTCCCATATTATATACAAGAAGGCCGAACATGCCGGAGAAATAGATTTTTAAGTAAATGGAGGCGGATGGCAGAACATCATCCGGCGTTGACATTAATCTCAGCATATACGGGGCGATCCAGATCCCGAGACCTGTGAAGAGAATTCCGCAGATAAAGGTCAGCGCCATGGTGGTCTCGACGGCGACGTGAAGCTTTTCGTCATCATGGGCCCCGTAATACCGGCTGATGACAACGCCTGCGCCGATGGAGGTTCCCGTAAAGAACATGACGATCATGTTGATGATGCTGGTGGTGGAACCGACGGCAGCCAGGGCATGAGAGCCGACGAAGTTTCCGACGACGAGACTGTCTACAGTGTTGTAGAGCTGCTGAAACAGGTTTCCTATTACAAGGGGAACCGCGAATATGAGCAGGAGTTTCGTGATGGAACCCGATGTCATGTCCATGGATTGTTTTTTCTGATTTTGATTCATACGTTATCTCCCGGGCAGCCGTTCGGCAAGGTCAGGTGAATGCAAAAAATCCAGGATCTGCAAAAATGCCGGATAGCCGTTGATACTAAAGAATAAGTGGACGGGTAACAGGGGCAAAGAAGTGTCCCGAATATACGTGACAGAATGTTAATTAGAGTCTAAATCAGAATAACAGGAATGTCAATTGATTTTACAACAACTGCGGGATCGAAAATTTGTCTGTTTTTTCACATGTGCTAAACATCATAGTACCGCTTGCGCATATATCTAAAAAATGCTATATTTAGTATGATAAATTGCCGTTTCTGTCCTCATAGGAGAAATATCTGAGGATAAAAATGTTTTCTGACGGATCAGGAAAGATTCCAGTCAAAGATCTTGAGAAAACAGGGGGGTTAGAAATGGATCTTATAAAAGAAAAAGCAGTTGTCCAATGCCGTTTTCGCACAGATTGTAAGATAATGAGGATACGGGACAACTGCGACGAAATCATATAGAAGAGAGGAACATGAATGGTTCATTATTCCCAGGATAAAATCAGAAATTTCTGTATCATTGCCCATATCGACCACGGTAAATCCACGCTGGCGGACCGCATTATTGAGAAGACAGGTCTCCTGACCAGCCGTGAGATGCAGGCCCAGGTCCTCGACAACATGGAACTGGAGCGCGAGCGCGGCATCACGATCAAATCCCAGGCGGTCCGCACCGTTTACAAGGCGAAGGACGGCGAGGAGTATATCTTTAACCTCATCGACACCCCAGGCCATGTGGACTTTAACTACGAGGTATCCCGAAGCCTTGCGGCCTGCGACGGCGCGATCCTCGTCGTGGACGCTGCCCAGGGAATCGAGGCCCAGACACTGGCAAACGTGTACCTTGCTTTAGACCACGATCTCGATGTCGTTCCGGTCATCAATAAGATCGACCTTCCAAGCGCTGATCCGGACCGTGTGGCCGAGGAGATCGAGGACGTGATCGGACTTGAGGCCCATGACGCGCCGAGGATCTCCGCGAAGATGGGACTCAATATCGAGGACGTCTTAGAGGCCATCGTTCACAAGATTCCGGCACCGCAGGGAGACCCGGAAGCACCGCTTCAGGCGCTGATCTTCGACTCCCTCTACGATTCCTACCGCGGCGTTATCGTTTTCTGCCGTGTGAAAGAGGGAACCGTGAAGAAGGGAACCCCGATCCAGATGATGGCCACGGGAGCTTCCTATGATGTTGTGGAGGTCGGATACTTCGGCGCAGGTCAGTTTATCCCCTGCGATGAACTCCGGGCCGGCATGGTCGGCTATATCACCGCCAGCATCAAGAATGTGAAAGACACCCGCGTGGGCGATACCGTGACGAACCGCTTAAATCCGTGCGCGGCACCTCTTCCGGGATATAAGAAGGTAACACCGATGGTGTACTGCGGACTCTATCCGGCGGACGGAGCGAAATATCCGGAACTCCGTGATGCCTTGGAGAAGCTGCAGTTAAACGACGCGTCCCTGTTCTTCGAGCCGGAGACTTCCATCGCGCTGGGATTCGGATTCCGCTGCGGATTCTTAGGACTCTTACATCTGGAGATCATCCAGGAGCGCCTGGAGCGCGAGTATAACCTTGACCTCGTGACGACAGCACCGGGCGTTGTATACCGGATCCACAAGACGAACGGCGAAGTGATCGATCTCACGAACCCGTCCAACATGCCGGACCCGTCCGAGATCGACTACATGGAGGAGCCGATCGTCTCCGCTGAAATTATGGTGACCACGGAATTCGTGGGCGCGATCATGCAGCTGTGCCAGGAGCGCCGCGGCGTTTACCTTGGCATGGAATATATGGAAGAGACACGTGCGCTCTTAAAGTATGAGTTGCCGTTGAACGAGATCATCTACGACTTCTTCGACGCGTTGAAGTCCAGATCCCGCGGCTACGCGTCCTTCGATTATGAGTTGAAGGGATATGAGAAGTCTGAGCTTGTGAAGCTCGATATCCTGATCAATAAGGAAGCTGTAGATGCACTTTCCTTCATCGTATTTGAGGGCTCCGCTTACGAGCGCGGAAGAAAGATGTGCGAGAAGTTAAAGGATGAGATCCCGAAGCACTTATTCGAGATTCCGATCCAGGCGGCTGTGGGCGGAAAGATCATCGCCCGCGAGACCGTAAGGGCTATGAGAAAGGATGTCCTCGCGAAGTGTTACGGCGGCGATATCTCACGTAAGAAGAAGCTTCTCGAGAAGCAGAAGGAAGGTAAGAAGCGTATGCGCCAGGTCGGAAATGTGGAGATTCCGCAGAAGGCGTTTATGAGTGTTCTGAAGCTGGATGAAGAATAATTAAAATATTGATATACAGAAAAAAGTCCATTTCAGACGATTATATAGAAATGGACTTTTTTGTAC
>CAVFLH010000023.1:0-22906 GCA_963622995.1 uncultured Eubacteriales bacterium | reverse complement strand
AAGGAGATCATCGGAAACCGTATCGAGAAGATCGCTCCGGTAGAGTATGCGTACCAGGAGATGGATGATCTCCCGGAAGGATTCTCCGTTCCGGAAGGAAGAAAGAAACCTTGGGGAACCGGTCAGGCGATTCTTGCGGCGAGAAATTTAATTAAGGAGCCGTTCCTTGTCATCAACGCGGATGACTACTACGGAAAAGAGGGCTTCAAAATCGTCCATGACTATATGGTAAACGAGATGGATGACACGAAGGACACCTTCGATATGTGTATGGCAGGATTTATCCTCTCCAACACCTTAAGCGAAAACGGTCCGGTGACCCGCGGCGTGTGCACCGTGGATGACAATGGATACCTCTCCAAGGTCACAGAGACATATGATGTATACAAGGCTGAGGACGGCATGCATGCGGCAGACCATGACGGAAATCCGGTTACCGTGACAGAAGATCAGCATGTTTCTATGAACATGTTCGGTCTCCCGGCGTCCTTCGTAAAAGAGCTGGAAAAAGGATTTCCGGAATTCCTTTCCGGCGTGAAAGAGGGAGATCTGAAGGCAGAGTACCTTCTTCCGGCAGTGATCGACGAGTGCATTCACAGCGGAAAAGGAACTGTCCGTGTGCTTGAGACAAAGGATAAATGGTTTGGCGTTACTTATAAGGAAGACAAACCGGCAGTTGTCGCATCGATCCAGAAGCTGGTAGATGCAGGCGTTTACCCGAAGAAACTGTTCTAAGAGCATTGTGCTGAGAGGCTGTATGTTTACAATATTGTCTGTAAACGGACAAGAGCCGCTTAATCAGCTGATTATGGTGCGATCATAGTAGAGTGAAATGGTAGCTTTCCCGCTCTTTTTGCATATGATAATCCTGTATAGGGATCAGCAAAGGAGCGGGAACGTTTTTATGGAGAAGATTTACCGGGGCTATCCCCTGGAAGTAAAAAAGGGTTACGGAACAAAGAAGGCCCCATGGATGCTTTACCGGAGAGAGGAGCAGGCCAGGGAACCAGCAGTGACCGAAAATGAATTCCGGTCGGAGATGGATTATTTAAGAGGACTCTACCCGGTATCGGCAAAGAAAAATCAGATCCTGGCGGAAGAGGTATGCGATCTCCTGGAATACCCCGGAAGCCCCATGTATGACGAGTATCCGGACCGGGAATTCTTATACCGGGAACTCTCAAAGGTGAGAGAACGCCATCCGGAAGAAGCCGCAGGCGGTAAAGAGGAGCAGGATCTTCTGCAGGTGCTGTTTATAAACGAAATTTACCGGAGACGGATCTTAAACAGAATGACAGAATAAAAGGAAGAATTTCCACCAAATAAAGTCAAATTAGAATGTAGTTGCTCTTTATCGGTGCTTAGAACCAGTAGAAGTTTGCCTGTGATCTTACAGGCAGAGAATTAGATAACATTGAAAACAACCTGCCAGAAGGCAGTGACAGATAGACAGAGCGAGGAACAGTAAGATGAAGACCGGCAAGAAAGTCATGATCCTGCTGCTTATTTTTGTGGCGGCAGTGATCGTCTATTTTATACACCCAGTTGGGAAGAAAGAAGAACACGGGATCACGGAGTACACGGCGATGGAGAAAGCGAAATTTCCGGTACTCTATGCGTCGATGGGAGACCGGGAGATGGCACCGGTGTTCGGACAGACGGAGGAGCGCGGTGTGACAGCAGACAGAGGCAGCCTGATCGTGCTTCCGGAAGACCGGAAACTCAAGGTACGGTTTACGGGTACAGAAAAGATTCAAGGACTGCGCTATGAGATCCGCAGCCTCGATACGGAAGACCTGATCGAGCGTACCCAGGTCACATCCCTTGACGCGGCGGTAAGCGGAGACAGCGAAAATGCCGTAAGCGCAGAACTTCCGATCCAGAATCTTCTTGATACCGGAAAAGAGTACCTCCTCGGCATCTGCGTAAGCCTTTCCGACGGCTCCGAGGCCTGGTACTACATGCGGATCGTGGAGCAGGATCAGGGCCATGTGAATGAGATACTGGCGTTGGCGGAAGAGATTTCCTCAAAGACATACAAATACAGCGATGCCCAGAGCCTGACCATGTATATGGAGACATCCCCGTCCGCAAACAGCACATCCCTTGGAACCGTGACATTAAAAGATACATTCACCCAGCTCACCTGGGGATCCATGAGCGTGGAGCGGACCGGCGAGGCGTACACGAAATTAAAGGAACTGTCCGGGAATCTCGCCAATGTGGAGATCACGACCCATGTGACGGCGAAGAACGGCGAGAAGACGGAAACCTACGAGGTGACGGAAACCTTCACGATGAAATGGGCATCCCAGCGAATCTACATGATGGATTACGAGAGGACCATGACGGAACTCTTCACAGGGGATTCCGATCTCTTCTCCGGAAAGCGGATCACACTGGGAATCGGAAACGGTGACGGAGTCCACGCCGTAAAGAGCGCCGGCGGCCAGTACACGGCGTTTGTGACAGACCGGGAGCTGTGGGCATATGACAGCGGCGAAAATGTTGGAGCCAGAGTATTTGCCTTTGGCGGCGCCGCATCCACCGATATCCGGGACAACGTGCCGGAACATGGCGTCGAGATCCTTTCTGTGGACGAGGACGGTGGAATCGACTTTATCGTCTACGGAAGAATGAACCGCGGGACCCATGAGGGCAGCACAGGAATTGCCTACTATCATTACGCGATGGACCAGAATGCCCTGGAGGAGAAATTTTTTATCCCGTCCACGGAACCTTTTGAGGAGCTGAAGGACGATCTCTCCGTTCTCGCTCACCGGGGAACGAATGGAATCTTCTATTTCTATATGGACCATGGAATTTATGGAATTGACTTAAAGAGCCTGGAGTATGTGGCTTTAGCATCCGGTCTCACAAAGGACCAGTTTGCGGTCAGCGCGGACCATTCCCGGGCGGCGTGGCAGGAAAATACGGGAGTCTGGGACTCCCAGACGATCCAGATCATGGACCTCGACACCGGGGACAAGACCCAGCTCGGCGGTCAGGCGGGCTCCGTATCAAGAATTTTAGGCTTTGTCGGAAATGACTGTATCTACGGAACGGGAGACAGCGGGGATTACCTGATGTCCAACGGCCGCGTGATGGGATCCTATTTAAAGAGCATCGATATCGTGGACCGGGAGATGAAGTCCGTGATGCACTATGAGAAGCCGGGTTCCTGGATCCGCGAGGTGTCTGTGGATGACAGCCGGATCCATATGAAGACGGTAAACAGCAAGAACGGATTCTTCGGAACATATTCCGAGGACACGCTGGTCTGCAACGCGGAGATCCTTCCGGGTAAGACTGACGATATCGGCTGGTACGCTTCGGACCAGAAGGGGCAGGTCCTCTTTGTCCAGCTTGACCGGGATATCGAGGCGGCAAAGAAGAAGATCCGCCAGGCATCCCCGAAGCTTGCGGAAAACAGCGAGACTGTAAAGCCGATTGAGACATCGGCCTGCAAGACAACAGAGTTCTACGCCTATGGCCGTGGCAGATTCCTCGGACGGTTTGTGAATTTTGCGGACGCGGCGGAGACGGCGTACAATAACATGGGATTCGTGACGGCGGGCCGCGACAGGATCATCTGGGTGCGCGGAAACAGGGCGAGCGCTTCCTATATCAGGGACTTCTCGTCGGCGTCGAGGCTGATGGAGCGCTATCGTGATTCTTTCGAGTCGAACCAGACGATGGAGGACGGAACCTTCCTTCTGGATGCCTCCGGCAGCACGATCGCCCAGGTGTTATACTTTGTGGGACAGAATATTCCGGTTCTGGCTTATACCGGGGAGGGAACGTCCATGTACCTGACCGGCTATGACCAGACACATGTCCGTGTGTATCATCCGGAGAGCGGGGTGACGGAAGTCCTGTCCATGGAGACGGCGACCCAGGTGTTTGGGACCGCGGGGTATGATTTCATATGCTGCGTTCCTTAAGAAAAACTTTACATTTCTCCCAGATATGTTATAATCATAACGAAAACAAGCTGGGACGAATGCGGGATAGCTTTGTCCTTTTTTAGATATATAGATAGAGGTGCGTAATGGAACAGTACATTATGAAGGGCGGAAACCCGCTTGTAGGTGAAGTAACTATAGGCGGCGCAAAGAATGCGGCTCTGGGAATCTTAGCAGCGGCGATCATGTCAGATGACGACGTTGTGATCGACAATCTCCCGGATGTCAGCGATATCAATGCTCTCTTAGATGCGATCAGCCATCTTGGAGCGAAGGTTGAACGTATCGACCGCCATACCGTAAGGATCAATGCTGCGAATATCCACGCCGTAACTGTGGAAGATGAGCATATGAGAAAAATTCGTGCGTCATATTATTTTATCGGCGCGCTTCTTGGAAAATATAAGAGTGCGGAAGTTCCGCTTCCGGGCGGATGTACGATCGGAAGCCGTCCGATCGACCAGCACTTAAAGGGATTCCGTGCACTGGGATCCGACGTAAAGATCGTCCGCGGCGCCGTTGTGGCCCACGCCATCGACCTTGTGGCAAGCCACATCTACCTTGACGTCGTATCCGTCGGCGCGACCATCAATATCATGATGGCTGCAACGATGGCGGAAGGCGAGACAATCCTTGAGAACGTGGCGAAAGAGCCTCACGTCGTTGATGTCGCAAACTTCTTAAACAGCATGGGAGCGAACATCAAAGGCGCCGGTACAGATGTGATCCGCATCAAAGGCGTGAGACACCTTCACGGAACAAACTACTCTATCATCCCGGACCAGATCGAAGCCGGAACATTCATGTGTGCCGCAGCGATTACCCGCGGTGATATCACCGTAAAGAACGTGATCCCGAAACATCTGGAGGCGATCTCCGCAAAGCTCACCGAGATGGGCTGCGAGGTCGTTGAGTTCGACGAGGAGATCCGTGTAGTCGGAAAACCGAGACAGCGTCACATGAACTTTAAGACACTCCCGTACCCGGGATTCCCGACAGACATGCAGCCGCAGATGACCGTGGCTCTTGCCCTTGCAGACGGAACGAGCGTGGTAACGGAGAGCATCTTTGAGAACCGCTTCAAATATGTGGATGAGCTTTCCCGCATGGGAGCAAACATTAAAGTGGAAGGTAGCGTTGCCATCGTCGACGGTGTCGGAAACTTCACAGGTGCCCAGGTCGTAGCACCGGATCTCCGCGCAGGCGCAGCGCTTGTACTTGCAGGCCTGGCTGCCGACGGATACACCACTGTCGATGAGATCGGCTATGTAGAGCGCGGATATGAGAACTTCGAAGAAAAGCTCCGCTCCCTCGGCGCGGTGATCGAGCGTGTAGATTCCGAGAAGGAAGCACAGAAATTCAGACTGAGAGTCGGCTGATAAGAATTGAAAAGCCCGAAGATTCTGAAATACCGGGAATTTTTCCCGATTTCTAAGGATTTTCGGGCTTTTTTGCGATTGCCGCTTGACATTCCTGTATGAATCGTATAAGATACCATCCGTAGGTCATTTTTCAGGTGGCTTACGGAATGATAAACTTAAAAAAGTTCGCAATATCCCTTATTCAGAGTGATGGAGGTACATAGGACCGGTGAAGTCACGGCAACCCCTGTTAATCGCGTTCGCGAGAGGGCAGGAAGGTGCCAACCTGAGCGAGTAAATCGAGCAATAAGAGGATTTGACCTATGTAAAGTCGTCAAGTCCGCTTAGCATTGAGCGGACTTTTGTTTTGCCGTAACTGAGGGTGCAGGTGCGGCCTGCCTACAACTTGAAAGGAGTTACAATGGAAAAGAGATTATTTACTTCCGAGTCCGTAACTGAAGGACATCCGGACAAAATGTGCGACGCGATCTCCGACGCGATCCTCGATGCGTTAATGGCGCAGGATCCGATGAGCCGTGTTGCGTGTGAGACATGCACAACAACAGGTCTTGTTATGGTAATGGGCGAGATCACAACAAAGGCATATGTGGACATCCAGAAGATCGTCCGCGAGACCGTTCGTGAGATCGGCTATGACCGTGCAAAATATGGTTTCGACTGCGATACCTGCGGTGTTCTCACTGCAATCGACGAGCAGTCCACCGATATCGCTATGGGTGTTGACAAGGCACTTGAGGCGAAAGAGAACAACATGACAGACGACGAGTTAGACGCCATCGGCGCTGGTGACCAGGGTATGATGTTCGGTTTCGCTACAAATGAGACACCGGAGTACATGCCGTACCCGATCGCTCTTGCACACAAGCTCGCAAGACGTCTCACAGAGGTAAGAAAGAACGGAACTCTTCCGTACTTAAGACCGGATGGAAAGACACAGGTTACTGTTGAGTATGATGAGAACGGAAAGCCGTTCCGTCTCGACGCAGTCGTTCTCTCCACACAGCATGACGAGAATGTGACTCAGGAGCAGATCCATGAGGACATCAAGAAATATGTATTCGACGAGATCCTTCCGCAGGAGATGGTTGACGAGCACACCAAGTTCTTCATCAACCCGACAGGCCGTTTCGTAATCGGCGGACCGCACGGTGACAGCGGACTGACAGGAAGAAAGATCATCGTTGACACCTACGGCGGATATGCCCGTCACGGCGGCGGAGCTTTCTCCGGAAAGGACTGCACAAAGGTAGACCGTTCCGCAGCATACGCAGCACGTTACGTTGCAAAGAATATCGTAGCAGCAGGACTTGCTGATCAGTGTGAGATCCAGCTCTCCTACGCAATCGGTGTTGCACATCCGACATCCATCATGGTTGAGACAGAGGGAACCGGAAAGGTATCCGACGAGAAGTTAGTCGAGATCATCCGTGAGAACTTCGACCTCCGTCCGGCAGGAATCATCAAGATGCTTGACCTCCGCCGTCCGATCTACAAGCAGACCGCAGCATACGGCCACTTCGGAAGAACCGATATCGATCTTCCGTGGGAGAAGCTTGACAAGGTCGAGGATTTAAAGAAATATCTGTAGGATAAAAGAAAATAGAAGGATCATGAGAGCGCACGGCGCAGAACGATCGAAATAGCTGCGGCGCAGTTTCCTGGATTTTCAGGAAATTGCGCCGTTTTTGCAGCAAAAATCCCACATTTTAGAATACTTTTATAAATTCCCCCTCTGAGTTGTGTTATACTTATTATATGGCAGTTTCTGCGTGCGGGCCGGATACCGGCAGAATAAGCAGAATCGCCGGACGAAAACTAAGAAGGGAGCGCACGGCCGCTCATGAAAATACGTACAAAACTACTTATTACATTTTTGACGATCACGGTGGTGCCGATCTTTTTGATCTACATCGCGATCATGGGACTCAGTTCCTACCAGAACCGGGTATTCCGGGAGACATACGACGTGGGTCAGGTGGATCTCTCCTCCGGCGCGTCGATCCGGGTGTTCAGCCACCTGACAGAGAGTATCCAGAGGGAGATCGAAGAAGATATCGGAAAGAACCCGGAGATGTTTACAGACCAGTCATACCTGAATGACCTGAATGCCAGAATGACTGCGAAACATTCCTTTTTAATGGTGACAGAAAATGGAAACCTGATCTATTCCGGAAATGACGAGGCAGCATCCAGTCTGGAGCGGGAGATCTCCGACTACGCTGAGATCAACGACTCCGCTTCCTGGGGTAACTACCTGGATAAAAATACGGAACATCTGATCAAGCAGAGAGAGTTCGACCTGGCGGATGGAAGCCGGATCGCGGTCTATCTCGTGACGAACGTTGTGGACGTGATCCCAGAGGTAAAATCCATGGTCACTGAGATGTTCTTCTGCAGCGTCCTGATCCTCTTCATCACCGGCGGTATGCTGACGGCCTGGGTATACCGGTCCATCTTATGGCCCATCGGAAAGCTGCAGGAGGCGACAAAACAGATCCGTGACGGCAACCTGGACTTTACCCTGGACGTGGAGGACGATAACGAGATCGGACAGCTATGCCAGAACTTTGAGGAGATGAGGATCCGCCTGAAAGAATCCACGGAGGAGAAGATCCAGTACGATAAGGAGAGCAAGGAGCTGATCAGCAACATCTCCCACGACTTAAAGACCCCGATCACCGCCATCAAAGGCTACGCGGAAGGTCTTATGGAGGGGGTTGCGTCCTCGCCGGAGAAGCGGGATAAATATATCCGGACGATCTACAACAAGGCGAACGATATGGACCGCCTGATCAACGAGCTGACCTTCTACTCGAAGATCGATACAAATAAGATTCCGTACACCTTCTCAAAGATCAACGTGGCAAACTACTTCCGCGACTGCGTGGAGGAAGTGGGCCTGGAGCTGGAGGCGAGAGGAATCGAGCTCGGCTACTTTAACTTTGTGGACGAGGACGTGATGGTGATCGCCGACGCGGAGCAGATGAAGCGCGTCATCAACAACATCATCGGAAACTCCTTAAAATACATGGACAAAAAGAATGGAATCATCAATATCCGGATCCTGGATGTGGGCGATTTTGTCCAGGTGGAGATCGAGGACAACGGAAAAGGCATCGGCCAGAAAGAACTTCCGTATATTT
The DNA here is from genome assembly GCA_963622995.1 of uncultured Eubacteriales bacterium. Taxonomy (GTDB): domain Bacteria; phylum Bacillota; class Clostridia; order Lachnospirales; family Lachnospiraceae; genus Pilosibacter. The sequence continues at coordinate 14,416 of CAVFLH010000023.1, read as the reverse complement.
TTGACCGGTTTTACCGGACGGATTCCTCGAGAAATTCCAGCAAGGGCGGAAGCGGCATCGGCCTTTCCATCGTAAAGAAGATCATCGAGGACCACGGCGGAAAGATCTGGGCAACCAGCAAGCTGGGAATCGGAACGGAGATCCATTTTGTATTAAGAAAGATCGCAGGAGACGCGCAGCAGTAAGACATGAGATAATAGTAAAGCGCCGGATGCGCGGATGAAACAGCAGAGAATACAATACGGGTCGTAATACGAAGACCCATAACAGGAGGAACAATATATGAGCAAAATTCTGATCGTAGAAGATGAGGAGAGTATTGCAGAACTCGAAAAGGACTATCTGGAGCTGTCCGGTTTCGAGGTTGAGATAGAAAATGACGGAGAAGCAGGCTTAAAGCGTGCGGTCTCGGAGGAGTTCGACCTCTTTATCCTGGACCTTATGCTGCCGGGCGTGGATGGATTTGAGATCTGCAAGAAGATCCGGGAGACGAAGAACACGCCGGTGATCATGATCTCCGCGAAGAAAGACGATATCGATAAGATCCGCGGCCTTGGACTCGGCGCCGACGACTATATTACAAAGCCGTTCAGCCCCAGCGAGATGGTGGCGAGAGTCAAAGCCCACCTGTCCCGCTATGAGAGACTCATCGGAAGCGGAACTCCGGCAAACGATATTATCGAGATCCGCGGCTTAAAGATCGACAAGACAGCCCGCCGTGTCTATGTAAACGGCGAGGAGAAGAACTTTACGACAAAGGAATTCGACCTTCTGACGTTCTTAGCCCAGAACCCGAACCATGTCTTCACAAAGGAAGAACTGTTCTCCAAGATCTGGGATATGGAGTCCATCGGCGATATCGCCACGGTTACTGTCCATATCAAGAAGATCCGCGAGAAGATCGAGATGAACACCGCAAAACCCCAGTATATCGAGACGATCTGGGGCGTCGGATACCGGTTTAAGGTATAAGGCGGGGAGACAGAAAAATGGACAGAAAGAAGCTTTTGGAGGAGACAGAACTTTTCGTCCTGGACATGGACGGAACCTTCTATCTGGACACACAGATCCTGGATGGATCCCTGGAATTTTTGAGACAGGTGGAACGTCTCGGAAAGCGGTATGTATTTTTTACCAATAATTCCTCGAAATCTCCGAGGACTTATATCGATAAACTGGCGAAAATGGACTGCCATATCCGCCGGGATCAGATCATTACCTCCGGCGATGTGATGATCGAATATCTGAAGGAATATTATCCGGGAAAAACGGTTTATTTAGTGGGAACCCCGGATCTGGAAGAAAACTTCAGGGAGAATGGGATCTTACTCACAAAAGATATGCCGGACGTGGTGGTCATTGGATTCGATATGACGCTGACTTATGAGAAATTAGAGCGGGCATGTACTTATATCCGGAATGGAGCGGTGTTCCTTGCGACCCATCTTGATATCAATTGCCCGACGAGAGATGGATTTATTCCGGACTGCGGTGCCATGTGCGCGGCGATCTCCTTATCTACAGGAAAGCAGCCGAAGTATGTGGGAAAACCTTTTAAGGAGACGGTGGACATGGTTTTGGCGCTCACGGGAAGTGAGAGGGAGAAGATCTCCTTTGTGGGAGACCGGCTCTACACCGACGTGAAGACCGGCGTGGCAAACGGAGCCCACGGGATCCTGGTGCTTTCCGGGGAGACTAAAATAGAGGATCTGAACCATGCGGATACCGTGCCGGACGCGGTATTTACAGGCCTGAAAGAGATGGCCGAGATCATGGCAGAAATGCCGGAAAATAGAAAAATCCAAGTACAAATCCAATAAGAATAAGAGGCACATCCTGATAGTGGGGGTGTCTTTTTTCGTGCAGTGCATCGGGAAGAAGCTGCATATGTCAGGCTCTATAAGTGAACACACGGTTGTTTGCGCTTGACATTCAGGTCATATAAGTTTAAACTTGAATTATGTGAATTTTCTGCAAAAATTAAATGAAAATGCGGAAAAGATAGAACAGTTTCGGCGAAACGTGAAGAATGACAGAAGTCAGAAACTGAAATTTAAGACAAAGGAAAACGTTGCCCATGAAGTACAAATTAAGATTTGCCGCCTTTTTCACAGCCATGGTCGTATTCAACCTGGCAGCCAACTTTGCCCATCCGGTCACACCGACGGTCATCCAGAACCTTCATCTCCACGACTACATGTTTGGCGTGGCGTTAGCGGTAATGCTGATGACGAACTTCCTGTTATCGCCGTTCTGGGGAAAGATCAATAACTATATTTCCTCGAGACTTTCCCTTCTGATCTGCTGTATGGGATACGGTGTGGCCCAGGTATGGTTCGCCTACGCGACAACAGAGCTCATGATCATTCTCGCGAGAATGTTCGCGGGACTCTTCACCGGCGGTATCTTTGTAAGCTTCCTGACCTATATCGTAAACAAGTCAAACCCGGAAGACCAGGGTAAATACCTGACATACAGCGCGACAATCAAGAGCGTGGCGAGTGCTTTCGGCTACATGATCGGCGGATTCTTAGGCGAGTTTTCCGTGCGCCTGGCGTTCTTAGTCCAGGCGGGAACTCTGATTGCGGTTGCGGTTGCGTTCTTTATCATCTGTGAACCGGACAGCACCGCGAATTTAAAGGATATTCCGGCAAAACAGCTCATGAAAGAGGCGAACCCATTCCAGGCGTTCATCGACAGCAAGAACTTCATGTGCATGGCTTTCGTGTTCCTGTTTGCGATCAATATCTTTATCAACTTCGGAAATACCGGTTTCGACCAGGCCTTTAACTACTACTTAAAGGCACAGCTGGGCCTGACTTCCTCCTACAACGGAATCATCAAGGCGGGCGTCGGCTTCGTATCCTTTATCGCGAATATGAGTCTCTGTATCTGGATCATCAAGAAGACGAATGTCAAAAAGTCCATGGTGGTCCTCACAGCGTTCTGCGCGCTGGCTTCCATTGGAACATTGGTCTCCGTGAAGATCGGAATCTTTATTCTGTTCAGTATCCTCGTTTACGCTGGATATTCCGTCAGCGTCCCGGTTCTCCAGAACATGGTGGCAAACCAGGCATCACCGGAGCAGAAGAACCTCGTCATGGGATTCTTCAACGCGACCCAGTCCCTGGGAAGCATCGCGGGTTCCCTGACAGCGGGATTTATCTACTCCGTGAACGCGAAGCTTCCGTTCGCCTGCACCTTCGTGATCTACTCGGTGGGCGTTGCGGCGGCGTTTGGATATCTGTGCTATCACAAAAAAGAGGCATGATATTAGTTTTGACTAACATATATACCCCGGAAAGGGCCCGGTATTAAAAAAATACCTGCCTTTCCGGGGTTTTTTAGATATCGTCGCTTGACTTTTTCCTTCCTATGTTATAAGATATTTTACATTTGCACCCTGTATGGCTTGAAATAAAAAGAAGCCGTCAGTATTGTATATAGAATTCTGTGACCGGTATAGAGATCTGGGAGTCCGTAGGAGTCGTCGAATGAATGTATCCTGGCATGGAATCGTTATGCAGACAACATAGAAAGGATATTGAATGGAAACAATCAGATTTGACGAACTTAATTTAGACCCGCGGATCCTCCGCGCAGTTACAGATATGGGATTTGAGGCAGCGTCCCCGATCCAGGCTCAGGCGATTCCGGTTGAGATGGAAGGCCACGATATGATCGGTCAGGCCCAGACTGGAACCGGTAAGACCGCGGCGTTCGGAATTCCGCTTCTCATGAAAATGGACCCGGAAAACAGAAAGACACAGGCGATGATCCTCTGCCCGACGAGAGAACTTGCGATCCAGGTAGCGGAAGAGCTTCGCCGCCTTGCGAAATATATGTCCGGAATCAAGATCCTCCCGGTCTACGGCGGACAGGAGATCGTAAAGCAGATCCGCTCCTTAAAGGGCGGTGTCCAGATCATCGTCGGAACCCCGGGACGTGTGATGGACCATATGAGAAGAAAAACGATCCGCACCGACGCGATCCACACCGTGGTTCTCGATGAGGCGGACGAGATGCTTAACATGGGATTCCTCGAGGACATGGAGACGATCCTCGGAGAGCTTCCGGAGGAGCGCCAGACCGTAATGTTCTCCGCGACAATGCCGCATGCCATCGCCCAGATCGCCCAGAAGTTCCAGAAAGACCCGAAGATGGTTCAGGTCGTAAAGAAGGAACTGACTGTCCCGAAGGTGACCCAGTATTATTATGAAGTAAAACCGAGAAATAAAGTGGAAGTTATGTGCCGTCTGCTGGACCTCTACTCCCCGAAGCTCTCCGTTGCGTTCTGCAACACGAAAAAGCAGGTGGATGAGCTGGTACAGGCGCTCCAGGGACGCGGATACTTTGCGGAAGGTCTCCATGGAGATTTAAAGCAGGAACAGCGTGACCGCGTAATGGGAAGCTTCCGCAACGGCGCTACCGAGATCCTTGTTGCGACGGACGTTGCGGCGAGAGGTATCGACGTTGACGATGTGGAAGCCGTATTCAACTACGATATTCCGCAGGATGACGAGTACTATGTACACCGCATCGGACGTACCGGACGTGCCGGAAGAGAGGGACGTGCATTCAGCCTTGCGGTTGGCAGCGAGGTCTATAAGCTCCGCGACATCCAGAGATTCTGCAAGACAAAGATCGTTCCGCAGCCGATCCCGTCCTTAGACGATGTTACCGCGATCAAGGCGGAGAAGATCTTAGACGATGTGCAGCAGCATATCGGCGAGGACAGCAATTTAGAGCGCATGACAGATATCATCGAGAAGCGCCTTCTTGCTGAGGATTACACTTCCTTAGAGCTTGCGGCGGCGTTCTTAAAGATGGCTATGGGCGATGATTACGAGGACATCGCGGACGAGGGAAGACCGCTCCGTGACCTTGACGATCTCGACCGCCGCGGCGGAAGAAATGACCGCGGAAGAAACGGACGCAGACGCGGCAGAGGCGATGATGAGGAGTACATGGACAGAAAGAGCGCCAGAGGCGGCATGACAAGACTGTTCATCAATCTCGGAAAGAACCAGAACGTGAAGCCGGGCGATATCTTAGGAGCCATCGCAGGTGAATCCGGAATCCCGGGTCGTCTCGTTGGAAGTATCGATATGTATGATAAGTACACCTTCGTAGAAGTCCCGAAGAACCAGGCTGATATCGTTATGGACGCTATGAACCATGTGAAGATCAAGGGTAAGAGCGTGCATGTGGAGAAGGCAAACCGGAGATAGAATAAAAGAATGGAAACTGCCGGAAACCTTAGGTTTAAACAGGGCTGGCAGAGTTGACGAAATAGAACAATAAAAAGACGGGAATTCTACAGAAACATTTCTGAGAAATTCCCGTCTTTTTTGCTGCAAAAAACCTGCAGAATCTGCCGAAGACAGGTTCCACAGGTTTTTAATATCAGCTGTAAATTACTTATTCTCAATATCCATGATCATATCCACACGTCTCTGATGACGTCCGCCCTCGAAGCTTGCGCTGAGCCACTCATCTACGATCATCTTTGCCAGCTCGCTTCCAACGACGCGTGCACCAAACGCGAGGATGTTGGAGTTGTTGTGCATTCTGGAAAGCTTTGCTGTGTACGGCTCGCTGCAGACACATGCGCGGATGCCTTTCACCTTGTTTGCTGCAAGGGAGATGCCAACACCTGTTCCGCAGATAGCGATTCCGAGATCTGCCTCACCGTCAGCGACAGCGCGGCCGACTTTCTCACCGTATACCGGGTAGTCGCAGCTCTCTGTGGAGTCAGTTCCGAGGTTTAATACTTCGTAGCCTTTGCTCTCAAGATGCTCTTTGATGATGTTCTTCAGCTCTACTGCAGAGTGGTCGTTTGCGATTGCGATTTTCATTTCTTTCTTCTCCTATTTAATTATTATTTTCATCATCCGCATTCTCAACCTGGAAAAACAGCTGGATCAGGTCGAGTCTGGATGTCATGGACACTAAAAGCATATCCATCGCGGTGATAGCTGCCATGGATTCCACCACAACGACAGCTCTCGGAACAACCACTGGATCGTGGCGTCCGTGGATCACGAGATCGATATTCTCGCCGTCCTTTGTGACGGTCTCCTGGGATTTCGCGATAGACGGGGTCGGCTTGAAGGCTGCCCGGAATATCACGTCACTTCCGTCGCTGATTCCACCGAGAACACCGCCTGCATGGTTCGTCACCTTAACGATCTTGTCCCCGTCCATGCGGAACTCATCGTTGTTGTCGGATCCGCATGCCTTTGTCGCGGCAAAACCGTCACCGATCTCAAAGCCCTTGACGGCACCGATAGAGAGAATTGCCTTCGCGAGGTTCGCGTCAAGCTTCTCAAATACCGGCTCGCCGAGACCTACCGGAAGACCGGAGATCACACACTCGACGACACCGCCGACGGAATCACACTCCGCGATCTTCTGGTCAAGATAGCTCTCCGCCGCCTTTGCTGCCTCCGCGTCCGGAAGACAGAAGCGGTTGTTCTGGATTTCGGAAAGATCCATACGCTTCGGGGAGACTTCCACCGGTCCGATGGACTTCGCGTATGCGGTCACGGAGATATTTAACTGTTTTAAGAACTTCTCGGCAATGGCACCGGCCGCGACACGGCCGATGGTCTCGCGGGCGGAGGAACGTCCGCCGCCGCGGTAATCGCGGAACCCATATTTTTCCTCAAAGGTATAATCCGCATGGCCCGGGCGGAAACAGGAGGCGATATTGGAGTAATCCTTGGACCGCTGGTCCGTGTTCCGAACGATCATGGAGATCGGTGTTCCTGTGGTCTTTCCCTCGAAGACGCCGGAGAGGATCTCGACCTCATCGCCCTCTTTTCTCTGGGTCGTAAAGCGGCTCTGGCCCGGTTTTCTGCGGTCTAAGAGCTTCTGGATATCGGATTCGTCTAAGGGAAGTCCCGCCGGGCAGCCGTCGACGACAACGCCGATGGCCTTTCCATGGGATTCCCCCCAGGTCGTTACTTTAAATATTGTGCCGATGGTAGAACCTGCTGCCATGTTATGTTAATCTCCAATCTTTACAATTTCACAGCAGTTCGGCTCGTTGACCGTAATGCTGCGGTCGCTCATGACGAGAAGACCTTTTTCGTAGTCGATCTTAAAGAAGGAAATACTTCCCTCGTGGTTGATGGATGCGAGATGCTTTCCGTCCGGGAAGATCGCGATGTCCTTCGGGTAATCGCCGCTGATCGGGAGGCAGAAGCGCAGTGTCAGCATACCAGTCTCATCGTCGCGGTCGTACATGGATACCGTGTTGTCTCCGGCGTTGCTGCAGAATAAGTGCTTCTCGTCCGGGGAGAGATGCATCGCGCAGGCTGCGGTCAGCTGGTTCGGCTTACTTCCTGTGGAGGAGATCGTCTGGATCTTCTCGACGATCGGAACGCGCTCACCTTCTTTATAAGAATAAACTTCGATCATATTTTTCAGCTCATAGAGGACATAGAAGAAACGTCCGTCGGAGCTGAACATAAAGTATTTCGGGGCGGATTCCAGCTCGCAGCGGATCGTGTCCACGAGAGTGATCTTTCCGTCCTTGTGGTCGAAACGGTAGACCTTGATCTGGTCGATTCCAAGGTCGGCTACCATTAAGAAACGCTCGTCCGGAGTCAGGCGGCTGCAGCTCACATGCGGGCGGAAGCTGCGCTCCGCAACGGAACCGAGGCCCTTGTGGAAGACGCCGTCGGCGATCTGGCCCACAGAGCCGTCCTTGTTCAGGCTGAGGACCGTGATCTTTCCGTCATGGAAACCGGAGATAAAGATATAGTCGTCAGCTTTGCTGGTGGAGAGATGACATCCGCGCATGCCCCTGATATTCGCGCTGTTTAAGCGGGCAAGACTTCCGTTCGGAAGAACGCGGAACGCTACGACGCCCTCGTCGGCGATAGAGTAGAGGATCTGTCCGTTCTGGGACGCTTTCAGATAGGAAGAATTGTCGACCTCCACTTCGCAGCGGTAGATGAATTTTCCAGCCTCAACATCCACATCATATACAGTGATTCCCTTTGCCTTTCCCGTGTAGGAATAAGAACCCACATAGGCCATGTATTTTCCAGTCATAGGTAATTTCCCCTTTACTTTCGATTCTCCGAAAATGCCTCGTCCGGCACTTTTCGGAATTTCATAGATATGCCCATTTTATCATAATCTGCCCCGTTTGTTAATCGAAATCTGAAAAACTCCGGGAATCGTATGAAAGAAAAAATATACCCGAAATTTTATTTCGAAACGGGGTCCGAAATCTATTGACAGAAAGGGGAAATCATGAGTAAATATATAAGATGGGCTTTTTGTCGTACAGCCAATTTTTGCGTTGTTCTGCGTCGAAAAAAGACGGCAGGATTTTGAATATGTATACATTCAGGAGGAAAAAAGAATGGAGCATCCGCTCATTGATTTGTCCCACATTTCGAAAAGCTATGACGGGGATCTGATTCTCGATGATTTAAGCCTCTCCGTAAAGGAAAATTCCTTTGTGACGCTGCTCGGCCCGAGCGGCTGCGGAAAGACCACGACCTTAAGAATCATCGGCGGTTTCGAAAAACCTGACAAGGGCCAGGTGATCTTTGACGGCGAAGATATCACAAACACACCGCCGAATAAACGCCAGTTAAATACAGTTTTCCAGAAGTACGCCCTGTTCACCCATATGAGCATTGCGGAGAACATCGCGTTCGGTCTGAAGATCAAAGGCAAATCGAAGAGCTATATTGACGATAAAATCAAGTACGCACTGAAACTCGTAAATCTGGACGGTTTCGAGAACCGCAGCGTGGACTCCTTAAGCGGCGGCCAGCAGCAGCGAATCGCCATCGCCCGCGCCATCGTAAACGAGCCGAAGCTCCTTCTTCTCGATGAGCCGTTAGGCGCCCTCGACTTAAAACTCCGCCAGGACATGCAGTATGAGCTGATCCGGCTGAAGAACGAGTTGGGAATCACCTTTATCTACGTTACCCATGACCAGGAAGAGGCACTGACCATGTCCGACACCATCGTCGTCATGAACCAGGGCTATATCCAGCAGATGGGAACCCCGGAGCAGATCTACAACGAGCCGGAGAACGCCTTCGTTGCGGACTTTATCGGCGAGAGCAATATCGTGGGCGGAACCATGATCCACGATGAGCTTGTTGAGATCTTCGGCGCGAAGTTTGCCTGCGTGGACAAGGGATTCGGAAACAATAAACCGGTGGACGTCGTGATCCGCCCGGAGGATATCGACCTTGTGAAGCCGGAGGACGGCACACTTCAGGGCGTTGTCACACACCTGATCTTCAAGGGCGTTCACTACGAGATGGAAGTTACGACCCCGGACGGCTACGAGTGGCTGGTCCACAGCACGGACATGTTCCCGGTCGGACAGAAGGTCGGCATTCATGTGGATCCATTCGATATCCAGATCATGAACAAGCCGGAGTCCGAGGACGAGGAGGCCGTGGGAGTCAATGAATAGAAAAACATCCAGATTTCTGGCTTATCCTTATATTATATGGATGGCAGGATTTACGGTGATCCCGCTTCTCATGGTATTTTACTATGGACTTACGGATCGCAGCGGGGCCTTCACCCTGTCGAATATCCTGGCTATCGGTTCCGCGGAGCATTTAAAGGCACTGTGGCTGTCCTTAGTCCTTGCAGGAGTCAGCACTGTGATCTGTCTGTTCCTCGCGTACCCGCTGGCGCTGATCTTGAGAAAGCGCCATATCGGAAAAGGCAGCTTCGTGGTATTCATCTTTATTCTTCCGATGTGGATGAACTTCCTCTTAAGAACTATGGCGTGGCAGACACTTCTCGAAAAGAATGGTGTGATCAACACGTTCCTCACGCTGCTGCACCTGCCGAACATTGCGATCATCAACACACCGGCGGCCATCATCCTCGGCATGGTCTACAACTTCCTGCCGTTCATGGTACTGCCGATTTACAATACGCTTGCGAAGATCGATGACAACGTGATCAATGCGGCGAGAGACCTGGGTGCGGACAATTACCAGACGCTCACGAAGATCCTGATCCCGTTAAGCGTTCCTGGAATCGTCAGCGGAATCACGATGGTATTCGTGCCGGCGCTCACCACCTTCGTGATCTCAAATCTCTTAGGCGGCAGCAAGATCCTGCTCATCGGAAATGTCATCGAGCAGGAATTCACAAAGGGAAGCAACTGGAACCTCGGTGCCGGACTTTCCATCGTGCTCATGGTATTTATCCTTCTCAGTATGACCATGATCGCAAAATACGATAAGGATGGGGAGGGATCTGCATTCTGATGAAAACCGCAAAAGAAAGATTTAAGAAATTTATTGAGGATTTTTATCTGGTGCTTGTACTGATCTTTCTGTACGCGCCGATCCTCGTCATGATGGTCCTGTCCTTCAACAGCTCGAAATCGAGATCCCAGTGGGGCGGGTTCACCTTAAAATGGTACACACAGATGTTTGAGAGCGCCACAATCATGGACGCCCTCTACAATACCCTGCTGATCGCGTTCCTGTCGGCGCTTATCGCAACGATCCTCGGAACGGCGGCAGCTATCGGACTCTCCGCAATGAAGAAACTTCCGCGGACGATCTGCATGGGACTCAACAACATCCCGATGTTAAACTCCGATATCGTGACCGGTATCTCCCTGATGCTGATGTTTATCGCCTTTGGAATCTCCCTGGGATTCAAGACGATCCTGTTTGCCCACATCACGTTCAACGTGCCCTATGTGATGCTCAGCGTCATGCCGAAGCTCAAGCAGACGAGCCGGAACACCTATGAGGCGGCCATGGACCTGGGCGCAGGCCCGCTGAAGGCGTTTTTCAAGGTCGTGTTCCCGGATATTCTGCCGGGCGTGTTATCGGGCTTCCTGATGGCGTTTACGATGTCCCTGGATGATTTTATCATCACCCACTTTACAAGAGGTGCCGGAATCAACACTCTGTCCACCCTGATCTACAGTGAAGTGCGCCGCGGTATCAAGCCGTCCATGTACGCCCTGTCCACCGTGATCTTCGTGACAGTCCTGGCTCTGCTACTCATCACGAACTTTGCCCCGGCAAAACCCCAGGCGAAGGCGGGAGCCGGAAGCTTCGGACCGAACGCGGTGCCGGATAAGGGAAAGAAGCCGGTATGGAGCGGAAAGACAGCGATCGTACTGGCGTCCTTCCTTATTATCGGAAGTGTGTGCTATACGAGTTACCTGCATTTTTCATCGTCCCATTCCAATGAGCTTTATGTTTACAACTGGGGCGAGTACATCGATGAGAGCGTGATCGATGAATTCGAGGCGGAGACCGGAATTCATGTGACCTATGACCTCTTCGAGACAAACGAGGAGATGTACCCGGTCATCGAGGCCGGAGCAGTCAATTACGATGTGGTATGTCCGTCGGATTACATGATCCAGAAAATGGTTGAGAACGGACTTCTCGCGGAGATCAACTTTGACAATGTGCCGAATATCGCGAATATCGATCCGGTCTACCTTGAAAAGTCAAAGGCATTTGACCCGGAGAACCGCTACTCCGTCCCGTATACATGGGGAACCGTCGGAATTATCTACAATGTCCAGAAGTTAGAAGAGCTTGGAGTCCCGGCCCCGACGAAGTGGTCGGATCTCTGGGATGAGAGATTAAAGGGCGAGATCCTGATGCAGGACAGCGTCCGCGACGCGTTTATGGTGGCGTTAAAGGAACTTGGATATTCCATGAACACCACGGATGAAGGCGAGCTGGAAGAGGCGAAGAAGCTTCTCCTGGCGCAGAAACCGTTAGTCCAGGCATACGTTGTGGACCAGGTCCGCGACAAGATGTTAAACGGCGAGGCGGCGGTAGGTGTTATCTACTCCGGTGAGCTGTTATATCTCCAGGAAGAGGCGGAGACGCTGAATCTCGACTATGATCTTGAGTATGTTCTTCCAGAAGAGGGAACGAACCTGTGGATCGATTCCTGGGTCATCCCGGACAACGCGAAAAACAAGGAGAATGCGGAGAAGTGGATCAACTTCCTCTGCCGCCCGGATATCGCGGTGAAGAACTTCGAGTACATCACCTACGCGACCCCGAACAAGGCTGCGTTCGAGATCCTGGATCCGGAATATCAGGAAAACAAGTCCGTGTTCCCGGATACAGATGAGCTGGAGAATTCTGAGGTCTACAGTTACCTCGGAACCGAGGCGGATGATCTTTATAATGCGCTTTGGAAGGAAGTTAAGTCGCAGTAATATAAACGTGTAAAGCAAAAAGAGCCCTGTATGGCATGGTAATACATGCTGATATAGGGCTCTTTTTCGGTGTCATATATCAAAATAATCTGTCAGCGGCAATCCCTGCAGGTACGGATGGCAGTAAAATAGGATGTGCAATAAAGAAAAATCCCCCGCATGAGCGGCTTAACCAACTGCCCATGCGGGGGAAAATTATTTATGAATTATAATTCAGTCTTTACAAAGATATCATAGATCGCCCGGATCGCCGGCTCAAAATCATCATTGGTAACGCCGATGATGATGTTCAGTTCACTGGATCCCTGGTCGATCATCTTCACGTTGATCTTGGCATGTGCGAGTGCTGCGAAGATCCTTGCGGCAGTTCCGCGCATTGCCTTCATGCCGCGGCCTACGACTGCGATCACAGCGAGGTCGGACTCTAATGTGACAACATCCGGATGGACGGAGCGCTGGATACCGGAGAGGACTGCCTGCTCTTTCTCCTGGAACTCATCCTGGTGGACAAGAACGGACATGGTGTCGATGCCGGACGGCATATGCTCGAAGGAGATGCCGTTCTTCTCGAATACCTCGAGGACCTTTCTCCCAAACCCGATCTCGGAGTTCATCATCGCCTTGTCGATGTTCATGGCGCAGAAGCCCTTCTTTCCGGCAACACCGGTGATGGTGTAGCGCGGGCGCTTGCTGGTGTTCTCAACGATCATGGTACCCGGATCTTCCGGACGGTTCGTGTTGCGGATATTGATCGGGATTCCGGCTTTTCTTACCGGGAAGATCGCGTCCTCGTGAAGAACGCTTGCGCCCATGTAGGAGAGCTCGCGGAGCTCTGTGTAGGTGATCGTCTCGATCGGAGCCGGATTCTCAACGATTCTCGGGTCAGCTACAAGGAAACCGGAAACGTCTGTCCAGTTCTCGTAGAGGTCAGCCTGGACCGCGCGGGCCACGATAGAACCTGTGATATCGGAACCGCCGCGAGAGAAGGTATGGATCGTTCCGTCCGGCTTAGCGCCGTAGAAGCCCGGAATAACTGCCTGCTTTAAGGAAGCGAGATGTTCGCTCATCTCCTTGTTTGTCTCCTCGGAGAGGAAGTTTCCATCCGCGTCAAAGCAGATCACATCGGCTGAGTCCACGAAGGTGAAGCCGAGGTAATTTGCGGCGATGATACCGTTTAAGTATTCTCCTCTGGAAGCCGCATAGTCACGTCCGGCTTTCTTTAAGAAGTTCTCCTCGATCTTCGCAAACTCAAAATCGAGGTTTAAGTTTAAGTCAAGGCCGTCGATGATATCGGTGTAGCGCTTCTTGATCTGCTCAAGGATGCGCTTGTAGCTTCCGCCTGCGCATGCCGCATCGTAGCACTGGTATAACATGTCGGTCACCTTTGTGTCTTTGCTGTCCCTCTTTCCCGGTGCTGACGGAACAACATAGCAGCGGGTCTTGTCGGCTTCGATGATTGCCTTTACCTTTTTAAACTGACGGGCACTTGCGAGGGAGCTGCCGCCAAACTTTACAACCTTCTTCATAATCTGTCTCCTGTGTATAAGTAAATGATATATGCCGGATTCCACCTTAGTGGATTACCTTTGGTGTCGGGAAGTACTCAAAGAATACTTTGGCAACCATCTTGTCTCTGGAAATATAGTGGTTCTGCCAGTAGCGGGCATCCAGGGAGTAGTTGCGGTTGTCGCCCATCATGAAGTAGCAGTCTTCCGGAACTTCAAAATGGTAAGTTTCATGCTGGTTCATCGGCTCTGCGATATACGGCTCATCGAGCGGTGTGTCAGATCCGTTTAAGTAGACCTGATCGTCCACGATATCGATGACATCGCCAGGCATACCGATCACACGTTTTACATAGTAGATCGTGTGGGCCCGTTTTCCAACTTCAGAGCCGCAGGAAGGGCAGGTATCCTGTTTATCGCCCTCTACGATCACGCCGCACTGCGGACACTGCCAGCCAAAAACGAAGATCGCTACATCGCCCCGTTCCGGTTCGGAGAATTTATAGTGGAGTCTGGAGCCGATGACACGGCTTCCAGCCATAATCGTGTTCTCCATGGAACCTGTCGGGATTTCACTGTTTGCGATGACGAAAGTGGTGAGCACGAAGGCGATCACAGCGGCAGATACGAGAACCTGCACCCAGCTGATGAGCTCCGCGACCCAGCCTGTTTTTTCTTTCTTTTCTTTTTCGTTATTTTC
>CAVFLH010000022.1:4239-23498 GCA_963622995.1 uncultured Eubacteriales bacterium | reverse complement strand
GGACTCCGTTGATTCCGGAAAGGTCTTCCTTACAGTGAAACATCAGTGCGTTCACCAATGTCCCCGTGTAATGTCCCGCAGCCGGGTGGACCACCATGCCCTTCGGCTTATTCACAAGAATCACGTCATGGTCCTCATACAGGATATCCAGCGGGATATTCTCCGGCACGATCTCCGGCTCCACGGCCTCCGGTACCTCGAAGGAGATCAGATCCCCCTCAGCCACCTTGTAACTCGCCTTCACCGGACGTCCGCCCACCATGACTTCCCCGGATTTTAAAAGCTTCTGGAGAAAGGAACGGGAAAGATCCTCATACTGCTCCGCAAGGAACTTGTCGATCCGGTCTCCCGCCGTCTCCTCCGTAACAAAACATTCTTCTCTCACTGGTTACTCTCCTTTTTTCGATGAAAGGAAGGAAAGCTCATCCTCCTTATAGACAAAGCCGATGAGAAGGATCAGAAGCCCGGCCGCGCAGACCACATAGCAGTCCGCAACATTAAAGATCGGGAAATCGATGAGGCTGAAGTAGAAGAAATCCACCACAAATCCCCTCACCGCACGGTCGATCAGGTTTCCGACAGCGCCGGAAAGAAGAAGGACCATGGAAATATAGAGCGGCAGATAACGGTTCCCCGAAGGAAGCTTTGCCACAAAAACAAGGACCACGATCACGACAGCCGCAGCTACCAGGAAGAAAAACCACTGTTTTCCCTGGAGGATTCCAAAGGCAGCACCCCTGTTTTCCGAGTACAGAAGTTCAAAAACTCCCTTGATCAGCACAAGCGGCCCGTTGACTCGCAGCGTGCTGTAAGCCATACTCTTCGCCCACTGGTCCAGGGCAATGAGCAGGGCGGCACATACGGTGAGAACACCGTAGCGTTTTCCAATGGTATTCATAAAAACTCCTATCTGAAAATAGTCGCCAGGGCGCGCTTCATCTCATCCTTTGTGACGGTGCGGTCGATATAGGCGTGGCCCACATGGTCTAAAAGGATAAACTTGATCACACCGGCTTCCATCTTCTTATCATTTTTCGTCGCGGCGATGACTTCCTCCGGATCAAGGCCGGAAACGGATGTCGGGATAGAGAAATACTCCATCAGTGCGTTGTATGCGTCGATCTCATCCTGGTTTACAAAGCCGCGCTCTTTGCAGATATTCATGGCAGCCAGGGCACCGACAGCGACGCAGTGACCGTGAAGCATCGTAAAGTTCTTTAATTTCTCGATGGCATGGCCTAATGTGTGACCAAAGTTTAAGGTCGCGCGCTCATTCTGCTCTGTCGGGTCGATCTCAACGACTTCGCGCTTGATGAAATCGCTGCCCTGAATCAGAAGCTTTAAGGTGTCGGCGTCCTTTGCGAGGATCTTTTCTTTGTTCGCCTCGATCCAGTTAAAATATTCTTTATCGCGGATCAGGCCGTGCTTGATAACCTCTCCCATACCGCCGGAGAACTGATTGTCCGGAAGTGTACGGAGAACGGACACGTTCGTGTATACAAGCTTCGGCATGTGGAAGGCACCCACCATATTTTTGTAGGAATCAAAGTCCACGCCGGTCTTTCCGCCGATGCCGGAATCCACCTGGGACAACAGTGTCGTCGGAATCTGGACAAAATCAACGCCGCGGAGGTAAGTTGCAGCAACAAATCCGCAGAGATCTCCTGTGACGCCGCCGCCTAAAGCCACAAGAAGGTCCTTTCTGTCATAATGATTTAAGATCAGGTGCTCGTAAGCGCCCTGGACCGTCTTTAAGTTCTTGTTTTCTTCCCCCGCCGGGAACACATAGGATGTGACCTCGCGGCAGCAACCGGAAAGGATCTTTGTAACTTCATCGAGATACAAGTCAGCCACGTTGGAATCCGCAATGATGCAGATCTTTTTCTTCTCAGTGCCCAGCGCGGAGATCTCCTTTGCCAGGGCATCAAAAGAATCTTCCAGTACGATATCATAAATGGTCTTCCCGTCGAGATGGACCGGGATCCGGTTTACATGTTCTGTGATCATAAGGCTAACCTCCTATTTATAGCGGTACACCACGACGGATGTCCGCCCCTTTTTCGTAAGATTTCCCGGCTCTTCGAACCGGAATTTGCCGATGCCGCGGATCGATAAGATCTCTCCGCCCCGTAAGTTCAACGATACATTCGTGCAGACGGCCCCGTTGACAGAGACCTTCTCGCCTTCAATATATGATGCCGCCTTCGTCCTGGAAAGTCTTCCGCATAACGCGATGACAGAATCCAACCGGACAGAACTCACCGTTCCGGAAACCTCCTCCATCTCCGGCTCCGGAAGCTCGGAAAAGTCCGCGGTGATCTCTGTCACAACAGAAGTGTGCCGGATCATCGTGAGATTTTCCGCAAGGTACTTGCTCATCTTCTCCATGACAAACGCCCACGCGTTTCCACCCTGCAGGACGATATCCCCGATCATGGATCTCTCGATTCCGAGATTCATGATCGCCCCGAGATAATCCCGGTGGGTCAGCTCCTCCGCGAAACGCCTGTTTGCGGGAGCGATCTTTAAGCACACGAAGGGCGGCGCGTAAAGCTCTTCCTCGTAGGACGCCAGAAAGCACAAAACCTTTCTTTCAGACATCGGAAAGCCGCCGGAAAGTACGAACTTCACCGGCGGCAGCGTAGCCGACATATTCTGGAAGACAGTCTGTTCTGCGAGCGTCAGAAAATCTGTGTGAAGCGGAATATCACGGGAGTAGGCGTTTTCCGCCAGTTCCTGGATCCGCTTTCTAAAAAGCTGTTCTTCCTTTTCCATATAGACCCTTAATTAAAGATGGATGTTGAGTCCGGATACGTCTAAGTTTCCTCCGGTAAGAAGATCCTGGAAGTCACCGGACAGTTCAACGGACTGCGGGGTTGCGATAAAAATGTAGTTGGAAATTTTCTGAAGATTTCCGTTCATGGAGTATGTGGATCCGGATGTGAAATCGATGATCCGCTGTGCGGTCTCGGTGTGGATTCCTTCCATGTTAAGTACAACTGCCTTTCCGGCAAGCAGGTAATCGCAGATCTCCTTTGCGTCATCTAAGGAGGTCGGTTTAATTAAGGAAACTTCCATTCCGCTTCCGCGGCGCATCGGAACGACCTTATTGCTGTTGGTGGCGCGAGGTAAAAATCTCGGCTTCTCCTCCTCATAATCATCTAAATCATCGGCTGCCTGCTTCTTGAAAAGGCTCTTTCTCGCCGGTTTTTCATCTTCATAATCGTCATCTAAGAAGTAATCGTCATCTTCATCGTCGTTCAGACGCATCGTATCCATAATCTTGCCTAAAAAGCTCATATCTAGTTCTCTCCAATCTATCTGGAACCAAAGATTCCGGTTCCTACTCTAATCATGGTTGCACCCTCCTCGACGGCTACCTCGAAGTCGCCGGTCATACCCATGGACAGCACACTCATAGTACCATTATCAATGTTTTTACTTTTGATGTCAACATATAATTGATATAATTCTTTAAAATATTTTCGATTTTCTTCTGCATTTTCGACATTTGGCGCAATGGTCATCATTCCCTTTACGCAGACATGTGGGAATGCCTGGATCTCCTTTAAATTCGGAATTACGTCCTCCAGGAACATGCCGAATTTGCTCTCCTCTCTCGCCACATTGACCTCAAGAAGCACGTTGGCGATGATGTCTCTCTTTGCGGCTTCCTTCTCGATCTTCTCCGCCAGGTGGACACTGTCACAGGAGTGGATCAGGACCACTTTGTCGATGACCTGTCCGACCTTGTTTGTCTGGAGATGACCGATCATGTGGAACTTCGCGTCCTCCGGGATCTGCGGGCGTTTCTCCGTGATCTCCTGCACCTTATTTTCACCGAAATCGCGCTCCCCCGCCTCGTAGGCCTCCATCAGCATGGAGACAGGCTTTGTCTTGCTGACGGAAATCAGGGTGACCTCCTTCGGATCTCTTCCCGCGCGAAGGCAGGCAGCGTTCATGCGTTCTCTTACATTCTTTATATTCTCTGCAACTGACATGTTAAAACCTCCTACTGGTAGATGATCATTCCGTTTCCGTCTACGGCGTTGGCGTCCAGAACGATATGGTCGTAAACGGACAGACCGTAATCGGTGCCTTTTTTGATTGTATAATACTCATCATTCGAAGAAAGGATCTCGATTCTTCTGAATACCGTGTAACCGCGGTTGATATTGTAGACGCCCTGTACCGACTGGGTCATTCCGATCTGATAGCGCTCCTCGGAGTCATCCTTTGTGAGGAAATCCCCGGCTTTCAGTTCACTGTTCTCCCCCGCATCCACGTAATAGTACTCATCATCCGCATAGTAGATCGTACACGGAGTGATAACGCCAACCGTCTTTCCATCCGCGTATGTCTCCTTACGGAAGCCGCTCTGGGAGACGGAAGAAGAATCGGAAGAATCCTTCTTTGCGCTCACATAGTAATCCTTCGGAATCACATAGAATGTCACATCGGTGACGGAACTTCTCGGGATCTTAAGACCCCGGACCTCATCGGTCACGATCTCAAAATCCACATAGCGGTCAGAAACAAACTGTTCCATATATTTAGAAAAATCGAGTTTTCCGTAAGTTTTTCCATCTCCTCCCGTCACCGTTGAAAAGGCACCGGAGGTCTCAAGATCCCTGCCGTTAAATTTCACAGTGAGGGAAGTCTTTCCATTATAAGTGGAAAACTCCTGCTCCGACATCGGAAAGACGATGGACCAGTCCTCGGAGGTGATGATCTTGTATGCAGGCGCGTCGGTCTCCACCAGCTGACCGGAACGGACACTGGATTTTTTATAGTTGCTCTTGTCGAACATCTCGGCTGTCACCTGGTTCGGTGTCAGACTCTCCATGGAATCGATCGAATAGGAAACGATACCGGACTGATCCGCCCGCACCTGGGTAAAATTTCCGCCGAGTTCAGAGACGGCACTGTCTAAGTTCTTTAATGTATCCACGCTGACATACTCTAAGACCTCGGAATCCAGCGAGTTTTTTGTGTCATAGACCTCCTTGAAGTCCTCATCGGTGAATGTCTGGCTGAAGCTGGACAGCTGTTTCTTTAAGGAAGCGAGATTTTCCTTTGAGAGAGCCACAGACCCGTCCGCTTTTTCCTCAAGCAGGGCGGAAAGTGTTCCTGTCTCATCAATAGAATAAACTCTCGTGCCGACAGCTGCTCTCTTTCCCTCTCTTAAATAGAAGTTGATATTTCCGGCACGGTCCGTGTATTTCGGTTCCTCGGTGCGGAAAATGATTCCGGTGTGCCTCGTATCGTTTACGATGCTTCCCTCCACAACTTCATAAAACTCCACCTTGTCCCTGCGAAGGTAGGTATAGAGATAAAACGCCATATATAAGAAAATGAGGGAAAAAATGATCATGCCCACATTGATATTCAGGGGCCGGCGATAACGAACGACTTTCTTGTTCTTTTTCTTCGCCAATTGATAAACCTCCCAACGGTCATATTCCGTAATATGATACCATTATTCGGAAAAAAGTTCAAGCGGACAGACAAAAAAGCGAAAAAAAGCCGGTCCCCGGAAAATTCCGAAGACCGGCGAAAATTTAAGGTGAAATTATTTCTCCTCTTCCTTTTTAACCTCGACCGGACGGTTTACACGGCCAGCGATCTCAGCCTTGATGTTTGCGATAAATACGTTGAGATCCTCAGCGCCCTCGTCGCCTTTGAAACGGCTTCTTACGGATACAGTTCCGTCTGCCTGCTCCTTCTGGCCGACAACTAACATGTACGGAATCTTCTGGCCCTGTGCCTCACGGATCTTGTAACCAATCTTCTCGGAACGGAGGTCGATCTCAGCACGGATGTCAGCTGCGTCAAGAGCTGCCTTGACAGATTTTGCGTACTCCTCGTACTTCTCGGAGATCGGGAGAACCTTAACCTGAACCGGTGCAAGCCATGTCGGGAATGCGCCAGCGAAGTGCTCGATCAGGATACCGATGAAACGCTCGATGGAACCGAAGCATACGCGGTGGATCATGATCGGTCTGTGCTTCTCGCCGTCAGCGCCGATGTACTCGAGCTCGAAACGCTGCGGAAGCTGGAAGTCAAGCTGGATCGTACCGCACTGCCATGTTCTGCCGATAGCGTCTACCAGATGGAAGTCGATCTTCGGGCCGTAGAATGCGCCGTCGCCTTCGTTGATCACATAGTCAAGTCCAAGGTCGTCTAATGCGCCCTGTAAGGAACTTGTTGCAAGCTCCCAGTCCTCGTCGCTTCCCATGGAGTCTTCCGGTCTTGTGGAGAGCTCTACATGGTACTTGAATCCGAACAGGGAATATACCTGGTTGATGAGGCCTGCAACGCCCTTGATCTCGTCACGGATCTGCTCCGGAGTCATGAAGATGTGTGCATCATCCTGTGTGAAGCAGCGTACGCGCATAAGTCCGTGAAGCTGACCGGATTTCTCATGACGGTGAACGATACCGAGCTCGCCCATACGGAGCGGAAGGTCACGGTAGGAACGCGGCTCGGAAGCGTAAACAAGAACGCCGCCCGGGCAGTTCATCGGTTTGATGGCGTAATCTTCGCCGTCGATGACTGTTGTATACATGTTGTTCTTATAGTGATCCCAGTGACCGGATGTCTCCCAGAGACTTCTGTTTAAGATGATCGGTGTGGAGATCTCTACATAACCTGCTTTTTTGTGGATCTCGCGCCAGTAGTCAAGCAGTGTGTTCTTTAAGATCATTCCCTTCGGAAGGAAGAACGGGAATCCTGGTCCAGCATCGCTCATCATGAAGAGACCGAGCTCTTTGCCGAGCTTTCTGTGGTCACGCTTCTTAGCCTCTTCCATCATGGTAACGTAAGCCTCTAAGTCCTCTTTCTTAGCGAATGCTGTCGCATAGATACGTGTCAGCATCTTGTTCTTCTCGCTTCCGCGCCAGTAAGCGCCTGCGATGTTCATGAGTTTGAATGCCTTGCCGACTTCCTTTGTGTTCATGAGGTGCGGGCCTGCACAGAGGTCTGTGAACTCACCCTGTTTGTAGAAGCTGATGATAGCATCTTCCGGAAGATCCTCGATGAGCTCTACCTTGTACGGCTCATTCTTCTCTTTCATGAGGGCGATCGCCTCTGCTCTCGGAAGCTCAAAGCGCTCTAACGGGAGAGCTTCTTTGATGATCTTCTTCATCTCAGCCTCGATCTTTGCGAGGTCGTCGGATGTTACCGGCTCGTCGCGGTCGATATCGTAGTAGAAGCCGTCAGCGATGGACGGACCGATGGCAAGCTTTGTCTCCGGCCAGATTCTCTTGATTGCCTGAGCCATTACATGGCTTGCTGTGTGGCGGAGAGCTGCAAGTCCTTCCGGATCCTTTGCAGTGAAGATATTTAAAGTGCAGTCCTTGTCAACGATAGTGCGCAGATCCTTTACTTCTCCGTCGATCTCTGCGACACAGGCCATTCTTGCAAGACCTTCGCTGATGTCTTTTGCGATGTCGATGACAGCCATCGGCTGTGCGTACTCTTTAAAAGAGCCGTCTTTTAATGTTACTTTCATGTTCATTCTCCTTTTTCTCTTGGAAAAATTTCGTGCAGCCGCAGATCTGCAGTTGCGTTTTTCTCAGTGAAAATCTCACGCGAGCCGCGGCTTGGCTTGTTACTCGCGCAAATAAAAAAATCCCTTGATTATGCGTTTTTCACATAATCAAGGGACGAGATTACCCGTGGTTCCACCCTGCTTGTATAGAATTTCTATACCACTTCATTTGATGATAACGGAATCACCGTTCCCGATTAAGGGACACTCCAGGGTGGTCTTCGGTTCGTTCCGTGCAGGATAACTCTCACCAAATGTATCCCTCTCTGAGCAGTTTCCGAACGTACTCTTCCTGTCAACGTGTTGTTTTTTCACTTGTTATTCAGTATATCACCGGAATCTGATTTGTCAAGATGAATTTGCCGTAATTTCCGAGTTCCGTTCCGATCCTTAGAAGTTCCCGGTTCCTCTCGTTCATGGTTCCGAAGGTATTTAATGGACAGAGAACTGCCTCGCAGGACTCTAAAACTTCCTTTGCCCGAAGGAACGCCTGCTCTCCCACCGGTTCGAAGGCCACTTCCCGGATCACTTCTGCTGCCAGCGCCTGTGCTGTCTGATACTCCACATCGTTTTCATGGATGACACCCGCCGCAAAGGGGATCCCCGCCCGGTTTAAGGCATGGTACACCGGAATCCCGCTTCCCATACCGCCGATGACAAAGACTCTCGGCGCTCCGTCCGTCTTCGGAAGCTCTGGAAATCCAAGGGAAGTCAGATAGCTCCCGTGTTCGATCCCATAAAGCTTTGCGATATAATCCCGCTCAAACACCTCCGAAGGCGTCCCGGCTCTCCCGATGGTCCCGTTTTCCGCGCAGAGCACATAGTCGGAGATCCGCTCCGCAAGATCCAGCTCGTGGAGCGACATGAGCACCGCCACGTTTCTCTCATGGACCAGGGTCTTTAAGATGTCGAGAAGCTCCAGCTTGTGTCTGATATCGAGAAAAGACGTGGGCTCATCGAGGACCAGAAGCTCCGGCTCCTGGCAGATCGCCCGGGCTAAAAGGATCCGCTGTTTCTGCCCGTCACTGGTATTCTGGAACAGAACATCCGCAAGACCTTCGCATTGGACCATTTCGAGGGCATCCATGACCTTGTTCTTATCTTCTTTGGACAGGATCCCGAACCGCCCGGTGTACGGGTATCTTCCTGCTGCCGCCACGTCAAAGCACGTCATGAGCTCCGGATCCGGCCGCCCCGTCATGACTACCGCGGTCTTTTTCGCGAAATCGGAATCCGAGTAATTCTGAAGGGCCGTGCCGTCGAGAAATACGCTTCCGCCTAACGGAGAAAGCTCCCGGATAATACTCTTTAAGATCGTAGATTTTCCCGCCCCGTTCGGCCCTATCAGCGTGACGATGGAGCCGCGGCGGATGTTCAGGAAAATATCGGACAGGATCGGCTTTCCGCGGTATCCGACGGTTAAATTATCTGCTGTCAGATAGTTCTGCATAGGTTCTCCTTTCATGCGGCTCCATAATGAATCATTATAATTTAAGCATGAATCATCACTGAAACAGCAAAAATGCGGTGCATGGCACTTCAAGGTTTGAAATCGTCCATCCAAATCAATGTTTCACCCTTTTTATCATCATGGCGATTACCACCGGCGCGCCGAACACCGCCGTCACAGAGCTGATGGAAAGTTCTGTCGGTGAAAACATCGTCCTCGCCAGCAGATCGCTGAACAGGCAGAATACAGCACCCCCCAGGAAACATCCCGGGATCACAACGATGGGCTTCGCTGTCTTAAAAAGCTGCTTGATCACATGAGGCACCGCGATCCCCACGAAGGAGACGGGGCCCGCAAAGGCTGTCACCGTGGCGGAGAGGACGCTGGATAAAAGGATCAGTTCGATCCGGAACCGCCTGATATTGACACCCATGTTTCTCGCATAGACCTCCCCCAGCTGGTAGGCCCCCATGGCTTTTGAGAGGAGCATGGAACAGAGGAAAGCTGCCGCGATCACAAGGGCGCAGATCTTTACCCCATCCATGGAGATCCCGGAAAAGCTTCCCATGGACCAGTTGTGAAGGTTCACGATATTGGAATCATCGGCGAAAGTCACAATAAAATCCGTTGCCGCCGAACAGATATATCCGATCATGATTCCGCTTACCACTAACATGGACATCTGCGGAAGCTTTTTTGAGACCGCCAGCACAAACCCCATGGATGCCATAGCGCCGAGGAAAGCTGCGCCGATCATGACCCAGGAATTCATGATGAGTCCCTGCCCGAGGAACAGGATCATAAAGATCGAGACAACGAGCTTCGCACCGGAAGAGATTCCAAGGACGAATGGGCCGGCGATTGGATTTGAAAAAAATGTCTGCAAGAGGAATCCCGACACCGAGAGCGCCCCACCGAGGATCAAAGCCGCCAGCATTCTGGGGAGACGGATGTCAAAGAGAATATGGCGGGTCATATCAGCCCCATCTTTTCCGCCCAGGGCCGCCAGGATATCTGCTGCCGATACGCGTACACTGCCGACGGCCAGGCTCAGAAAGCTTAAGGCTGCAAGCAGGACAAATAACAGCAGGTGGGCGCGGACGATCCGCTTAGACTGTGTTGACATGGGTGTTCTCCCCCTTTCGTTTATACTTTAGACTTTGTCATGTGCTCATCAGTGTGTGCGAACGTTTGTTCGTCGTTTGTTTCATGAGTAAAATAATTATCTTCTATATGATTTTTCACTGTCATTCACAGTGATGATCCTGTACAGTTAATCAGCTGTCGCCTGCGCGTCACTTCAGCTGATGAAGATATGTAAAATCATATCCAGTATCACCGGCAAACACCGCGTTCATATCCCGAATCATATCCCCAAGTCCCATAGTCTCCTGGAACATATTCTTTCCGGTACACCAGACGTTTCCCTCTTTCACTGCCTTGAAATCTGCAAAGAGCTGATTCTTTGCGCAAAGCTCACTGATCGTGGTAAGCTCCCCGTCTATGGTGCTGTTGTAGATCAGCACATCCGCGTCCTTCGCGGCGGTATAGAAGGACTCAAAATCCATGTTCATCGTGGAGAGCGCGTTCTCGTCGGAACCTGCATTCCCGGGAACGTAAGTCCCGCCTGCCAAGGCGATCATCTTTGCGATGTAATCTCCATTCTTCCGGACATTGACGCTGCCGGAATTTGTCACATAGAAAAACGCGGCGGTCTTCCCTGACGGTTCCATGTCGAGGACATCAGACAGTGCGTCCATATTTTCATGAAATACCTTCTCCGCCTCAGCCTCTTTTCCTGTCAGGACACCGTAGAGCCGGATCCACTCCATTCTTCCCAGGGGATGGCTCTCATAACTTGACCGCTCCACGAGAACCGGAATACCGAGACGTTCCAACTGTTCCTTTACCTCGGGAGTATGGTAGATCATGGTAGACTCCACGGCGAGACCGCAGTCACTGCTTAAGATCTTCTCGTAGTCCGGAGCGCTGTACTTTCCGGCATATGCAATTTTTCCCTCTTCCATTGCCGTTTTTGCCTCCGGCAGATACCATCCGGTGTCCTTTGTGCCGGAGAGCGCAATCGAATCCAACGCGTCTAGGTGAACGAAATCATCCATGGCGGATGTCGCCACAAGGTAGATATTCTTTACCGGTTTCTGGAGAATTTTGATGGAATCCGGCAGTCCGTCCGGTGCGGACACGTCTTCCGGCAGCAGAAGAAACGGGTCCGTATCCCCGATGGTGATGAGCGAGATGTCATTTTCATAATAGTCCACGGAAAACTGTTCCGCATAAAGAAGATCCATGGAACTTACCGGGGACATGTCACTCCAGCTTCGGGAAGATGCAGCTGCTGCCTCCGATTTTTGGGTTGCCTCAGCGCCGCTGCCGGATCCATTTTGCCTGCCGTCCACTGCAGCGGTCTGTTTCACAGAGCCACCGGCAGAGCTCCCCTCTATGTCTTTCCCAGCGCACCCAGCACATAGCATGACTGCACTCAGAAGGATCACGGTGAGGCAGCTGACATACCGTCTGTGCCGCTTATCTGTCTCCCGCCTTCTGCGGGATAAATGAATTCTATTCTTTTCCATACCTTATTATTGTTTCTGTTCTTCCAGCGTGCTGGAATCAAAGGTCAGCGTATACTCGATCTCGTGCGGGGTGCTCATGGCTGTCGTGTCGGCGTAAACAGTCAGCGGACTGTCAAAGCCTGCCACTGAGATCACAAAGGTGGAATTTCCCTCCGTGTTTACCGGGAGAAACTTCTCCTCATCCACCCGCATATAGTCGTAGTTGGAGCTGCTCCAGATGATCGTCGCCTCAGCTTTTCCGGCCTTCACCTCGACCACCGCCGGGGACTCCACAGACGCACGGCCGGATCCGCCGGTAAGAGAAACTTCCACAGTATAAGTTCCGTCCGCAAGGCCGAGATTTTCCACAGTTTTTAAAGATGTGTTGAGGAACGCGTCTGCCGGGATCCCGGATGCCTCAAAGACGAGCTCCCTGTCGTACCATTTTTCCTTCTTCTTGCTGAATGCCGTACACGGAAGCGCCTCATTTAATGCCTCCACCGGGACTGTAAAGCTGTGAGTCCCATCCGAATTTTCCTCGAAAGAGATCAGATCCGCTTCCGGTGCTTTTGCTGCCTCCTCGCCGGTTCCCATGTAGACATACAGATATCCGGTTCCGCCCATGGTCATTCTCGCGGTCATCGCGCCGTCCTTGACGGTCAGGACACAGGATGTGATCTTAAACATGGAGGAGCTGGACTCCACGGAAATATCGTAAGCTCCCTCTTTCAGGTCCTCTGCAGATACCGGAACGAGGCCCGCGGTGTCAAGTGTCTGTTCCGCTGCGGTCTCATCGCCGGAGGCGACAGCAGCTTTTGACTCTTCTGCAGCAGTTATCTCAGCCGTAGTTTCAGATGTGGTTTCTGCAGCAGAGGTAGATGTTGTCTCTGCGGTACCGGACTGTCCGCACGCTGTGGACAGAGCGCAGACCGCGGCAAGTACAAATGTAAACTGTTTTAATCTATGCATAAAATTTTTCTCTCCCATCAAAATATCAGTGCAGCGTTGCTATCAGCATTTTGGCTGCTTCAGATAAGACAGTATCATTATGTTCCTGTATCAGAAAAAGGCGGCCGAATCATCGACCGCCCATAGTGAGCTATCTTATTTTGCGAGACTGTCAACTGCAGCCTGGGCATGCTGTACGAAGAGCTGCTGGATCGGCTCAAGTTCGCCGAGTCCTCTTACAAGGCATGTAACATCATAACCTGCAGCCTCAAACTGGCTCTTCCAGGAATCGTCATCGTCGCCGGCCATATCGTTGTTTGCATGGTCACCGGCTACGATCATAAGCGGCTCTAAAACGACTTTCTTGTAGGAGCCCTCTTTTACCTGTGCGATAACATCCTCGCAGGACGGAGTTGCCTCAACGGTACCTACATAGTAGTTGTCAAAGCCCTCTTCCTTTAACATATCCTGCATCTTCTGGTAAACAGCGTTGGAATCAGCCTCTGTGCCGTGGCCCATGAAGCAGATCGCTGTCTCACCGTCATCATACTCCTTTGTCGCGTCTGTGATTGCGGAGATCACAGCCTTGAAGTCGTCGTCGGAAGTTAAAAGTGGCTCGCCGACAGCAACCTGCTCGAATGCGTCTGCGTTATCACCTAACTCATTTACAAGATCTGTGTACTCGAGACCGTTCATAAGATGGGTCGGCTGTACAACAAGTGTCTTGACACCGTTGTCGATGGCACGGTTTAAAGCCTCTGTCACATTATCGATGACAGCACCGTCTCTTTTCTTTACATGATCAATGATGATCTGGCTTGTGAAACCTCTTCTAACGGAATAGTCCGGGAATGCGTTCTCGATAGCGTTCTCGATAGCGCCGACGGTCAGTCTGCGGCTGTCATTGTAGCTTGTACCAAAGCTTACTACAAGAAGCTCGTTTTCGCCGATCTCATCCTGATTTCTTGTGTTATCCATGGAAGCATCTCCTGTATCGTAATTCTCTTCGTCCTCTTCTTCAGCTGCTGTTGTCTCCTCCGCAGTTGTCTCTGCGACTGTGGTAGTCTCTGCAGCAGTTGTAGCTGCTGTCTGGCTTCCGGAGCATCCGGAAAGGATCGCCATGGATACGGCTGCCGCTGTCATAACGGCATAAAGGTTTGCTTTTCTCATTTACTCTTCTCCTCGCTTGAAAAATGAATTGTTACTGGTCCCAGACTGGTTCTTTTTTCTCCCAGCAGACATCCGGCAGGTTTCCTGGCTCATCCATCATCGCGCATGAAATGCCTTCCCGGCAGGAACTGCCAGTGACTGTCCGCTCATAACGGACAACATTCATGCACTCCGGATCTACAGTGACGGGCTCGCACAGGCATTCGACCTGTTTCCCTTTTAACTCTCATGAATACCTGGGCATATGGATAAAACGATAACCCGGTGGTTCATAACAGCACCGCATGTATATAGACCTGTAAAAATTATCATAACATCTCCATAACAAAAAAGCAATCAGATATCACGGAAAGTCCTTGAAAGTAAGGATGATTTCCATAATACCTGACTGCTGTTTATAATTTTCTTCTTTGATCTGTTTATGAACTCAGCTGCTTAAACCAAGGATCTTGACTCCTGATGTGCTGAAGCACGGTCTGTTACCTTTAGTGTGCCTTCCGGTTAATAAACTCTGCCTTCGTCTTCGAGTATGTAAACTTCTGTCCGCTGTAGAGACCATAATATCCCGACAACGTAAAGCTGATGGCGACTGCCACCGCGAAGTACGGCATCGCCTCAAAGCCAAAAAGCTCGAATCCCAGGAACATGGTCGCGATCGGGCAGTTTGTGACGCCGACGAAGGTAGCCAACATTCCCGCTGCCGCGCAGAGGGACGGTTCAAAGCCTGTGAGCAGTCCGAAGGTGCATCCGAAGGAAGATCCCACTGCCAGTGTGGGAACGATCTCTCCGCCCTTAAATCCGCCTCCCAGGGCAACTGCCGTGAAGACCATCTTCAGTAAAAATCCGAGATACGCAGATTCCCCGTCAACCGCCTTCTCAACAAGGTTGAATCCTGCTCCGCAGTAATCCCGCCCGAAAATAAGCGCCAGTGCGATGGAAACTCCTGCCGCAACGAGGATCCGCACATAGACATTCCCAATCTTATTCTTATAGAGATGCTGTGTCTCATGGAGCAGGATGCAGAAGCAGACGCTAAGAAGCGCACATGCAAGTCCGAGTCCTACTGTGTAGAGCGCCGGAATGAGAGAAAACTCCGGAATGTGAAGGATCTGGAACGCTTCCCCGTGAAGTCCGAGAGCCCCCGAGATCTGCGCCCCGATGAAGGAGGCGAACACACATGGAACGAGGGCAGCGTAGTAGGCGACACCGATGCTGATGACCTCGATTCCGAACATGGCTGCCGCAAGCGGTGTCCCGAAGATCGCGCCGAAGCAGCCGCTCATGCCGCTCATGATCATGACCTTCTTATCTCTCTCATCCATATGGAACACATCGCCGAAATAATTTCCGATGCATCCGCCGATCTGTAAGGCAGCACCCTCTTTTCCAGCGGAAGCGCCCACAGCCTGGCTTAAGATCGTCGAGATAAAGATGCAGGGCAGCGTCGCCATCGGGATCCGCTCGTCTGAGGAGATGGATTCCAGGATCAGGTTCGTTCCCCTGTTTCCGATCTCATGGAACATCTGGTGAAGCAGGACGATCAGGACGCCGGCTACAGGCATCAGGTACAGCATAAAGCTGTGGGTCTTAAACAGCCGCTGGGCATAGATGACCCCGTATCCGAACGCCGTTCCGATGAGGCCGCAGACGGTTCCCATCACGATGGAGATCGCGGTCCAGCGGATAAAATACAGGATATTCTTTTTAAGCGCTGTCTGAGTTTCGCTTCTGTACATACATTTTCCCCTTTACTAAATGACAAATTGCCAGACGTCCTGGTCTCCAGGCATATCTCGCCCGGATCTGCCTGGACATCTGGCAATGAATAATTATTACATATAGATTCCGTTCGTCTTAGCGATCATCGGGCAGTAGCCAGCTTCCTCTAAGGCCTTGATGATCTGATCCTTATGCTCGGTTCCGAAGGACTCGAGAGTGATCGTGAGCTCTACGCCTGCGGCACGGTTTACGTTGGCAAATACGTTGTGCTCTAACTTGATCACGTTGCCCTGCTCCTTTGCGATCAGCGCGGAAACAGCTGCTAACTGGCCCGGCTTATCCGGAAGCATGACACTTACGGTGAAGATACGGTCTCTCTGCATCAGTCCGTTCTGGACAACGGTAGCCATGGTTAAAACGTCCATGTTTCCGCCGCTTAAGACGGATACGACTTTTTTGCCCTTGAAGTCAAGATGCTTTAAAGCCGCTACGGTTAAAAGACCGGAGTTCTCGACGATCATCTTGTGGTTTTCCGCCATATCAAGGAAGGAAAGTGTAAGCTCAGAGTCATCTACAGTGATCACATGGTCCACGTTAGCCTGAAGGTACGGGAACAGCTTGTCGCCAGGTGTCTGGACAGCGGTACCGTCGGCAATGGTATTGATCTTTGATACGGTCGTCACCTCTCCTGCCTCCAAGGATGCCTTTAAGCAGGCAGCTCCTGACGGCTCAACAGCGATGACCTTGATCTTCGGGTTTAAGAGCTTTGCCAGGGTGGAAACACCTGTGCAAAGTCCGCCGCCGCCTACCGGAACAAGGATGTAGTCCACGGTCGGAAGTTCCTTGATGATCTCCATAGCGATGCTGCCCTGACCGGTTGCGACCTCTAAGTCGTTGAACGGGTGAACGAAGGTGTATCCGTGCTCGTCGGCCAGCTCATATGCGTGGGCGCATGCCTCATCGAAGACATTTCCGTAGAGGACAACGTCAGCGCCGTAGGATTTTGTGCGGTTTACCTTGATAAGAGGTGTGGATACCGGCATAACGACGGTTGCCTTAACGCCCGCAAGCTTTGCGGCGTAAGCGACACCCTGTGCATGGTTTCCGGCAGATGCGGTGATCAGACCGCGGGAGCGCTCTTCCGGTGTGAGCTGGCTGATCTTATAGTAAGCGCCGCGTACCTTGTAAGCGCCGGTGCGCTGCATGTTCTCCGGTTTAAAATAGATCTTGTTTCCGTAACGCTCAGAGAAATATTCGCTGTAGATCAGTTTTGTCTCCTGGGTTACCTTCTTTACAATCTCGGAAGCTTCTTCAAATTTTTCGAGGCTGAGTTCCTGCATTTCCATTTGTATTCTCCTTATTATTTGCCAGGGCATATTTTTCTGGTTATTCCGGCTGTTTCGCGAACAGGGCGTTCACAAAGTCCTCGGAATTGAATTTCTGAAGGTCATCGATCTTCTCTCCGACTCCCACATATTTTACCGGGATGCCTAGCTCGGACTGGATCGCAACGGCGATTCCGCCCTTTGCGGTTCCGTCAAGCTTTGTGAGGATGATGCCGGTGATATCGGCTGCCTCCATGAACTGGCGGGCCTGTACCAGGGCGTTCTGTCCCGTGGTTCCGTCCAAGACTACGAGGGTCTCGCGGTAAGCTTCCGGGTATTCCTTATCGATGATGCGGTTGATCTTCTTAAGCTCTTCCATGAGGTTTTTCTTATTGTGAAGTCTTCCCGCCGTATCGCAGATCAGCACATCCGCGTTTCTGGATTTTGTGGCGGAGATGGCATCGTAGATCACGGCAGCAGGATCAGATCCCTCCTTCTGGGCGATCAGCTCCACACCCGCGCGGTTTGCCCACTCGGCAAGCTGGTCGATGGCTGCGGCGCGGAAGGTATCCGCTGCGGCGAGGACGACTTTCTTTCCCTCTGCCTTTAACTGGTCCGCAAGCTTTCCGATGGATGTGGTCTTTCCGACACCGTTGACGCCGATGACGAGAACGACGGATTTCCGGTGTTCGAATTCATAGGCATTCTCACCGAGATCCATCTTGCTGCGGATGCTGGCGATCAGCGCTTCCCGGCACTGCTCCGGGTCCTTGATATGCTGTTCTTTTACGGTTTTCTTGAGGTCCTCAATGACCGCCATGGTGGTCTGGATCCCCATATCGCCCATGATCAGGGTCTCCTCAAGCTCCTCGTAGAAATCGTCATCGATCGCGGAGAAGCCGGAAAAGATGGAATCCATTCCGGACACAATGTTTTCTCTGGTCTTTGTGAGACCTTCCACAAGGCGCGAGAAAAAGCCTTTTTTCTTCTCTTCCATACGAATTCCTCCCTTATTTCAAATCGTTTTCGATCAGGTTCACGGAGACAAGCGTGGATACACCTTTCTCCTGCATCGTGATTCCGTAGAGACGGTCGGCAGCGACCATGGTG
Source organism: uncultured Eubacteriales bacterium (assembly GCA_963622995.1). Lineage (GTDB taxonomy): Bacteria > Bacillota > Clostridia > Lachnospirales > Lachnospiraceae > Pilosibacter. Next base: position 5,651 of record CAVFLH010000022.1, on the reverse strand, counting down.
CCTCGACGGTGTGTGATGACGATGAACTGGGTATGTTTTGTCAGTTTATGCAGATATTTTGCGTAGCGGTCCACGTTGGAATCGTCCAGGGCCGCCTCGATCTCATCCAAGAGACAGAACGGCGACGGTTTTAAGTTCTGGATCGCGAACAGCAGGGCGATGGCCGTCAGGGCCTTCTCTCCGCCGGACATCTGCATCATGTTCTGGAGCTTCTTTCCCGGCGGCTGGGAGATGATCTGGATGCCCGCCTCCAGGATATCTTCATCCTCGATAAGCTCCAGGCTTCCGTGACCGCCTCCGAAGAGTTCCCGGAATACCTTGTCAAACTCTGCCCGAATCATGGCAAACTTCTCTGTGAACTGCTTTCTCATTCCGATATCCAGCTCCTCGATGATCTTATAGAGGGCATCCTGTGCCGTGATGAGGTCATCGTGCTGGGTCTTCATGAACTCGTAACGCTCGGAGATCTCCTTGTAGTCCTCAATAGCGTTGACATTGACGTTTCCGAGACCGCGTATCGCGTTCTTTCTCTCGGCGATCTGGCGTTTCATGTCCGCCACATTGTCAAGGGATTCGTCTCTTAGGAGTTCCGCCGTCGAGAATGTGAGACCATATTCATTCCACATATAGTCCACCTGGGAATCCTGCCGCTCGGCGAGCTTGTCGCTCTGGTTCTGGAGACGGAGAAGTTCCTTGTCCAGGTCGGAGATTCTTGCGGAGAGCGCTTCCCTCTTCTCAAAGAATCCCTTCTGAGCCTCATTCTTTGCCGCTTTCTCTTCCTGGGCTGCTGTCATCTCCTGGTAGAAGTTTTCCGCGTCCTTTCCGGCGTTCTCGATCTTCTGCTTTAACTCTTCGATCTGTGCCAGGCGCTTTTCTACCTCATTTTTGCTGTCCGCGTGTCCGTCACGCAGGGACATTCTCTCGGTGAGGAGGCGGTTCTTCTCATCCTCGAGACGATGGATATTCTGGTCGAGGAAGGAATCCTGCTGCTTTAAGTTCGCGGCTTCCAGCTGGACTTCGGAGAGAGCCGCAGATGCGGTATCCCGGTCTGCCTTCGCCTGCTCTAAGGCGGCGGAATTTGTCTCGATCTTCGCGTTCCGGTCGGTATTTTCCTGTTCCAGACGCTTCATCTCTTCTGCGATGGCAGCGAGGCTGTCGCGCAACTCGTGGATCTGTTCTTCCAACTGGCGGTTCTCCAGGTTCATGTCCGCGGAGGACTCATAGAGTTCTTCTTTCTTTCCCTCAAACTGTTTTAACGCGATCTTTGTCGTATTTTCTTCCAGGTATTTCTTCTGGAGGTCACTCTTTACATTTTCCAGTTCGCCGCTCTTTTCCTGGAAGATTCCCTCCTGGAATACGGTCTCCGCCTGGATCTTGTCGACGGTGGTAAGTGCCTTCTTGCATGCCTCTTC
>CAVFLH010000022.1:0-4229 GCA_963622995.1 uncultured Eubacteriales bacterium | reverse complement strand
TGCTCCTTGAGTTCGTCCAGCTCTCTCTTTCTTCCGAGAAGGTTGCTGGAGTTCTTAAAGGCACCGCCGCTCATGGATCCGCCAGGATTCAAGAGATCTCCTTCCGGCGTTACGATCCGGATGGAATGGCGGTATTTTCTCGCGATGGCGATGGCATTGTCGATGTGGTCCACCACGAGAACGCGGCCGAGAAGGTATCTCGCCAGGGGCTGGTATTCTGGACGAACATGGACGAGATCCGCGGCGATTCCGATGGCGCCGGGTTCTTTTAATGCCCCCGGTGTATTAAATCCATTTCCCGCTGAGATCGCGGATAGCGGAAGGAATGTGGCACGTCCGAACCGGTTCTTTTTCAAGTGTTCGATCAGGACCTTCGCGGTCTGCTCGGAGTCCGTGACGATGTTCTGAATCGATCCGCCGAGAGCGGTCTCGATGGCGATCTCATATTCCTTCGGAACATCAATGAGGTCCGCCACAACGCCGTGGATGCCTTTCACCCGGTCACGGACCTCCATGACACGCTTGATGCTGTTTCCGTAGCCGTCATAACGCTCCGCCAGGTTCCTTAAGGATTCCAGCTTTGTGTGGGCCGTGTGGTAATCCTGTTCCGTGTGGCTCAAATTTCTGTTTAAGCGGCGGATCTCATCGTTTGCCGCCTTTACTTCTTCCTCCAGGGACTCTGCCTGGGAGAGAAGCTTCTCAATCTCTGCGTCGATGGCTGTCAGGCGTTCATTCTGCTCCGCGATCTGGTTATCCCAGTTTTCCTCATCGCTCTTGACCTTTAAGAGCTTCTGGGCAACCTCGGATCTGCGGACCTGGACCTGCTCCAACATCGTATCATAGCGCTGTTTCTTTACGGATAGCTCTGATTTTTCATTCAGAGCCGCGATCAATGCGCCCTTTAACTGCTCGATGGACTGTTCGAGACTGTCGGCGTGGGTGCCGGAGATCTTTAAGGCACCTTCCGCATCGGAGAGATGTTCTTGGACTTCCTGGATTTTATTTCCGAGAGTTTCCCGCTCCTCTTTGATGGATTCCTGCTCCTTATTTTTCGCAGATAATTCTTCATCGATGGCTGCAGTCCTGTTTTTGATGTGCTCCGCGTTCAACTCCTCGGCGTGGATCTGCTCCCTCAGGACATTGATCTGGCCTTCCAGGTTTCCCGCGGACATCTTCGCCTCGTTGGCAGCGTTCTGTTTTTCTGAGATCTTTTCATCTAACAGCCGCACCGCCTCGGAGATCCGGTCATATTCCTCTTTTAAAGCTTCGGCAGCCGCTTTGGAGTCCTCCATATCGCCGGTTACCGTGTGCTCTTTTCTTGTGAGTTCCAATTTCTGGTCCTCGATGGCCTTCAAGTCGGCGAGGAATAGGTTTACATCGAAACGCTTCAACTCTTCCCGGAGTCTTAAATACTCCTTCGCCGTCTCCGCCTGCTTTGCGAGAGGTCCTACCTGTTTTTCCAATTCACTTAAGATATCGGAAACACGGACGAGATTCTGCTTCTCATCCTCAAGTTTCTTCTGGGCAATGGCTTTTCTTCTCTTAAATTTTACGATTCCCGCCGCCTCGTCGAACAGTTCACGGCGGTCCTCCGGACGTACGCTTAAGATCTTATCGATCTGGCCCTGTCCGATGATGGAATAGCCTTCTTTTCCGATACCGGTATCATAGAAAAGTTCGTTGATATCCTTTAAACGGCATGCGCTGCCGTTTAAAAGATACTCACTCTCACCGGAGCGGTAGATCCGCCTGGAAACTGTGACCTCGTCGTAATCGATGGCAAGCTGGTGGTCGGAGTTGTCCAGGGTGATGGCCACATAGGCAAATCCCTGGGGTTTTCTCGTCTCCGTACCGGAGAAGATCACATCCTGCATGGAGGAACTTCTGAGCTGCTTTACCTTCTGCTCACCGAGCACCCAGCGGACTGCATCGGCAACATTGCTTTTTCCGCTTCCGTTTGGGCCAACGATGCCGGTAATTCCGTTGTGGAATTCAAATACGATCTTATTGGCAAAGGATTTGAATCCCTGTACTTCGATACTCTTTAAATACATGCGTTAATTTTCCTATTTCTTAAAACTACGTGTTCTGTGTCTTACTTGATCTTACAGATTCCGTGGTAGGCGGCAACCTGTTCCGCCGCTTTCTTCGTCCGGCCGAGACCTCTTCCGATCTCCTCGTCCCCGATCTTTACGCAGACCTCAAAGGACTTGTTGTGGTCCGGTCCCTCTTCTTTGATCAGTTCATAGACAAGTATTTCCTTATACTTTGCCTGAACCATTTCCTGCAGGATAGTTTTGCTATCGTAAAAGAGCTGTTTATGTTCAATATCATTCAGAATAAAACGATGGATGAACTCTTTTGCATTAGCAAGACCACCATCCAGATAAATTGCGCCGATGACTGCCTCCATCGCGTCGGAGACAACAGACGGGCGCTTTCTTCCGCCGGTGAGATCCTCGCCTTTTCCGAGAAGCAGATAGTCGCCTAACGGGATCACATCCGCGCAGTAAGCCAACGTCGGCTCGCAGACAAGGCTGGCACGGAGCTTCGTCATCTCGCCCTCCGGCATGGACTCGTATGTGTGGAACAGGAAGTCACTGGAAATCACCTCGAGCACGGCATCGCCAAGGAATTCCAGGCGCTCGTTGCAGCGTGTCTTATCCCAATGCTTTTCGTTTGCGTAGGAACTGTGAGTCAGGGCGTGAGTCAAAAGTCCCGGATCCTTGAACTGGTAACCGATCACTTTCTGAAGTTTTTCAAGTTTTTCTTTCATGATTAGCCTTTCTTTAAAAGAAGGTGTCCCTGTGAAGAGACACCTTTTCCTGCGATTAATTTAATGCGTTTTTGATTGCCTCAACAGCATCGCCGACACTTGCGATCTTCTCAGCTTCCTCAGTCGGGATCTCGATGTCGAACTCTTCCTCGATACCCATGATGATCTGGAATACATCCAGGGAATCTGCGCCGAGATCGTCAACGAATGTAGTGTTCATTGTGATCTCCTCCGGATCGATATTGAGAACCTCTGCGATGATTTGCTGTAATTTTTCAAACTCCATAATTTCCATCCTCTCTTATTTTGCTTAATAATTTAGATTTGATTTTATAATATGTAACGGTCTGGTCCGCGGCGCAGGCTGCGTCCAGTCAGACTGTTAAGATTCTGCTTCTTCCGGGGCAAGGCACTCCCTGATCTTATCCGAGATCTCATTCTCCTTAAAGGAGATACACTGGATAATTGAGTTCTTTACCTCTTTCGCCTTGGAACTTCCGTGGGTCTTCACCACGAGTCCCTTTAAGCCTAAGAGCGGTGCGCCGCCGTACTGGCTCGCGTCGAAGCTCTTTAATGTAGATTTTAATGCCGGTTTGATGAGAAGCGCGCCGATCTTGCTTCTGAGATCGCTCATCAGGCCCTTCTTCACCATCGTCATCATTGTCGCGCCCACGCCCTCGTAGAGCTTTAAGATCACGTTGCCCACAAAGGCCTCGCAGACGATCACATCCGCGCCGCCGTGGGGGATCTCACGGGCTTCGATACTTCCGATGAAGTTGATATTCTTGCACTCTTTTAAGAGTGGGAATGTCTCTTTTACAAGGGCATTTCCTTTTTCTTCTTCCACACCGATATTGACGATCGCCACACGCGGATTCTCGATTCCCATCACATATTTCATATAGAGGGAACCCATCTGGGCGAACTGTACCAGGTGGGACGGTCTCGCGTCAACGTTTGCGCCGCAGTCGATCAGAAGGGAAACTCCCTTTTCTGTAGGAATAAGCGGTGCTAACGGCGGGCGTTCCACGCCCTTGACACGGCCTACAATGACCTGTCCGCCGACGAGAACGGCTCCGGAGCTTCCGGCGGATACAAAGCCGTCCGCTTCCCCGTTTTTTACGAGGTTCAGGCCGACCACAAGGGAAGACTTCTTTTTCTTACGGATCGCGTTGACCGGCGGTTCTCCCGTCTCGATCACTTCCGGGGCGTCAACGATCTCAATCTGCTCTTTTTTATAGGTATATTTCGAGAGTTCTTTTTCGATGACATCTTTCTGTCCAGTTAAACAGACAGTAATGTCATTTCGTTCTGTGACCGCGTCGACCGCACCTTTTACGATCTCTCCAGGGGCGTTGTCTCCGCCCATGGCGTCTACTGCAATTTTTATCATGTCTTTCTCTCCAATTCCTGTCCGTGTGCAGGAAAGTTTTGATAAATATTCCCATAACAC
>CAVFLH010000021.1:0-23656 GCA_963622995.1 uncultured Eubacteriales bacterium | reverse complement strand
ATTATAGCGCCATCGGATCTGAACAGGGAGTTCAGACGATGAGGAAACATTGGACCGCGGGATACTTAGCGGTTGGAAAGGAGATACAGGTATGGGAAATGCGGGAAGAATTGACATGAACAATATGTGTTGTTGTTGCTGTTGTATGTGTATTTCCGGGCGTTTTTTACGGCCAGGAGCTTTGCTGTGCGGTCATGTACCTGTATACAGAAAATAGTTTCCTGATAATGCCAGAGAATGCGCCCGGAAGTGTAAAAAACTTCCGGGCTTTTTATTTACGCGGGAAACAATAGAGACCGCGAAAACTTGAGAAGCTTCAAAAATGCGCTTCTCAGATGGGGAGGAAGAAACATTGATTCAGATCGAACATGTAAGCAAAACCTTTTCCGGGAAATACGGAACCGTCCACGCACTGGACGACGTGAGTATTCATGTGGAAAAGGGTGATATCTGCGGCATCATCGGATTTTCCGGAGCAGGAAAGTCCACACTGATCCGCCTGGTGAACGGCCTTGAGACGGCGGACAGCGGTAAAGTCACTGTCTGTGGAAGGGAGCTTTCCACACTGAAAAAGCCGGAACTTCGGGCTTTGAGAAGAAAGATCGGAATGGTATTCCAGCAGTTCAACTTACTGGAATCCAAGACGGTGTACCACAATATCGCACTTCCGCTAATCTTAGCGAAGACTCCGAAGGCGGAGATCGACAGGAAGGTCAAGGAAGTATTAAAGATCGTTGAGCTGGAGGACAAGAAAGATACCTACATCAGCCAGCTCTCCGGCGGACAGAAACAGCGTGTGGGAATCGCGAGAGCGCTGACCACCGACCCGGAGCTTCTTCTCTGCGACGAGGCCACAAGCGCCCTGGACCCCCAGACAACGGAATCGATCTTAAAGCTTTTAAAGAGGATCAATCGTGAGATGGGCGTCACGATCCTTCTCATCACCCACCAGATGCAGGTCGTCCAGATGATCTGCAACAAGGTGGCGGTCATGGAGAGCGGAAAGATCGTGGAATCCGGCAGTGTCCTGGAGGTCTTCGGATCCCCGAAGATGCCGGTGACAAAACGGTTCGTCCAGACAGTCATCCGGGACCAGATTCCGGACAGCATCATAAGCCTCGTGAAGGAACAGAAAGAAAACTTCCGTGTGGACCGCCTGAAATTCATCGGTTCCAGCGTGAAGCGCCCGGTGATTTCCGATATCTGCAAGACGGAGGGCGTTGTGGTCAATATCCTCGGCGCGGCGGTACAGGAGCTGGAGGACAGCGTCATGTGCGTATTCATCTTACAGCTCATCGGCGATGACGCGAGCATCGAGAAGGCGGAAGCGGAGATCGACAAGAACGGCGTCTTAAGAGAACGACTGGAGGTGGAGTAAAATGGAAGAACTCATGAAAACAAAGATCTTTAAGGTCACGGTGGAGCGCCTGCTGCTGAACGGCGGACAGACTCTTTATATGGTTGGATGGTCGCTTCTCATCGGAACGATCATCGGAATGATCCTGGCACTGATCCTGGTGCTCTGCAGAAAAGGCGGCCTGGCAGAGAACCGTCCGTTATATGTGATCGTCAGCGCCTACATCAATGTGGTGCGAAGCATCCCCTTCGTTATTCTTCTTGTAACGATCATGCCGATCACCCGGGCTATCGTTGGAACGACTATCGGAAGCACGGCTGCACTGGTACCGCTTGTAGTTTACATAAGCCCGTACCTGGCGAGACTGATGGAGAACAGCCTGCTTGAGATCAATCCGGGAATCCTGGAGGCGGCAGAGGCCATGGGCGCGACAACATGGCAGGTCATCCGGTACTTCCTGGTTCCTGAGACCTTAGGTTCCATGGTGCTTGCACTGACAACGGGAACCATCGGACTTCTCGGAGCGTCCGCCATGGCCGGATATGTCGGCGGCGGCGGAGTCGGAGATCTGGCACTGACATACGGCTATGAAAAGATGAACACACCGCTCATGATCCTCACAGTTGTGATCCTGGTGGTTCTGGTACAGCTGTTGCAGATCCTCGGAAATACGATTTCCAGCAAGTTAAGACAGCATAAGTAGAAAAATGAAAAAATTTATATTCGGTGTGACCTAGGCAGCGGATATAAGAAAAAGCAAAGATCTTTCATATATTTACAGGCGGTCACCCCACGACTCCCCGTAAATAAAAGATAAAAAAGAAAGGTGCGGCTGCCCACAAAAATGCGACATAAAAGGGCAGGCGCGAGAGGAGAGAAAATTATGAGAAAAGCAATTGCAGGAGTACTTATGGGAGCAGCAGTGTTAAGCCTTGCGGCATGCGGAAAGAGCGACACCGCGCAGACGACAGCGGCACAGGCTGCAGAGAGCACAGGCACACAGGCAGACAGCACAGCGGCAGCAGCTGACACGGAAGACAAGAAAGAGATCGTCTACGGAAAGTCCCAGGGACCGTACACAGAACTCTTTGAGGCGGCTATCGTCCCGATCCTTGAGAAAGAGGGATACACCGTAAAGGGTGTGGATTTCTCCGACCTTCAGACAGCTGACATCGGATTAAATGACGGCGATGTTGATGTCAATGTAGAGCAGCACACCGCATACGCTGAGAACTTCAACGCAAACTACAATGCGGACCTCGTACCGATCAGCCCGATTCCGACCGTACCGGCTGGCGTATATTCCGCAAAATATACATCTGTTGACGAGATCCCGGACGGCGCAAAGGTCGCAGTTCCGAACGACGCCTCCAACACCGCAAGATGCTACCTGATGCTTCAGAAGATCGGCTGGATCAAGCTTTCTGATGATGTGGATCCGTCAGCAGTTACCCAAGATGACATCGTTGAAAACCCGCACAACATCGAGTTCACAGAGATGAAGAGCTTAACGATCCCGGCAGCGATCCAGGACTTTGATTATGTGGCAATCACCGGCAGCGTTGTATACAACGCAGGCATCGACCCGTCCACAGCCCTCGCAACCGAGGATATTCAGGATCACCTGGTACTTCAGGTCGTTGTGAAGGAAGAGAACAAGGACGCAGAGTGGGCAAAGGCAATCGTGGATGCTTATCATTCCGACGAGTTCAAGCAGTACATGGAAGAGAACAACGACGGATTATGGTGGATCCCGGACGAGTTAAAATAAAATGGTCATTCATTAAAATAACGAAATGACCGGTAACATAAATGATTCTCCGGCGCTGGAAGCGTAAAAATCCAGTGCGCGGAGAATTTTTCCTTTCAGGCAAAAGTGACAAAATAAAACAGGGAATTTTCTCGCAATATATTTAGAATTCAAACAAAAAAGAAAGGAGAACATTATAAATTAAAGAAAACAACTTGACGAGAAGGAAAATCTGGTGTATGATTTGACACAACAAGAGCAATTAAATAAACAGAGCCGGAAGGCCAGCGTGATTTCAATAGGAAATTCAGAGAACAGGTCTGAACTTCCTATTTTTTTGATTCAGAGAAAATTTAATTCGTGCAGGTTCTATCCATTTTAAGGTTCTGAACAAGGAGGAAATAAGATGAGAAAAGGCTATGTATACGCAATGATGGCTGTAATTGCAGCAATGACAGTATCCGGATGTTCTTCCGCTTCTTCCGCACCGGCATCGGGTGCAGCAGAGACCAGGACAGAGGCGGCAGCTTCTTCTGACGGCGGTAGCGCAGCAGCAGATGTGACAGCTGCGGTCGATACGATCAAATTCGGTCTGGTAGCCCCGCTTTCCGGCGATAACGGCGCTTACGGCACCAAGCAGGAAAAAGGCTATGAGATGGCACTGGAAGAGATCAATGCGGCGGGCGGCGTGTTAGGCGCAAAGCTGGAACTGGAAACCTATGACGACGGCGGCGACGCTTCCACAGCAGCCAACGGTGCGCAGAAGTTTGCGGATGACGATTCCATCATGGCGATCGGCGGTTCCTGCCTTACCTCCTGTACAGCGGCAATGCTTCCGATCACAGGTGACGCGGAGATGGCTCAGTTAGTAGTAAGCTCCAGCGCAAAATCCCTCACAGGCATCAGCGACTACTTCTTCCGTATGGCGGTACAGGATGCGGCAGTTGGTCCTCAGATCGCAAACCAGTTCACAAAGATGGGAAAGACAAAGGCAGTTACCCTTTACTGCAACAACGATTACGGCGCAGGCTTAAAGGACAGCTTCAACGCGCAGTTTGAGGCAAACGGCGGACAGATCCTGAACTCCATCCCTTATCAGGCAACAGACCAGGATTTCGCGGCGATCCTCACAACCGTGAAGAGCCTGGATCCGGACTGTATCGCTCTCTGCGGAACCACAACAGACGGCGCTCTCATTATCAAACAGGCGAGACAGATGGGAATCGAGGCGGAGATCATGGGACAGCCTGGACTTTACAGCCAGAACGTCATCGATATCGCCGGAGATGCATCTGAAGGCCTTCTCTGCAGCGGCGTGTTCGTAGCGGACGGCGCAGATGAGAAGGGACAGGAATTTGTAACGAAATACGGTGAGAAGTACAACGGCGAGGTTCCGGACGGTTTTGCTGCACTGGCATATGATCAGATGTATGTACTGGCAGACGCGGCAGAGAGAGCGATGGAGGCAAACGACGGAGAACTCACAAGACAGACTCTCGCTGAGGCATTAAAAGAAACAAACTATGAAGGTGTTACCGGTACCGTCAATTTCGATGAAAATGGTGACTGGGTAAGAGATTACCTGACACTGACCGTAAAGGACGGAAAATACGTTTTATATGAGGAGTAATCCTAAGAAATATTAAGATAATACGCAGCTGTTCAGCAGGTCTGCGCTGGATGTAAGAAGGCACAGGCTGGAAAGCCCTGAACAGCTGCGATAAAAACGTACAGGTGGTGACAATATGTTGGTATTTTTGCAGCAGGTTATAAATGGTCTGGCGCAGGGAGGCATCTACTCCCTGATCGCCATCGGCTGGACAACGGTATTTGGAATCGTAGGAGTCATTAACTGGACCCACGGAGAAGTCTATATGCTGGGCGCGTATACCGGTTATTTTGTGACAACATATCTTGGGCTTCCGATGATTCCGGCGCTTCTTATTTCGATGGCAGCCGGGGCCCTGATCGCGATGGCCGTAGACCAGTTTGGCTATAAGCCATTGAGAAAAAAAGGCGTTCTGGCGGCGACCGGATTCATTACCGCGTTAGGTATTTCCACGATCCTGCGATACACTGCCAACGCTGTATTTACGGTAAACCCGAAGGCATACCCGGAGCTTGTGGAACAGAAGCTGATCACCATCTGTACGATCTCCGGACAGCCGTTGACGATCAGTTCCCTTCATTTATATATTCTGATCGGAACGATCATCATCATGGTGTGTCTGGAACTCTTTATCAAGCGTACCCTGACAGGAAAGGCCATGCTGGCGGCATCCCAGGATATGCAGACATTAGGACTCATGGGCGTCAATGCGGAAAAGCTCATCAAGGTCACTTTTGCCATCAGCGGCGCTCTCGGAGCGGCAGCCGGTTTCTTTATCGGAACGATCTACGCGATCAACCCGACGATGGGTGCTCTGGCCGGATTGAAGGGATGGTCCTGTGCGATTCTCGGCGGAATCGGAAGTATCACAGGTTCCCTGGTTGGCGGAATCATCCTCGGAATTGTAGAGAATCTGACAGCCGGATTTATCTCTACGGGTTATAAGGACGCCATCGGATTTGCGGTGATGATCCTGGTTCTTCTCATTAAGCCGTCAGGACTTATGGGATACAAATTTGAAGAGAAGGTTTAAGGAGGCAGCATATGAAAAGAGAACGTTTTTTTGGAAAAAACGGGAAGACTGCCTTTCTTGGATCGGCGGTACTTGTCTTACTGATCTGTTACATAGATAAATTCCATGGAGGAAGCGCCTGGATCCCTACTTATTTTCAGCATGTGCTTGTCAACTGTCTCATTGCGGCAATTCTGGCACTGGGACTCAATTTTGTGTCCGGATATCTGGGCCAGACTTCCCTGGGACATGCGGCTTTTTACGGAATCGGTGCCTACACGACGGCAGTATTATTAAAATATACCGGTCTGAATTTCTGGATCACGATTCCCATCGGACTTCTTCTGGCAGCTCTCATTTCGATCCCTCTGGCGATGGCTTCCCTCCGCGTGAAGGGACAGTTCCTGATCGTCATCACCTATGCGTTCTGTGAGATCCTTCGTTTTATCGCCATCAATACGGCGGCACTGGGCGGAACCGCCGGAATTCCAGGACTGAAATCCCCGGAGCTCTTTGGCATTAAGATCACGAAACTGGCATCCACCAGCAAGGGCGGATATATTCTGATCCTGTTTCTGATCACGGCAGCGGTTGCGTTTTTTGCATGGAAGACAGAGCACTCAAGAATCGGATACGCTTTCTCCGCAATCCGCGAGGATGAGATCGCGGCGGTTGCCATGGGCATCAACACCAGATATTATAAGATTCTCGCCATGGTGATCTCAGCGGTGATCTGCAGCATCGCGGGAAGCTTTCAGGCTGTATTCGCCAGCATGGTGAGCCCGGAACTCTTAAACGCGACAAAGTCTATTTCCATATTCACCATGGTGGTCATCGGCGGAAGACGGAGCATCAAGGGCATGATCCTCGGCGGCATCCTTCTTACGATTCTGCCTGAGCTGTTCCACTCAGTAAAAGATATTGCAGGACTTCCATTTGACCCGTGGATGATTCTTTACGGCTTCCTTCTTGTGTTCATGATGCGTTTCAGACCGCAGGGTATCTGGGGCGTGGACAAAAAGGAAACAGTACAGACGGAAGAGGAGTGATGGATATGCTGCTTGAGACAAGAAAAGTGACAAAAGTATTCGGCGGACTTCGCGCCAACAGTGAGATTGATTTTTCCATCAATGAGGGCGAGATCGTTGCCATCATTGGACCGAACGGTTCCGGAAAGACCACGTTCTACAATGTTCTCACAGGAATCTCACCAGCAACCAGCGGAGAGATCATTTTTAAAGGAAAAAATATTGAAAAAATGCAGCCGGAAGCCATTACCCGTCTCGGCATGGCGCGCACATTCCAGAATATCCGTCTTTTTGGAAACATGACGGTGGCGGAAAACATCATTATCGCCCGCCACTGCCGCAGAAAGAGCGGAATCTGGGATACCCTGATCGGAAGTTCCCAGTTAAAGAAGGAAGAGGCTGAGAACCAGGAATACATAGCAAAATGCCTGAAATATGTGGGAATCTATGACAAAAAAGACTGGCTGGCGAAAAATCTTCCCTACGGCATGCAGCGCCGCCTGGAGATCGCCAGAGTACTGGCGACAGAGCCGAGCCTGATCCTTTTGGATGAACCGGCGGCGGGAATGAACCCGCATGAGAAAGACGAGCTGGTGGAGATCATCAACCGCCTGAAAGCGGAGAAATATTCCATCATCCTCATTGAACATGCCATGCGTATGGTCATGAACATTGCGGACCGCGTGGTCGTGTTTGACCACGGACAGAAGATCGCGGAGGGACTGCCGCAGGATGTCAAGAATGATCCTGTTGTCATTGAGTCCTATCTGGGAAAGGGGGCATCCGCAAATGGCAATGCTTGATGTAAAAGATCTGGATGTATATTACGGCAAGATCCATGCCATCAAAAAGATCAGTCTCTCGGTGGAAAAAGGAGAACTGGTTGCCCTAATCGGGGCGAACGGAGCCGGAAAGACGTCCCTTCTGACCGCCATTATGGGGCAGATTCCGTCCACCGGCGAGATCACCTTTGAGGGGCAGCCGATCCACGGAACCGGCACCATGGAGATCGTGAGAAGCGGCATGACGATGGTTCCGGAGGGAAGAAGAGTATTTCCGAGAACATCCGTCATGGATAATCTGCTTTTGGGCGCTTACAGCCGAAAAGATAAGGAAAATGTAAAAGAGGACTTAAATAAGATCTTCGAAATGTTCCCGAGACTGGCAGAGCGGAAAAATCAGCTGGCGGGAACGCTGTCCGGCGGTGAGCAGCAGATGTTAGCCATGGGGCGCGCCCTGATGTCCAGACCGAAACTCCTGCTTTTGGATGAGCCGTCCATGGGACTTTCTCCCCGCCTTGTGGACCAGGTGTTTGACACCATCGTATCTATCAACAAGTCAGGAACGACGATCATGCTGGTAGAGCAGAACGCGAACCAGGCGCTGCGGATCGCGAAGAGAGGCTATGTGATTGAGACGGGTGAGATCGTTCTTTCGGATGATGCGGATAAACTGCTGTCCAACCCGCAGGTGAAAGAGGCATATCTTGGCGGCTGATGCCGGTGCTTCGTATTTCCAATCGGTAAAATCCGTTGCTGCCGTCATAGTGGACGGAATGATCAGTTCATGGAATTTCTAATCATGTATAGCAATAAGTTAAGTGCTGTGAAAGTTAACTAATGGATGAAAAAAGGTTGACTTTCACAGCACTTTTTTATATAATTGTAAACTATAATGCGAAGCAAAAGTTTACAATCGTGACGCAAATATTCAGAGAGAAAGATCTGGAAGACGGGCGGAGATCAAAAATCAAAGCACGGATCACAGAAACGGCGATTGCACATAAAAATCAGGAAAAATGAGGAGAAAATACTATGGACGCACTGACACTGGCACAGGAAATTATTGACGGAAGAAGAATCACAAGAGAGGATGACTTAAATTTCTTTCTGACATGCGATCTGAAGGAACTCTGCGAGGGCGCAGACCGGATCCGCAAGGCATGTGTGGGAGATAAGGTGGACCTCTGTTCTATCATCAACGGACGGAGCGGACGATGTCCAGAGGACTGCAAGTACTGCGCGCAGTCTGCACACCATCACACAAGCTGCGAAGTCTATGACTTCCTTCCGGAGGAAGAGATCGTAAAGATGTGCCACGTCCATGAGGATGAGGGCGTTGACCGTTTCTCCATCGTAACATCAGGAAGAGCGCTGACAGGTGAGGAGTTTGATAAGGCGATCCACGCCTACGAGACCATGAAAAAAGAATGTAAGATCGACCTCTGCGCGTCCATGGGCTTCGTGACCGCGGAACAGCTTCACCGTCTCCATGCGGCAGGTGTCACAAGCTACCACCACAACATCGAGACATCCAGAAGAAACTTCCCGAATATCTGTACGACCCATACATATGACATGAAGATCAACACCTTAAAGATGATCAAGGCAGAGGGCATGTGCGCATGTTCCGGCGGCATCATCGGAATGGGTGAGACCTGGGAGGACCGTCTCGACATGGCAGTGAGTCTCGCGGAGCTTGGAATCGATTCCATCCCGTTAAATGCCCTGATGCCGATCCCGGGAACTCCGCTTGAGCATTTGGAGAGCATTTCCGAGGACGATATTCTCCGCACCATCGCTTTCTTCCGCTACATCAACCCGGAAGCAAATATCCGTCTCGGCGCAGGCCGCGCGCTTCTCACAAACGACGGTGAGACCGCATTCTGCTCCGGCGCGTCCGCAACGATCACCGGCAACATGCTGACAACAGTTGCATGCGCGACGATCCGCAGCGATAAGAAGATGTTGGAAGGTCTTGGAAGAGACGTGACACCGGAGTATATGAAGGAAAACTAGGAAGGTTTGAGAGATGCCGGCCATATGGCAGGCGGTTATGCTGAATGATAAATTAAGTTAAGAATGGAAATTATTTCTGCCTTTTTTCGTACCACTCTTTAAACCCATCCACCGTGAGCCGGTCGTTGAGATCCCTGATGGGTCTCGACGGAATGACCGTCGGCGAGAAGACGATCCCGGAGAACAGCCAGTTCCCGAACTTTCTCCTCATATTCGATCCGCAGTGGGTTTGTCTTTAAGCCGTCATGCAGAAGCAGATCCAGTTCTTTTTCAAATTCTGAGTTCATGATAGTGTTTTCCTTTTATATGAAATGTCAATGATAAACAAAAGATCCGGCAAATTCTGCCGGATCGGATTTTGCAGATATGTATCAGGCACCGAGGATCTCGCTGAGGGTTTTTACGAAGAAGATCACCAGGACAACGATCATCAGAGGTTTTACAAACTTTGCACCGCCCTTATCGAAGCAGCGGACTCCGAGATAGTTTCCGGCAATACTGAAAAGTCCGGCAACGAAGCTTAACAGAAGAATAACCTTACCATTCATCAGGTAGACGACCATTGCGGTCATATTTGTTGTGAGATTGATGACCTTTGTGATTCCGTTTGCCTCTTTTAATCCCATATGGGCAACTCCGGTCAGGAGAAGCAGCAGGAAAGTTCCTGTTCCAGGACCATAGAATCCGTCATAAATACCGATGAAAAAGGTAATGATGCAGCTGAAGATCAGCATCTTACGGGGTGGAAGAGGCTCTTTTTCGCTGACAAATGGTTTACCGAACATGATGTAAAATGCTGTACATGGAAGAATCACCAGCATTAAGCATTTAAAATAGAAAGCATCCAGGCGCAGGGCCAGTTTTGCGCCGATCGTCGAACCAATCGGAGCTGTGATGATGCAGATCAAGGCTGTCTTCCAGGCAATATATCCCTGCTTTGCAAAACGCGCCGTTGCGACAAAGGTTCCCATGCCGGAACCTAATTTGTTTGTTCCGATGGCTAAGTGGACCGGGAGTCCGGCAATCATGTAGGCAGGAAGGGAAATCAGCCCTCCGCCGCCGGCAACCGCATCGACAAAACCGGCAAGAAATACAAGTGGGCAGACGATCAGAAAGTGCATCAGATGTAGTTCCATAATATTAATCCCCTTATGTAAGAATGAATTGAACGTGCCGTTTCTACTGACGGCGCAGACGAAACATATTGTACACGCGCTCTGCCAAATATAGCATAAATACAGGGAAAATGCAATGAAGAAAGGCGGCTTGAGAAAAGATCAAGTCTGGGTTATAATGGAGAAAAATTGGATGACAGAAGACAGGGAGGAAGATCATGGAGTGGGCAGACGGAAAGTGCAGATGCCGGTGGGCGAATCCGAAAAATGAGCGGTACATCCGCTATCATGACGAGGAATTGGGACAGCCGGTCCATGATGACCGGAAACTCTTTGAGATGCTGGTTCTTGAGACATTTCAGGCGGGACTTTCCTGGGAGTGTGTCTTAAACAAACAGGATGCGTTTATCGAGGCCTTTGACGGATTTGATCCGGAAATTGTTGCATCTTATAAGGAAGAAATGGAACAGGAGCTTCGGGAAAATGCCGGGATCATAAGAAACCGCCTGAAGATCCATGCGGCGGTGACGAACGCGAAGGTATTTCTGGAGATCCAGAAGGAATATGGAAGTTTTGCGGCGTATCTGTGGAACTGGACTGGAAACAGGACGATCTATGAGACTGAACTCACAAGTTCCCCTCTGTCGGACCGGGTCTCTAAGGATCTGAAAAAGCGGGGCATGAAATTCGTGGGGACGACGGTAATATACTCTTATATGCAGGCGGTGGGACTGATCCGGTCCCATGAAGAGGGATGTTTTCTTGAGAAAATGCGTCCGTAGCATGAGTGGAGCGTCCGCAGTATCGGGAGCAGAAAAACCAATTCGCACATAACAAAAATGCCCTTGTTTTTATAGGGCTGATTCGGTAAAATAGAGACAGGCAGAACGATCCCCCTGAAAATATTCAGGAGGGAACATATGAAAGAAAATAAGAAAAAAATTTTGACGGCTGCGGCTTTCTTAATCGCAGCCGGTCTTGTGTTTGGGATGACGAGAAGCAGGGATGGAGTCCAGGAGCTGGATGAGTCCGGGGCGATCGTTATGAGCGGGGCCCTGGACGCGGATGGGAACATCAGCTGGGAAAGAAATGGCTCTGCAGAAAGCGGCGGCCTGCCGCAGGAGTCTTTTGGCGGCGGTACTGGAAATCAGGAACTTCAGGAGCCGGTCAGTGACGAAAATGGCAGTGCACCGGGAGAAAACATCACAGCAGCGCAGAATTCTGTGGAAAACTCTGAAAAATCAGGAGTTTATGTGTATATCTGCGGAGAGGTAACAAAACCAGGAGTATATGAGCTTTCGGAGGACAGCCGGATCTATGAGGCGGTGGATGCCGCCGGGGGATTTACGGAGAACGCGGCGAGGGAGAGTGTGAATCTCGCCTCAAAAGTTTCTGATGGGATGCAGATCACAATCTATAATAAGGAAGAGGCTGCATCGCTTCCGTCGAACAGCGGGGCTGCGGGCGGAAATACCGGGCAGGAAGGGACTTCCGGTTCCGGGCTTGTGAACCTGAACACAGCGACGAAAGAAGAACTGATGACCTTAAAGGGCATCGGGGAGGCGAAAGCCGAGGATATTATCCGCTACCGCGAAAAGAGCGGAGGTTTTAAGAAAATCGAGGATATCATGAAGATATCCGGAATTAAAGAAGCCGGATTTCAGAAGATAAAGGATAGTATTACGGTGTAAAAAAATAATTTGAGCCAATTGCGGGAAAACAAAATGCAGAAGGCGGGAATCAGGTTATAGACATAGGAGAAGCAGCAGGAGAGAACCTGCGCATTACAGCATAACGTGGAGGAGAGAAATGGCAAGAGTTCTGGTAGTTGATGATGAAAAACTGATCGTGAAGGGGATCCGCTTCAGTCTGGAACAGGATGGATATGAGGTGGACTGCGCTTACGACGGTGATGAGGCGATCGAGAGGGCAAAAGAACGGGAGTACGATGTGGTTCTTTTGGATGTCATGCTTCCGGGACACGATGGATTCGAGGTCTGCCAGACGATCCGTGAGTTTTCCGAGATGCCGATCATCATGCTGACGGCAAAAGGCGATGATATGGATAAAATCCTGGGACTGGAGTACGGTGCTGACGATTATATCACAAAGCCGTTCAATATCCTGGAGGTCAAGGCGCGGATCAAGGCGATCATCCGCAGAAACAATAAGAAGAGCGGCGCTGCAAAACGCCAGGAGTCCAGTGTGGTGACAGAGGGCGATCTGAAGCTTGACAGGGAGAGCCGCAGAGTCTTCATTAAAGATAAGGAGATCAATTTGACCGCGAAGGAATTCGACCTGCTGGAACTTCTTGTCACAAATCCGAACAAGGTCTACAGCCGTGAGTCCCTGCTTGAGTATGTATGGGGAAACAAGGCGATGGTAAACGGGGATGTCCGCACGGTGGATGTGCATGTGAGAAGACTGCGTGAGAAGATCGAGCCTAGTCCGAGTGATCCGAAATATGTTCACACGAAGTGGGGAGTGGGGTACTTCTTCCGCGCATAGCTGTGAGCAGTGCAAGATCAATTGGCGGAATTATGGCGTTGTGCTTGCACATAAGCCATAATTTTGACAGTTGATCTTATAGGGCGAATGCCCGCGAGCCCTGAGTTGGGGCTTGCCCAATTCAGGGCTCCACTGTGAAGTCGATAACAAACTTAAAAGGAGAAATTTTATATGACATACACAATTCGCCCGATCCGCCCGACGGACCTTACGGCAGTCACCGAGGTGGAGGCGATCTGCTTTCCGGCAGCGGAAGCGGCCACGGAGGAATCTTTTAAAGCCCGCATCGCGGCATTCCCGGAGTGCTTTTTTGTCGCGGAAGCAGATGGAAAGATCATTGGCTTCATCAACGGCTGTGCTACAGATTCAAAAACCATCTATGACGAGATGTACGAAAACTCCGCCTGCCACAAGCCGGACGGCGCGTACCAGTCTATCTTCGGTCTGGATGTGATCCCGGACTATCGCTGCCAGGGAATCGCGGCGGCACTCATGAACCACATGATCGAAAACGCGGGAAGTAAGGGAAGAAAGGGCCTGATCCTCACATGCAAGGACCGCCTGATCCATTACTACGCGAAATTTGGATATAAAAACATGGGCGTTTCCGAGTCTGTCCACGGCGGGGCAGTCTGGTACGACATGATCCTGGAATTCGAGGATCAGAAATCATGAAGATCACACTGATAACAGTCGGAAAAATCAAAGAAAAGTTCTTTCAGGATGCCATCGCGGAATATTCCAAGCGTCTGAGCCGGTACTGTAAGCTGGAGATCATCCAGGTGGCGGACGAAAAAACACCGGATGGGGCCAGTGAAGCGGTGGAGACGCAGATCAAGGAGAAAGAGGGCGAGCGGATCCTGTCTAACATCAAAGACGGCAGCTTCGTCGTTGCCCTTGCGATCAACGGGAACATGCTGGATTCTGAGGAACTTGCGGCGAAAATAGAAAAGTGGGGCGTGTCGGGGATCAGCCAGATCGTGTTTATCATCGGCGGATCTTTGGGACTTTCCAATCAGGTCCTGGCACGGGCCGACTATAAACTCAGCTTTTCAAAGATGACATTTCCGCATCAGCTTATGCGGGTCGTTCTACTGGAGCAGATATATCGGAGCTACCGGATCATTCAGGGAGAACCGTATCATAAATAAAACTGGGAATTTGAACAGTTGCGAAAGGTGCTGCTGTCCGCGCAGGGAGGCGTAAACAGCGGCAGGGGATTTAGCAAGGAGGCAGAAACGAGTGACAGAGGAACAGAAAGCGGGGAAGATCCTTCTTTTCTGTAAGGAAACTTCACAGGAGCGGATCATGAAGTGCCTGCGGGACGCCTTTGACGTTCCGGGCAGTGCGCATGACACAGGATTGGAACTTCATAACGGGAATCTGGATGTGACGATCAGGATCTACTGCGATAGAGCAGGCGGCGAGGAACAGGATCTGGTCCGTGGCTGGGCTGACCGGTCAAGGGGCCATTTTTCCAGGGTTGCCACTGCTGCGGTGGACGTGAAGACGAACCTTCTGTATCAGCTGGAGGGAACCGAAAGCATCGTCTCGGTGGATTATGCGTTTGAGGGGGAAGAGTCTGATTTCCTGACGGAGGAAGAGGAAGCAGCGAAGAAAAATATGGAACAGACACTGTTCGGCATGCTCTCCGATCTTCGGGCGGTCATGGCGTTCCGGGGAGAGAAGAGGGGATTCTACTGCCTGGATGCGTCCGGGGCGGAAAAGCTGATCCTGGACGGAAACGGGAACAGCGAGCTGGAGCGGTTCCTGCCCTATAAGGCGGTGGGCTACGTTCCGGGAAACGAGATCGAGACGGAACAGTTAAACCGCCGGGAGAAGAACCGGAGAGAGTTTGAGGTGCGGGGCGTGTATGTTCCGGTCTTTTACCCGCTTCTGGAGACGGAGGCGGAGGCGGACTGCCGGACACCGTATGAGATCGCGGCGAGAGCGGTGGCGCTTATGCTGGTGGCGGTCTTCTCCGAGGCCATGCTGGCGAAAAAGATGAGCCAGAAAGAGGCGCTGGAGTTCATCCAGAGACGGATCAATGAGTTCGGGGCGGATGATTTCTTCTCCCCGAAGGAGTGGAATTACCTGCACAATGAGGATCCGAAGGAATCGGAGAAGATATCCTATTCCTGGCAGTATGAGAATCTGTACGTGATGGAGTGGGCGCTGGGACTCATCGAGGGACCGTTAGATTTCCCGGATCATTTCTGCGCGGTGGCGGAGGCGGCGCAGCTTCTGACGGCTTTTCATTCCATGAGGGAGATCCTGGACACGGCAAAGCCGAGAAGCGCGAAGGAACTTCTCGATGCCTGCGACATGATCTTCTGTCTGGATTGGGCCTGCACTGACACGAGGATGCGGGATCTGCCTGCACCTGCAGGAATGGACGGAGGCGTGGTCTTTGAGCGCCATAAAGCGTTAAACTGGCTCGTGGGAGCCGGTGAGAAGGCGGATTGGGACCATGTGCCGGTGGATACATGAGGAAGCTAAACACATCACGGAGAAATCTGTGGTGTGTTTCTTTTTTTGTTGCATTTTTTAACGTGGTGTAGTATAATTACGTCACTGTGAAAAAGACAAATGTCCATGACTCGCGGTCATGGAAGGATAAAAAAGAGAAACGAACGGACGTCTGCAGTTACCAATGCGGCTATGCCGGGATAGAGGAGATACGAACCATGGGAGAGAAAAATGTGATCAAGGCAGCGCTTCTCGGCGCTGGAACTGTCGGAAGCGGCGTGTATGCCCTTGCCGAGATGTTAAAGGATGAGATGTTCCAGAAGACCGGGGCCAGCCTGGAAATCAAGAAGGTTCTGGTGCGGAACACAAAGAAAGACCGTCCGGGAATCCCGAAGGAGATCATGACGGACAACTGGCAGGAGATCCTGGAAGATGAGGAGATCCAGCTTGTGATCGAGCTCATGGGCGGCGTGGAACCGGCGAGAACCTATATCGTGCAGGCTTTGGAAGCAGGAAAACAGGTGGTTACCGCCAACAAGGACGTGCTCGCGGAGCACGGACAGGAGATCCTGTCACTGGCGGAAAACAACGGCTGCGATATCCAGTTTGAGGCGGCAGTCGCAGGCGCGATCCCGATCATCCGCCCGTTAAAGCAGAGCCTTGCGGGCAGTATGCTGACGGAGATTATGGGAATCGTAAACGGAACTACGAACTATATTCTGACAAAGATGTCGGAAGAGGGAATGGATTATAAGGAAGCGCTGGCGAAGGCCACAGAGCTTGGTTACGCGGAGGCGGACCCGACGGCAGACGTGGAAGGTTATGACGCGGGACGAAAGATCGCGATCATGTCCTCCCTGGCGTTCAACTCCGAGGTGACATTTAACGATGTCTATATGGAAGGAATCACGAAGATCACCTCCGATGATATCCGCTACGCGAAGGAATTCGGCTATGTGATCAAACTTCTCGGCGTCACAAAGCTTGTGGACGGTAAGATCGAGGTCAAGGTCCATCCGATGCTGATCCCGGAGCAGCACCCGCTTGCGACGGTCCGCGACTCCTTCAACGCGGTGTTCGTACACGGCGAGGCCTGCGATGACGCGATGTTCATGGGACGCGGCGCAGGAAAAATGCCGACGGCAAGTGCTGTCATGGGCGATATCATCATCGTCATGAGAAACATCGTTCACGACAACTGCGGCTGGAACGGCGGTGTGGCGTACAAGAATTATCCGGTGAAACCGATTGAAGAGACGAGATCGAGATATTTCCTCCGTCTTCAGGTTGCGGACAAGCCGGGCGCTCTCGCAAATATCGCGGGTGTCCTCGGAAACAACGATGTCAGTATCGCCCAGGTCGTTCAGAAACGCGCGCGGGACGGTGTTGCGGAGCTCGTTGTGATCACGGATTCCGTTCTGGAGCGCCACTTTAACGACGCGCTGATGATCGTGAAGGGTATGTCCGTGCTGCGTGAGGTGTCTGGAATTATCAGGGTTTACGGGGATTAAAACCAAAAACAATTAAATAGAAGATAGGAAAAGCATATCTGCGTGATTGATCAGTTCCTGTCGGAACAGTCGGTGTACCCGGTGGTTTTGACAGAGATCAGATGACGTGGATATGCTTTTTTATTTAAAAATTGGTGGACAATAGCCGATACAGGGTAGGGAGATTTTATAGCATAAATCATCTGTGGATTCATATATTGTATCAATTCCGGGAAAGGCGGACAGGCAGAACACGGGGGAAAGGAGTGCGGGATGAACGCGGAAACTTTTGATAGATTGCTGAAACAGGCGGTTCCTGATGGAAAAACGATCCGGGAAATCAGGATCCGGGTGGGAAAGCCGGTGATGATACTGTTGGAAAGCGGGGAAAACCTTCTTTTTTCGGACGGAACCTGTGGAAAGACGGAAAGTTGCGGGAAGAAAGAACCTGAGTTGTTAGAGATAAGAGAAGACCGGAGAGCGGTTCTCGCGGACCAGGAGCTGATCCGTGGAATCTTGGAGATCTGTTCCAGGCACTCCCTGTACGCCTATGAGCGGGAGATCGGACAGGGATTTCTCACGATCCGCGGGGGACACCGCGTTGGGATCGCGGGGAAAGCAGTGGTGGAGGACGGACATGTGAAAACGGTCCGGGATATCTCATCCTTAAATATCCGGGTCGCCCATGAGGTAAAAGGGTGTGCAAAAAATGTGCTGCCGTATCTCATGGACGGGGAAATATTTCTGGACACGCTTTTGATCTCCCCGCCGGGAGCCGGAAAGACGACACTTTTGAGGGACCTGATCAGGGAACTTTCATGCGGAGGAACATGGGGCGCGGGGAAAAATGTGTCCGTGGTGGACGAGCGTTCGGAGATCGCGGCATGTTTTGGCGGAATCGCCCAGTGCGACCTGGGTCCGCGGACCGATGTGATGGACGGATGCCCGAAGGCAGAGGGAATGCTCATGATGCTGCGGTCCATGGCACCCCAGGTGCTGGCTGTGGATGAGGCAGGCGGGGAAAGTGAGATCCTGGCGATGAAGTATGGCATGAACTGCGGGTGCAGGATCCTGGCGACGGTCCACGGGGCGGATATTGGAGATATCATGAAACGGCAGGTTTGGAGAGAACTGGCGGAGGAAAAAATATTTTCCAGATATGTAGTTCTTTCGGGAGTTCCGAAGCCGGGAACAGTAGTGGGAATTTATGATGAAAATTTCCAGAAGATGGACGAATGTGGTTAATTCATGGAAAGGAAATCCTGGATTGAAAATTCTGTATGATACGTTTGTAATTGCTGATCTGGACTGCGGGGGGAAGAACATGAAATATGTAGGACTTTTGTGCATGGCGGCAGCGGCGGTGGCTGGCGGGTTTCTGCTGGCGGGGGAATGGGAGATGCGGATAAAGATGCTTGGGATCTTCCGGCAGATGGCGGTCTATCTGAAAGCGCGGATCTTGTACTCCAACGAAACGCTGCCGGAGGCGTTGAAGGAGATCGGTGGGAGGTTCGCGGATGAAAATTCCGGGATGGCAGCGGAGGCGGGACGCTTTTTTCTGCGGGTGGAAAAGCGGATGGAGGAGGAAGCTGGGAAGCCGTTCGCTGAGATATGGAAGGAAGAGATGGAAAAATTTCCGGACGATCTTCCTTTAAGAAAAGAAGATCTTGAGGCGCTCCGGACGCTGGGGAAAAATCTCGGCTACGCGGACAAAAAGACCCAGGAGCGGACGATCCTGTTCTATCTGGAACGGGCGGATGATTCCCTGGCGTTCTTAAAAAAGGAGATGGAGAGCCGGACGAAGCTTTATCGGTCTCTCGGGATGGCGGCAGGACTTTTTATCCTGGTGCTCTTTGCGTAAAGGGGGAAGAACATGGGGGTAAATCTGATTTTTAAGATCGCGGCGGTGGGGATCCTGGTGTCGGTCATGTGCCAGGTGTTAAAGCACAGCGGCCGTGAGGACCAGGCGTTTCTCACGAGTCTCGCAGGGCTGATTTTGGTGCTGTTCTGGATCGTGCCGTACATTTATGACCTTTTTGAGACGATAAAAAATTTGTTTTCGCTGTGAAGGGAGGGAGTGGTATGGCGGTAGTTCAGGCGGCGCTTCTGGGGCTTACGGCAGTTTTGTTTGCGGCACAGTTAAAGCCGCTGCGGTCTGAGTATGCGGTATACCTGGTTCTGGCGGCATCCATCGGAGTCGGATTTCTTGGTCTGGCGAGACTCGGCGTGCTGTTGGATACTCTGCGGGAGATTGGAAACGGGATCCGGATCCGGCATGTGTATCTGGCGGCGCTCCTCAAGATGGCGGGGATCACCTACATTGTGGAGTTCACATCGGGAATCTGCAAGGATGCCGGGTACTCGGCAGTGGGGACACAGGTGGAGATGGTCGGAAAGCTGGCGATCCTGGCGGTGAGCGCGCCGGTGGTGCTGTCGCTGGTGGAGACGCTGAAGGTGTTTATGGAATGAGATGGGAGAGAAATGTGTTTCTGATGCTGGGACTTGTCATGGGGATATTCTTTGGAAGCAGACAGTGGGAGATTACGGCTCTTGCGGCAGAACTTACGAATTTACATCAGAAGACAGGACCGCTAGTGGAGTGGCAGCTAGTTCCTTTTGCTGCAGAGTTGACTGGTTTCAGGCAGAAAATAGAACGACAGACAAGACTATGGATGATTTCTGCATCAGCAACGGAAACGGTAAGCCAAGGACCGGAAACAGAACAGCAGACATGGCAGCAGGGTGAGGAGATGACAGATATTGATCTTACAGGAATCCAGGAGTATTTAGACCAGATCGACGGGGATGATACGGTGGGACTTACATTCCGGGATCTAATGGACATGATCCGGAAAGGCGATGCGGAGAGTGTATTCTTATATGGAAAGGACAAGATCGTCTCCGCGCTGTTCTCAGAGATCCGGACAAACACATCATTCTTAGCGGAAATCCTGATCTTATCCCTGTGCGGGGCGGCATGTTCCGGCTTTTTCGGGATCTTCGGTTCCAGCCAGCTGTCGGAGACGGGATCCTATGTGATCTGTATCTGCGTCCAGACGTTCCTGG
Source organism: uncultured Eubacteriales bacterium (assembly GCA_963622995.1). Taxonomy (GTDB): domain Bacteria; phylum Bacillota; class Clostridia; order Lachnospirales; family Lachnospiraceae; genus Pilosibacter. Next base: position 3,454 of record CAVFLH010000021.1, on the reverse strand, counting down.
CGGCGAGTTTTTTTGCCAGCATCCGCATTGCGGAGGAGACCACAGGGGATATTTTAGGGTTCATGAAGGTGCTGCTCCCGGCATATTTCCTGGCGGTGACCATGGCTGGCGGGGCGGTGACATCCGCGTCGGTTTGTGGGTTCACGCTGGGGGCCATCGGTGTGATCCAGGCGGTGGTCTCAGGATTTCTTCTGCCGGTCATGAAGCTCTACATGGTGCTCTCCCTGGTGGGAAATCTGTTCCGGGAGGAAATGTTCTCGGTGATGACAGAGTTCCTGGGGAAAGTCGTGGGATGGACGGTGAAGACCATGTTCGGCATCGTTGTTGGATTTCACCTGATCCAGGGACTGGTTCTTCCCCAGGCGGATGCAATGAAGAACGCGGCAGTCATGCGGACCATCGAGGCGGTCCCGGGAATCGGTACAGGTGCTGGGGCGGTGTCGAATCTTTTGATGGGATCAGCGGTTCTCATAAAGAATACTGCGGGAGCCGTAGCGGTGGCAGTTCTTATTTTTCTGGCGGCTGTGCCTATGGTGAAATTGGCGGTGCTCATGGCACTATACTATCTGGCGGCGGCAGTGATGCAGCCGGTGTGTGATAAGAGATTGACTGCATGCATGACGCAGAACGCCGCGGGACACGGGATGCTGCTTAAGATCGTCGGGTATTCGCTGGCGCTGTTTGTGGTGACCATCGCGGTGATCAGTTATTCTACGAACGCGGTGTATTATGTGGGGTGAATTGCTGCCGCACTGTATAATACGGCAATGAATTCAGCCAATTACGAGTGAGAGATATCTGAGGTATCAAAGTGTTAGCAACAGTGGAGAAGTGAGGTGATCAGCATGAAAGCGGTTGAAAACTGGGTGCAGGACATCGTTTTTTACATGATCTTCGTGACCATGGTCATGAACCTTCTGCCGGATCCGAAGTATGAAAAGTACCTGCGGCTGTTTGCCGGGGCGGTCATGATCCTGCTGGCTTTCGGACCGCTTGCACGGATCACGGGGATGGAGACAGCGATGGCGGGCATGTTTGAGAAGATCACCTTTGAGGACGATGTGCGGACGCTGAAGGAGGAACTTGGGGCAGCGGATGAGCGGCGGATCGCGGGATTTTATGAGCGGTACCGAGCGGCGGTGGAGTCGGATATCCGGACCATGGCGGAGAGTGATGGGCTGGAATGCGTGAGCGTATCGGTCAAGGTGGCGGATGCCGGGAATCTCCGCCATGTGAAACTGGTGGTTCGGGGAGAGCGGAATCAGGCCGGGGCAAAGATCGCGGCGGTCAGAAGAAAGATAGGAGCTTATTATGGAGTGGAAGAACAGGACATTGAGGTCGATGTTGAAAGGGAATAAGGAGAAGGTGATTTTTCTATTCTGTTCCGGGCTGCTGCTGTTTGTGATCTCGCTGCCGGGCGGAAAGAAAGTGGATCCGGGATGGAAGGACAGCGCGATGGAGGTTCTGGCGGATGCGGAAAGTGAGAGTGCTGCGGATGAAAGTGCGGGGACTGAGGCTGCGGCGAAGGTAGAAAGTGCTTCCTACGAGGAGCAGCTGGAGCGGCGGATCCGGGAACTCTTAAAGAGTGTGGACGGCGTCGGGGAGGCGGACGTGATGGTGGTGTTAAAATCCTCGGAGGAGAGGATCTGGCATGTGGATAAGAATAGCACGTCCTCGGTGACGGAGGAGAGCGGGAGCAGCTCCGGGAGTTCGCGGGTCACGAGGGAGGAGAACCAGTCGGAGAGCACGGTTCTTGACGGGAAGAGTCAGTCACCGGTGATGGAGAAGGAGGTGAAACCGGAGATCTCCGGTGTGGTCATCAGCGCGGACGGCGGCGGAAGCGCGGTGATCCGGGCTGAGATCTCGGAGGCAATGGAGGCGCTTTTGGGGCTTCCGGCGAATAAGATCAAGGTGATGAAGAGGGCGGCGAAATAACCGCATATTTCATGCAGGGAATCATAGAATGGAAGTATGAAAGTATGGGAAAGAAGGAGTTTTGCGATGAAACGGATCTTCAGAAGAAATCAGATCATTATCACGACGCTGGCGGTCATGATCGCGGCAGCGGGATACCTGAATTACTCGTCGAAGAAGGAAGTGGCGGGGGCAGAGGTGTACGAGGCAGGGATGATGGATATCTCCGATTCGGACATTCTGGCGGAGAATCAGGCGAAGAATGGGGTGGATGATGGAAATCTCAAGGAAATTGCGAGTCTCGACGGGGACGGGGAGGAACTTCTTCCGGATGGAAACGAGGTGGCGGCGGTGCCTGAGAGTGCGGAATCTGCTGATACAGAAGTTTCCGGGCAGGAGACAGCGGCCGCGGGAATTGAGAATCCGGGCGAGGCGGTGCTCACAGGCGGAACAGGGATTTCCGAGTACATAGCCGGTGTCCAGCTTGGCAGGGAGCAGATCCGGGCGAAGAATAAGGAAACTCTGATGCAGATCATCAACAGTGACCAGATCTCTGAGGAGGAGAAGCAGACGGCGATCCAGAATCTCATTGGGATGACGGAGATCTCGGAGAAGGAGAATGCGGCAGAGACGCTTTTAAAGGCAAAGGGATTTGTGGACCCGGTGGTCAGCATCACGGACGGGAAGGTGGATGTCGTGGTGAATGCGGCATCGCTTTCGGACCAGGAGAGGGCGCAGATCGAGGATATTGTGAAAAGGAAGACGGAGATTGGGGCGGATGGGATCGTGATCACGCTGCTGGATGTGGAGGAGTGATAAAAAGAACTATGCAAAGAGGGGAGAAAATGGTATAATAGTTGTATCTTTGATATACAGGAGGTAATTGTTGTGGCAGCGGAAACAGAGAGAAGCAGTCATAAGGTTTATGAGAAGGACAAAATTGGAGAAGTCCAGATTGCGGATGAAGTCGTGGCAATTATTGCCGGCCTGGCAGCAACTGAGGTTGACGGCGTGGATTCCATGGCGGGAAATATTACGAACGAGCTGGTTGGTAAGCTTGGAATGAAGAATCTCTCCAAGGGCGTTAAGGTGGAAGTTACGGAGGAGCATGTCAGCGTGAATATGGCGCTGAATCTGAAATATGGGTATAGTATTCCGGACGTCTGCGAGAAGGTACAGGAGAAGGTTAAGAACGCTATTGAGAACATGACGGGGCTTACGGTGCTTGATGTGAATATTAAGATTGCCGGGGTCAGCATGGAAGAGAAGTAAAGACTATTCAGCAGGGTTGCGTACTTGTGACTGCGTGAGGGCAGAACATCAGAAATATTTTTGGATGTTCTGCCCTTTTTGTGGATTTTGTCCTACATTTGTCCTATATTATAGTATATAATGTAAAAAAGTGATGTAGCCGATTAGCAGGTTTGCACGCTTGCTGTATTTACCGTAAGAAAACATAGGCCGGCGGGTCACGCTGACCGGAACGGAGGGAGATAAGGATGAGTCGATACACAGAAAAAAAAAAAAAAAAGACCATGAC
>CAVFLH010000020.1:0-23878 GCA_963622995.1 uncultured Eubacteriales bacterium | reverse complement strand
ACTTATAAAATAAGCGGCCAGACCAACCGGTCCAACCGCTTTTTATCACAAAATCCATATTGGGATTTTATCTGTTTTTATCTCTTCCGTCTCTCCTCGTCCCTCTTCCGCTTCTCTTCAAGCAGTCGATTGAACTCGGCCTCTGTATCGCCGCCTTCGGCCATGAGACGCTGTCTTCTCTTTTCGCGGCGAAGCGCTTCGGCTTCCGCCTCTTTCTTGTTGTTCTGGATCGTGAACCAGATACCGCCGCCGATCAGGGCTGCTGCCGCGAGGATTCCGATCACGATGAGGACGATCTTCACAGGGAATCCAGTCTTCACATCATTGCTGCCGGCCTGATCCGACGCGTCGTTTGCGTCATCTGCCGCCGTGGTCACATCCGCCTCGCCCATGGTCTCTGTCTCGGTCTCAGCATCCGTGTTCTCGTCATCCGCTGACGTATCCGCGGCATCCGTGCTCTCCTCGGACGAATCTTCCGCTGCGGTCGTCTCTGTTTCCCCTGCTGCCTCCGCAGCCGCAAGAGCTTCCGCCCCCGCCTTCGTCATCAGGTACGCGGAACCGATCTTTCTCTCATTGTAAATGTAGTTGAGCACTCCGACCGTTCCCTCCGGCGCTCCGTCAGGAACTGCGCCGAGGCTTAACTCCGCGTCCGCGAATGTGGCATCCTTCGGAAGTGTGATCTTCTTTCCTGCCTGGATCGCCAGGTCGGACGGCGCGTAGCTTGTCCCGTTTACATCAACCTGGTCCTCTCCTGTGACATATCTCGTCTCATTCTCCTCGATATCCACGTTCTGGAACCGGTTCAGGCCAAACTGCAGAAGTGATTTTCCATCGATGAAATACTGTCTCGGACTTCCTTTTAAAATGACGGAAACGACGCGTCTTCCATCTTTCTCACCGTATGTAACAAGGGTATTTCCTGCTTTTAAGAGATATCCGGTCTTTCCGGCAACTGCCTCCGGGCAGTAATACTCGCTGGAAGTGTCCTCCGTGACCACGAGCCGGTGCTCATTCCGCACGCTGGCCCCGTCCGGGTTGTTTGTCGTCGGTCCCACCTTCCATGACTTCGCGGAGCTGATCTCCAGAAGCTTCGGGTTACTGTAGGCCGCAGCCGCGATCTTCGTCATATCATAGGCCGTAACCACCTGGTCATCATTGTTGAGACCCGACGGGTTCGCGAAATGGCTCTCCGTGCATCCGAGCTCTGCGATCTTCGCGTTCATCATGTCCACAAAGTCCGGGATGCTGCCGGCCACATGTTCCGCCAGGGCGTTTGCAGCCTGGTTGACGGATGCCAGAAGCAGCGCGTAGAGACAGTCCTCAACGGTCATGGTGTCTCCCGCCACGAGGCTCAGCTTATTTCCGCTGTCCGCCTCAACGGAGTTCATGGCCTTGTCCGAATAAGTGACCGTGTCGGAAAGGTCCGCATGTTCCAGAACCACGAGGGCTGTGAGGATCTTTGTGATACTCGCCGGATAGTATTCCACATGGCTGTTCTGTCCGAAAAGCATCGTTCCGGTGTCCACGTCCATGACGGCTCCCGCCTCCGCTTCGATTCCCGTGTCGGATGGCCAGTCAGGTCTCGCGAAAGCCTGCATCGTTCCCATCTGAGCAAACACGAGTACGCCGCAGAGCACCTTTGCCAGTTTCTTTTTTAAAGTACGAATCATAAATATTTTCTCCCTGTATTCCGTATCTGTTCGATTTTCTCGCAGATACTAGCAAAAATCCATTCCAAAAATCGATGGATTTCTGCCTTCTATATGATGTTTTCCTGCGGTCAGTGCAATAAGCAAAGCTCTGCCGCACGCTTACGGAGATTTTCAGGAATTCGGCTCCCTGATCGGCCCATTTGCCACCAGTTCATCCTTCTGTTTCCGGGAAAGCTGTTTTACCTTCACTTCCCGGCTCATAGCCTCTTCCTTTGTCTCGAAAGTTTCATACCACACAAGCCGCACCGGCCGTCTGGGCTTCGTGTACTTCGCCCCGCGCCCGGAATTGTGCGCCTTCACCCGTTTTTCCAGATCGTTCGTCCAGCCGCAGTAGAGCGTCCCGTCGGAACATTCCAGAAGATATGTGTAGTTCATCTGTCATTCTCCATTTCACGGCGATACCGGCACCTGCCTGTATTCTGCCCCGGCATTCCCGGATTTCTGACACTTTGCATGTTATGTAAACGGCAATGGAACCATGGAATCCATCGCCGTCCTCCGAAAGCCTGAGCCCGCGGAATCTATATGAAAGCATCGGGATGCCTTTGATGTGATTTGCTGTGGTACTGTTATTTTATGCCGCAGTTCTTAGATCGTTACAGGGCCATTCTTCTGTTACCAGCCCTGTCATATTCTATAACCTTCTGTCACTCCTGACCGATGTCAGTTTTTCTGCGAGCAGAAAATCCCACTCATACCATTATATAAAATTTTCCCCGAATTGCAACCAGACATTCGGGGAAAATGAAACATTGCCGCATTTTGCACTGAATTTCTTCTGAAAAACAACACCGGCAAACGGATACATATAGTACCAGCTCTATCCCTGCACTGTTTTCACCAAAATCAATCTGTCGCCCGGCCGGATCGTGCTGTCCGACAGGTGGTTTAACTCCATGATCCGTTCCACGCTGGTGTGGAACATCCTGGCAATCTTCCAGAGACTGTCACCCGGCTTCACCACATACCCGATGATCCCCGGCATTTTTTTAAGCCGCTCTGTGTCCAACGGCTCCTCCGCCACGCTCAGCACCGTCTGCTCGCAGACAGGCTTTAACACCAGTACATCCGCTGTGATCTGTGCCTTCACTTCCACGGCGTCCCCGCCTGCCATGACCGCGGTGAGCCCGGAAATCCCCGGCTCGATCTCATAAACCACATCCTGCGTCAGGCCATCCGCGGCCGCCATCAGATGGAACGGCAGAACCTCTGACGCCGCTCCCACAGGCGCCTGGTCATCCGCCGTCAGGTACAAAAGACGGACCTCCAGGACCCCGTCCATGTGGATCCCGTCCTCCTTGATCTGGACCTCGTCGATCTTTACGTCCCCGTCGCTGTGGCAGACCTGCAGGATCCGCTGTCGTCCGGTGAGCTGGACCTTCTCCTGGATCTTCGTCTTCACCTGATTCCGCACCGCCAGCGTGTCAAAGCACACCGTCCCCGTCTCCGGAACCGCCTCCCGGTCCAGGGCATAGAGGTCTCCCAGGAGTTCCACCTGTTCCTCCTCGTAGAGCCTGATATCCAGTTCCATGACCGCGTCCACGGAGATCTCCCGCATCTCCCCGTCGGAATCCGGCTGCAGCTCCAGGTCCCGGTGCACCAGCTTCACCGTGATAAATGGGATCATGTCCTCCGCGGCTTCCGCAAGCTCCACATCCCCGGAAAACGGCACCGTCTCCTCGAAGCACTGCACCGGCATCTGCCCGCCGCCCGCGGAGTAGACCGCGAATACCAGAAGATCGCCGTTGATATGGATCTTCCCGTCGAGCGGCTTCGTCTCCACATCCTGAAGCCGCATATCCTGCCACAAAAGCGTCTCCGCGTCCGGATCGTTTCCAGGGATCGTAAGGACTTTCCGCACCCGGAACGTGTCCCGCCTCCGAACAGCGATGGCCGCCACGGTCAGCGTCTTCTTCAGGACCTCCACCTCGCCGTCAAACTTCACATCCGACGCCGCCTCCATGTCCCGGATCTCGTCTGCCTTGAGTTCCAGGGTCACAAGCGCCTTGACGTTTAACTTTCTCGAGTTGATGAGGCCCACATTCAGGTCATCTAACTCCCAGCCCGCCTGCACGTAGTCATTCTCCGCAAGCCCCGGCATATGTACGGTCTCCGTAAACGGGATGCTGCCAGCTAAGGCCGTGAGTTCCCCGCCGGGCCGCCGGTATAGGATCCTGAATTCCAGTTTTCCACTGATCTCCGCCTTCTCGCCGGGGTTCTTCACCGACTCGATCCTTACCTCCCCGTTCTCCATGATCAGTTCTTCCACATCGTCCATGGAGTCCGGCACATTGAAATCGTCGTCCAGGGTCATCTGGGACGTGACGTTCCCCCTGCGACGGTTCATGTGGATATGTTTCTTCAAAAGTTCCATCATAAAAACGCCACCATACCTTTCCAAAGCCACACGTATCCGCTCAATAGATACAACTATGCTTTTGGAAAATTGTATGATGGCAGTGATAATTTTATGCCGTTGTTATTTTCAGCCCTGTAACTCGTATGCACGCTTAATGAACATCCGCAGAGTCGTACTGATATCTGCTTCTATCCCTCTATAGTTCCGCCTTCGCCTCTTCCAGCTCTTTCTCCAGCTCTTTCACCCGCTGCTCCAGCTCATCGATGGTCTCCTGCATCTTGCAGATGTGTTCCATGTTGATCTTCTTTGACGGGTCTTTTACCGGCACGCCGTCTTTTTTGACCTGTCTCGCAGGGATTCCGGCTGCCGTGCTGTTTTCCTCCAGAGGCTTTAAAAGAACCGCGTTCGCCGCGATCTGGCAGTTGTCACCCACCTCGAAGGCGCCGAGGATCTTCGCGCCTGCCCCGATGAGGACATTGTTTCCGATGGTCGGATGGCGTTTTCCCTTCTTTGTTCCGACGCCGCCCAGTGTCACGCCCTGGTAGATCGTGCAGTTGTCGCCCACCACCGTGGTCTCGCCGATGACGATGCCGCAGCCGTGATCGATGAGGATCCCATGTCCCAGGACCGCGCCCGGATGGATCTCGATCAGGGTGAAAAATCTGGCTATCTGGGAGATCAGGCGACCGATGAATCGCATATTGTGGGTCCAGAACCAGTGGGCGATCCGGTGCCAGATCAGGGCATGGACTCCCTGGTATAAAAGCAGGACCTCCAGCGCGCTTCTCGCCGCCGGATCTCTCTCCTGAACCGCCTTTATGTCAAGCCAGATATCTTTTAACAACATGTTTTCCTCTCCTCCTGCTGTAATCCCTCAAAATATACTCTCTCTGTCTATCATACGCATTATCTCCACGATTTGAGTCCGTATCACACATGCAGGCTCGCCGCGGGGTATAACACATTCCATAATTCATAATTTTCTTAATGAAATCAATCGCCAATTACAAGTATTCTAACAGAAAAAGTTATTAAAGTAAAGTGCTGAAGTTTTACATTAGTCCTGTCTTTTCTGCATTATTTTACTGGAACACCACCGGTTTATCCCGATACTCCGTCTTCACGATCAGCACCGGGTAGGAGTTCTCCGTCCCTTTCGCCTCCCCGGCTTCCGGACCCTGAAGCTCCGTGCGGATCACGATGGAATTGTCCGTCTCATAGAGCGCCTTCACCGCCACACTGTAGCCGCCGCCCTTCTGAGGGCCCTCGCCGATGACGATATACATTTCCTGCCCGTCCGCATATGTAAGCTTGAATGGTTTTTCCCGCTTTTTGTCGATCAGCTCCTTTAACGCCGCCGGGATATCCGCCTCCCCGGTGACCGTGAACTCCAGGTCCTCTCCCTGTTTCTCCTCAGAATTTCCAGATTGACATCCAGTAAATGCCGCGATCCCGCCCAAGATCACCGTCAGGACTCCCAGCACCGTAAGCACCTTTCTCGCGCGCCTTGGCAAACGTCTGAACATAAAATAAGATCCCCATCATGGATTTTGTTACAATCCTATTCCGGGGATCTTATTTATATGTCTTTTGTCACAGCCGCATGCGAACCGAAGCGGCTCTTTTGCAACTTCCTGTGTCTGGTTCTTCCGATCAGTCACTGTCCGGCAAAAACTTAATTTTTACCATGATCTGCTTCGCAACCTGATTCTCCGCAAGCTCAATATCATCCACATGGGTAGCAAACGGCAGGTCACCCTCAAACTCTTCCAGCTCCACACTGATCCAGTTCTGGGCTGCGTCTCTGGCATTCTCGATAGCGTCCTCTAAATCGGCACCATCAGCCTCGCACATCTCCAGATCCGGGAAGAATGCATGATAACCGTTTCCATCTTCCTTCTTTGTAAATACGGCAGGATATGTAAATGTCATGATTTTCTCCTCTCCGATCTTTTCAAGTTATCGCGGCAGCTGCAAAGTTCTCATACAAATACGGTTTCTGCCTTGCGGCCCGCGTAAATCAACATGAGCCGCAGGCTGCAAAGCAAACGCTGCAGGCTGCGGCCCATGTATTTATTCACAAGTATTTAAATTACTCGTTATCTTCCTTCTTCTCAGAACGCTCACGTCTGTCGTCGCGGCGTCCGCCTCTTCTGTCGTCACGTCTCTCCGGGCGGTCGCTTCTCTCGCGTCTTTCCGGACGTGTTAACTTCTCAAGGTCTGCGGTCATATCTTCCGGTCTCATAGTCAGGTTGATTCTGCCCATGCGGTCTACTTCAACGACTCTTACGGTAACCTCGTCGCCGATGTTTACAACATCCTCGACCTTTGCTACACGCTTGTCGGAGAGCTTGGAGATATGAACCATACCATCCTTGTTCGGAGCAAGCTCAACGAACGCGCCGAACTCCATGATGCGGACAACTTTACCTGTGTAGATCATGCCCGGCTCAACATCTGTTACGATGTTCTTGATGGTAGCGATGGCCTTGTCGATCATCTCCTGGTCAGTGCCGCAAACATTTACCGCACCGTCGTCTGTGATGTCGATCTTAACGCCTGTCTCCTCGATGATCTTGTTGATGACCTTACCCTGCTTGCCGACTACATCGCCGATCTTAGCCGGATCGATGGTGATCTGTGTGATCTTCGGAGCGTACTTGGACAGAGTCTTTCTCGGCTCAGAGATAACCGGAGCCATGATATTGTCCATGATGTAGATACGGGCTTCACGGCAGCGTCTGATCGCCTCCTCGATGATCGGGCGTGTTAAACCGTGGATCTTGATATCCATCTGGATCGCTGTGATACCCTCGTGAGTACCGCCTACCTTGAAGTCCATGTCTCCGAAGAAGTCCTCAAGACCCTGGATATCGGTAAGAACGATATAATCGTCGTCTGTCTCGCCTGTTACAAGACCACAGGAGATACCAGCTACCATAGTCTTGATCGGAACACCTGCTGCCATAAGAGACAGGGAAGATGCACAGATGCTGGCCTGGGATGTGGAACCGTTGGACTCCATTGTCTCAGATACAGTACGGATCGCGTACGGGAACTCTTCCTCGCTCGGAAGTACCGGTACAAGTGCACGCTCAGCAAGAGCGCCATGACCGATCTCACGGCGTCCCGGTCCTCTGGACGGCTTTGTCTCGCCTACGGAGAAGGACGGGAAGTTATAGTGGTGCATATATCTCTTTGTTGTCTCATTCTCATCAAGACCGTCAAGACGCTGTGCCTCGGAAAGCGGAGCCAGTGTGCAGGCATTTAAGATCTGAGTCTGTCCACGTGTGAACATACCTGAACCGTGTACGCGCGGAAGAATATCGATCTCTGCTGCTAACGGACGGATCTCGTCGATGCGGCGGCCATCCGGACGCTTGTGGTCTTTTAAGATCATCTTTCTTACGGTCTTCTTCTGATACTGGTAAACAGCCTGTCCGATAAGCGGAAGCCACTCTTCGTTCTCAGCGAATGCCTCTTCGAGACGCTCTGTGATCTGGCGGATGTTCTCCTCACGTTTCTGCTTCTCGTCTGTAAATACAGCCTCTTCCATCTCAGCCGGCGGAACGATCTCTTTGATCGCAGCAAACAGCTCATCCGGAATTGCGCAGCTCTCGTAAGTGTGCTTTTCTTTGCCGCACTCAGCAACGATGCGGTCGATGAACTTGATGATCTCCTGGTTTACTTCGTGTGCCTTGAAGATCGCATCAATCATGGTCTGCTCCGGAACTTCCTTCGCGCCGGCCTCGATCATGATAACTTTCTCTCTTGTGGATGCAACGGTAAGTGCAAGGTCAGATACTTTCTTCTGAGCGGATGTCGGGTTGATAATGAACTCGCCGTCAATCAGACCTACCTGAGTCATTGCGCACGGACCGTCGAACGGGATATCGGAAATGCAGGTAGCTATCGCGGAACCGAGCATAGCTGTGAGCTCCGGGCTGCACTCCGGGTCAACGGACATAACGATGTTATCAAGTGTTACGTCGTTTCTGTAGTCCTTCGGGAATAACGGACGCATCGGACGGTCGATAACACGGGAAGTAAGAGTTGCATTCTCAGATGCTTTTCCCTCTCTCTTTGTGAATCCGCCCGGGATCTTTCCTACAGAATATAATTTCTCTTCATATTCTACGCTTAACGGGAAGAAATCGATTCCGTCTCTCGGCTTATCAGATGCAGTTGCGGTAGAAAGAACAACTGTATCGCCGTAGTGCATGAATGCTGCACCGTTTGCCTGCTTTGCTACGCGGCCTACCTCAACGGTAAGGGTACGTCCTGCAAGTTCCATGGAAAAACTCTTAAACATGGCTTCGTCTCCTTTTCTTAAATGTTGCGACAGAAGAAGCCGAAAGTATCTGTTCAGTGCCTTCACAGATACAAGCAAAAATCCATTCCAAATCGACTGCGTCGATGGGATTTTTGCCTGCCAGCCTATGCTTTCTTACGGTCAGCGCAGCGAGTGCGCAGACCTACCGAACAGTTACCCGAAACTACTAAACTAAACACGAACCGCCAAGGAACGCTCATGCCTACTTTAGCGGTCTCGGAAGTTTCTTCCGTCATTTGTCATCATAAACCAACCCCGGCAACTTTTGCCGCCGCAGTTTTGCATCAGCTGCCCTGCAGCATGTTCACAGCAAATAATACAAAGGTGGAGTACACGAAATCATGCGCTCCACCCATAAGTCTGCTATTACTTTCTGATGCCTAACTTCTCAATAAGAGCACGGTATCCTTCAAGATCAGATTTCTTAAGGTATGCAAGAAGACCACGTCTCTGACCTACCATCATAAGAAGACCACGTCTGGAATGATGATCTTTCGGGTTAACTTTTAAGTGCTCTGTGAGCTCTGCGATTCTCTCTGTAAGAATTGCGATCTGAACTTCCGGTGAACCTGTGTCTCCCGGTTTTCTGCCGTACTCAGCGATAATAGCTGCTTTCTTTTCCTTTGAAATCATTGTGATTTCCTCCTTAAATTCTTTAAACTTACCGATCACCAGGTCCCGGTTGGAGTTATCCGCTGACCGAGCGTCGGCGCTTTTACATACTCCGACAGTATAGCATACCTGTTTTTAAAAGTAAATATGTTTTTTCATAAAAAGCTCCAGAATCTCCCAGACCAAAATTTCCCTAAAATGGGCCAGCGGTGTCTTCCATCAGCAGTTTCATTCAGACCCATAAATGCTGAAAAAAGCAGTTCAAACCATGATAAAATACCACGGAATTGAACTGCTTTCTATTTAAACTGATTCTAAAATCCAGGTCCGACTTCCTGCTCCGTCGTCCCTTCTGTCTCCTGAACAAATCCCGGGCCAAAGCTCTCGCGGTCTCCGCCCGCCGTCACTGCAGGTGTCGTCTCAGCTGCCGTGGTCTCAGGCACGGACGGTCCGGCTGCTGTCGTTTCCGGCGCTGCCGTTGTCTCAGGTGCTGCGGTCGTCTCAGGAGCCGCCGTGGTCTCAGGTGCTGCCGTTGCAGCTGCCGTCGTCTCCGCCGTCTCATTCTTCTTCGTTCCGCTTGTCTTGGAATTCTCCGTTCCGTCTAAGTGGTAGCACAGGACCGGATCTCCCGCGGAGATACTCTCGTAGATGGTCTTCGCCACCGCCGGCGGCAGGTTGACGCAGCCGTGGGATCCGTTCGTCTTATAGATCGTTCCGCCAAAGGTCTTTCTCCAGTTCGCGTCGTGCAGGCCGACTCCGCCGTTGAACGGCATCCAGAAGGAAACAGGAGTCGCGTATCCCTGGCCCTTTAACGTCGCGTTCCTCTGCTTATACGTGATGGAATAAGCACCCGCCGGGGTACTCCAGCCCTTTGCGGCGTTTCCGGACACGAAATCCGACTCCACAAGAAGCTTTCCGTTCACATAGAAATACAGGTGCTGTGCCGTCAGGTTGATCTCCACATATGTATTTCCGTAGTCATTTTCAGAATGGCTCGCGGCCTTCTGGGAATATTCCGGCTCCCTCGACGTCTGCTCCCCGTTTTTGATGAGGCTCACGAGAGCCGCCGTCTCCTTCGTCTGGTCGATCTTCCATCCATAGTTTCCGGCGGTGATGGTCACCGTCTTTCCGTAGGATGTCTTCAATGTCTTCGGCTTATACGCGGTATTGTAGGTGGATGCCAGGTTCTTGACATACTCCGCCGCCTTCGACTCGCTGACACTGACGTTCGTTCCGTTTACGGTCAGCCAGTTATGGATCTCATTTCCGTTCAGTGTCTCCGATTTATCCCCAAACTTGTATGTGATCTTCGATCCCACATACTTGTTCATGGTCTCGCAGGCTGCCTTTAAGTTCTCATCCTCGGAGGTCACCGCCGGAGCCAGATAGCATCCCTGCTCCTCGAGATCCACACTCTCCGCCAGGGACATGATGGCTGTCGCCACCGCCTCTTTCACCTTGTCTTCCTGAAGTTCCGTGCCCTCATCCTCTTTCACGATCGAGTAGGACCCGGTGGCAGAATCATAGTCGGAGATCTTCGCATCCTCCGGCTCTCTCATATTTTCCTTATCCATGCAGGAAAGACTATCAACCGCTTCACTTAACATATCATCGCTGTAGCGGAGCAGGGCGTCTGTATTTACCTCATTCACCGCTTTTCCAAACCAGTATTTTCCCCAGTCCATCGGCTTCTGGGCGGCAATGGCCTTGTCTAACGTGTCATCGAACTCCGCGTAGAGTCCCACGCTCTCCCCGGTGATGGACTCGGAAAGGTCCTCGCGGCCGTTGATGGTCAGCGTGTAGCCCTTCAACTGCTCCATAATGGCGTCTTCCACTTCCGCCGCCGTCTTTCCCGTCACATCCATACCGTCAACGATGGTTCCGGGTAAGAAACATGTCTGATATTTTAAAGATTCATGCCAGTAGAGGCCGCCGCCAACGGCTCCCACGAGAACGACCACTCCGCCGCACACGGCCGCGATCTTCACCGCCAGGTCCTTATTGATTCCAGAACCGCGGTTCTTTCCCCGTTTTCTTCCCTTCTGGGCCTTGAATTCCGCATATGTCATCGCCGGCTTCTGTTCCGGCGCCTGCTTTTCTTTTTCCCCGCCTTCCGGCTTATTTTCTAACTCCAATTCTTCCTTCTCCATATTTCATAAGATACGCCCGCTTCCCTCTTAGAGAATCGGACGATATCTTTTCTTTTATGATACTTTTCCGATATTTATGAACGTCACATTCGGCTGCCTGAAAATCTATGCAAACTCTAAATATCTTCTCTGGCACTCCTTGATATCATGGTCCAGTTGCGCTTTTAACGCGTCTATAGACTCAAATTTCATCTCCGGTCTCACAAAGTCGAGAAGCTCCACTTTCATGTCTTTTCCGTAGAGAGCCCCCTCGAAATCATAGAGGTATGTCTCCACTCCGACTGGGTTTTCCCCGGAGATCGTAGGTTTCGCCCCCACATTGGTGAGTCCGCCGTATGTTTTTCCGTCCACGGTCACCCTCGTCACATAGACGCCGAACTTCGGCAGATGCTTCACCGCCGGCGGGATCAGGTTCGCTGTCGGATATAACTTCTTATGGCCGATGGCGTTTCCATGCTTCACCGTTCCGGTGACAAAGTAATAATATCCTAAAAGATCGTTTGCCTTTATGATATTCCCATCCGCCAGCATCTCACGGATGTAGGTGCTGCTGATGATCTTTCCTTCCTCATCCCGCTCCTTATCCACGATAAAATAGCGGTATCCGTACTTTTCCGAGAGCTGCTCCAACATTGCGCAGTCCCCCGCCGCTTTGTATCCAAAGTGGCAGTCCGGACCGGAAACGATGACCCCGGCGTTCATGCGTCCCACCAGGATGTCGGAGACGAACTTCTCCGGCGCCATATGGCACACTTCCTCATCGAACGGGTATTCCACGATGTAGTCCACACCGGCTCTCTCCAAAAGCATCTCCCGCTCCGGGTTCGTCATGATCATGGTCTGCATCTTTCCCTTTACCAGGGTTCCCGGCGGTGTCGCGAAGGTGAACACGGCGATCTTAAAGCCCTGTTCCTTCCATTTTAACATTTCATGCATCAGCTTCTGGTGTCCCCTGTGAAGACCGTCAAATTTGCCGATGCTGACGACTGTCTTCTCTTTGATCTGAAACTCTTTTGTTCCCGCGATGTACTGCATGTCAATTTCCTCCCAGAAAGATTTTTTCCGGATAGTACATGTGTTTCTCTTCGTCGTACTTAAACACCCCGATAAAGGTTCCATCCGAATGGTAAACGCGGAACATGTCCCCGCCTTTTACATCTTTTACCGCGCGGCTGCGGAACGGATTTCCGTTCCTTAAGAGCTTATCAAGCTCCTCCGTATCCGAGCGGATCTCCGGAAGCTCCTTAAAGACTTCCTCCACCGGAAGTACGACTTCCGCCAGCCGGTCTTCCTCTTTTAACTTCTGAAGTTCATCGAGTGTCAGGCTCTCCGAGATCTCGAACCGGCCCACCTTTGTCCTAAGCAGCTCCTTCATACAACCGCCGACAGAGAGCTTCGCGCCGATATCATGGCATAGGGTGCGGATATAAGTTCCCTTTGAGCAGGACACGGTCATCGTGACCTCCGGGAGCTCCATCTTCTCGATCTGGATATCGAAGATCTTAACCGGGCGCGCTTTCCGCTCCACGGTCTTTCCCTCTCTCGCAAGCTCATAGAGCTTCTTTCCGTCAACCTTTAACGCCGAGTACATCGGCGGAACCTGGGCGTAATCCCCGATAAAGGAGAGGACGGTATCCCGCACCGCGCTTTCTGTGAGGCCGGATGTGTTTTTCGTCTCCAGCACGGTACCCGTCGTGTCCTCCGTGTCCGTCTCGGTTCCCAGAAGAAGAACAGCCCGGTATGTCTTATCATGGTCGGTCAGCATGTCGCAGAGCTTTGTGCCCTTTCCGGCACACACTGGAAGAACTCCCTCCGCCGCCGGATCCAGAGTTCCCGTATGACCGATCTTTCTCTGTCCCAGGATCCCCCGCATCTTCGCCACGACATCGTGGGAGGTGAATCCTTTTTCTTTATATACGTTAATAATTCCGTCGTACATTCTTTCCTCCGGTGTTCGTTACTTGAGTTCTTCCCACTGCTCCAGGATCTTTCCGCTGATCTTCTCAACGATCTCCTCCGGCTTTCCTGTCATCGTGCAGCCTGCGGCCTTCACATGTCCGCCGCCGCCAAAGCTCTGAGCGATCCGGCTCACATCCACTGCAGAGTTCGTTCTGAGACTCACCTTGTACTCATCCGGATTTCCCGTCTGGTACAGCAGGAACGCGATCTCGATGCCCTCGATAATGCGGAGCTGGTCAACGATTCCGTCCGTTGCCTTTACGGTGCAGCCGTATTCCTTCAACTCATCCGTAGTGACAACCGTGTATACACAGCGGTTATCCAGAATCCGGACACTGTCGAGAACAGCCCGGCCGTGAAGCTTCGCCTGACCGTAGGTCTTCGCGAAAAAGCTGTCGTCGATGATCTTCGGGAAATCGATGCCCTTTTCCATTAAGAATCCGGCGATCTCCATGGTCTGTCTCGATGTGTTGGAGAACTTGAAGATACCGGTGTCATGGGCGATTCCCGTATACAGGCACTCCGCGACTGCTTTGCTGATCTTTTCCTTGTCGAGAAGGCGGAACAGCACCTCGCTTGCGGAGCTTGCCCAGCTCTCGATCACATTGACTCTGCACATTCCCTTGTTTGTGATGTGGTGGTCAATGCAGAACGTGTCTTTTGCCGTCTCCCGGTACGGGGCGAAAACGCCCAGACGCGGAACGTCGCTGGCATCCGATGTGATGCAAAGGTCAAATGTTTTTGTGTCGTCGTATTCTGTGTGTACATCATTGTAACCTGAAAGATAAGAGAATTTCACTCCCATTTTTTCCAGATACACCGAAACCTCAAGTCCCTTATAATTTTCTTTCAGATAATTATAGAGCCCCAGGCAGGAACCGATACAGTCCCCATCCGGATTTACATGTCCTAAGATCACAATGGTCTTCTTTCCTTCCAGCATCTCATCAAGAATTCCCAAAAGTTCCGCCTCCCTTAATGTGTGTTGTGATATAAAAACCAGAAAAATCCGGCAGAATCCGCGTTGTGCGCGTCTGGCCGGATTCCTCTATATGATTTCAGTACGTTCCGGTCCGCGCGTTTTCCCCGCAGACCGATTCCTTCGTTTAGTTTTCGCTCTCAGTTCCGTCGTCTTCCTGCTCCTCCGGCATATCCTTTGTCACCTCATCGATGAGCTTGGACATGCGGACGCCGTACTCGATGGACTGGTCCAGCACGAAGAAGATCTGCGGAGTATTCCGGAGGTTTACCTTCTTCGCAAGCTGGGTTCTGATAAAACCCTCCGCGCTCTTTAAGCCGCGGATCGTATCTTTCGCCTGCTCCTCGTCCGCAAGAACGCTGATGTACGCCTTGCAGATCTTAAGGTCCGGTGTGACCGAGACCTGGACCACGCTTGTCATCGGATGAACGCGCGGGTCCTTGAGCTCAGAGCGAATGATCTCGCTCAGAGCTTTCTGGACTTCGCCGTTGATCCTGATATTTTTCACACTGTTTTTTCTCATGATATTACCTCTTTTAAATTAAAACCTATCTCGGCACCTCTACCATGATATAAACTTCGATCATATCGTCTTCCTGGAGATCGTTGAATCCCTCGAATACAAGACCGCACTCGTAACCTGCGTTGACTTCCTTCACGTCGTCCTTGAAACGCTTTAAGGATGCAAGCGGTCCCTCGAAGATCTGCTCGCCGTCTCTTGTGATGCGGGCCTTGCTTCCGCGGGTGATCTTACCGTCAAGCACATAGGAACCAGCGATGGTGCCGACTCCGGATGCCTTGAATGTCTGGCGGACAACTGCATGACCGGTTACCTGCTCCTCGAATACCGGATCCAGCATACCCTTCATGGCAGCCTCTACATCCTCGATCGCCTGGTAGATAACGCGGTACAGACGCATGTCGACCTTCTCGCGGTCCGCGATGGACTTCGCCTGTGCGTCCGGACGAACGTTGAAACCGATGATGATCGCGTTGGAAGCAGATGCAAGTGTAACGTCGGACTCGTTGATCGCGCCAACGCCGCCGTGGATGACTTTGACAACAACTTCCTCGTTGGAAAGCTTTACGAGACTCTGTTTTACAGCCTCTACGGAGCCCTGTACATCGGCTTTTACGATGATCGGAAGCTCCTTGACATTTCCGGCCTTGATCTGGGAAAACAGGTCGTCTAAGGAAAGTTTTGCCTTTGTATCTTCGATGAGCTTGTTCTTGCTCTCTGCGATGAATGTCTCCGCGAAGCTTCTTGCCTCTTTCTCGTTCTGATGCGCGATGAATACCTCACCTGCGTTCGGAACGTCATTGAGTCCAAGGATCTCAACCGGAGTGGACGGGCCAGCCTCTTTGACACGGTTGCCCTTATCATCCATCATGGCACGGACTTTACCGTAGCAGCAGCCAGCGGCGATAGCGTCACCGACCTTTAAGGTACCTTTCTGTACAAGTACAGTTGCTACCGGTCCTCTTCCCTTATCAAGCTGCGCCTCGATCACGAGACCTCTTGCGCGGCGGTTCGGGTTTGCCTTTAACTCTTTTACTTCTGCTGTTAAGAGGATCATCTCGAGAAGTTCCGGGATTCCCTCTTTTGTATGTGCGGAAACCGGTACGAATACGGTGCTTCCGCCCCAGTCCTCAGGAATTAACTCATACTCGGATAACTCCTGTTTTACTCTCTCTACGTTTGCACTCGGCTTATCGATCTTGTTGACAGCAACGATGATCTCAACGCCTGCAGCTTTCGCGTGGTTGATGGCCTCAATGGTCTGCGGCATAACACCGTCGTCCGCTGCGACAACGAGGATCGCGATATCCGTTGCCTGGGCACCGCGCATACGCATTGCTGTGAATGCCTCGTGTCCCGGTGTATCGAGGAATGTGATCTTCTGTCCGTTGTAGTCAACGACATAAGCACCGATGTGCTGTGTGATACCGCCTGCCTCTCTGGAGGTTACGTTTGTCTGGCGGATCGCGTCAAGAAGGGAGGTTTTACCGTGGTCGACATGACCCATTACGCAGATGACCGGCGGTCTCGGAACCATGTCCTTCTCGTCCTCTTCTTCCTCTTTTAAGAGTTCCTCGATGACGTTGACCTTCTTCTCCTTCTCGCAGAGAACATCGTACTCCATAGCGATCTCTTCGGCTTTCTCGAAGTCGATCTCCTGGTTGATCGTAACGATGGTGCCCTGTAAGAAGAGCTTCTTAACGATCGCGGACGGCTGTAATTTCATCTTGTCCGCGAGTTCTTTGATGGTGATCACCTCCGGAATTACGATGGTCTTGATCTCCTCGACCTTCGCCTCTTCCTTCTTCGGCTGCGGCGGCATAACCGGAGCTTTTACGCCCTTCTGGCCCTTTCCTGCCTTGCCTTTCATTTCCATGTCGCGGTCTTTCTTTGCGTCATGCTCTTTCTTGTAAGCGTTCTTGCTCTGCTTTGTGTTCTGCTGCTTCTGTGCAAGCGGT
This sequence comes from uncultured Eubacteriales bacterium, assembly GCA_963622995.1. Lineage (GTDB taxonomy): Bacteria > Bacillota > Clostridia > Lachnospirales > Lachnospiraceae > Pilosibacter. Next base: position 7,296 of record CAVFLH010000020.1, on the reverse strand, counting down.
GTATCGAAGGACGGCTTCGGAATGCTCATGCCGCTTCTGTTTCCGCCCTGGCGGTTGTCGTTTCTGCCCTGATAGCCGCCCTGACGATTGCCGTCATTTCGGCCCTGGTAACCGCCCTGACGGTTGCCATCGTTTCTTCCCTGGTAGCCACCCTGACGGTTGTTATCACGGCTGCCCTGGTAGCCGCCCTGGCGATTGTTATCTCTGTTGCCCTGGTAGCCACCCTGACGGTTGTTGTCTCTGTTGCCCTGGTAGCCGCCCTGACGGTTGTTATCTCTGTTACCCTGATAGCCGCCCTGACGATTGTTGTCACGGTTGCCCTGGTAGCCACCCTGACGGTTGTTATCTCTGCTGCCCTGGTAGCCGCCCTGACGATTGTTGTCTCTGTTGCCCTGGTAGCCGCCCTGGCGGTTATCTCTTCCGCCTTCACGGTTTCCGTCGCGTCCCGGGAACGGACGGCTCTCTCTCGGCTGGAAGCCCTGACGTCCTTCCGGACGGCTCTGGTTCGGAAACGGACGGACATTCTCGCGAAGATCCTGTGCCTCTGTCTTCGGTGCCTCAGCCTTCTTCTCCGGTGCCGGTGCTGCTGCAATCTCTGCTGCCTTTGCCGGTGCTGCCGGTGCGCTGTTTGTCGTCGGTCTTACCTGCATGCCGGAACCGTTATTTGGTCTTGCCGGTCTCTGGCCGCCCTGCTGGCGGTTTCCTGCCGGACGTTTCTGTGTGCTGTTCTGCGGACGGTAAACTGCCGCAATACGCTTCTTTGCCGGTGCTGCCGGCGCATTATTTTCTCCCTCAGCCGGAACTGCCGGCTTTGTGGAATTCTCCTGATTCTGATTCAATGTATCTGTTCCCTCTTTTTTCTTTCCTAAATCCTTTTCAAACTCACTCACGCTCGCTACCTCCGTTTGCATCGATCTGCTTTAACAACGCATTGGAAAAGTTCTCGTCGATCACAGCCAGGGACGCTCTCATCTGCTTTCCCAGGATGTGCCCGAGCTCTCCCTTGCTTCCGAACTCAAAGTACGGGACCTTATAGTAAGTACACATGTTCCGGAACATTTTTTTTGTGTTGTCCGAAGATTCTTCCGATACGATCACCAGTCCGGCTTTTCCGGACTTCACTGCCTTCTCTGTGGAGAACTCGCCGCTTCTTACCTTGCCGGCTTTCTCCGCCAGGCCTAAAAGGCCAAGGACCTTATTTCTGTTCATTGATCTGTTCCATCTCCTTTTTCAGACTCTCGTAGACTTCTTTTGGAATTGCCATTTTAAAGGAGCGTTCCAGTCCCCGGCTCTTCACTGCCTTTTCAAAGCATGCCATGGATGGGCAGATATATGCGCCGCGTCCGTTTTTTCTTCCAGTCGCGTCAATGGAAATCACGTCGTCAGTACCTTTTAAGACACGGATCAGCTCCCGCTTGTTTTTCATTTCACCGCAGCCGATGCACTGTCTCTGCGGAACCTTCTTTACTGTACTCACTGTGGTCGTTCCCTTCTCTCCTATTCTTCTGTCTCAGCCTGTGCTTCGGAAGTTTCCTCTGCCGGAGCTTCGTCCTCTGCCGGCTCTACATCTTTCTCGTACTCGCCCTCAAAGCCCTCATCACCGAAGTCCATATCATCGAAGAGGCCAAGCTCTCTCGCCTGTGTCTCGCTCTTGATATCGATCTTGTAGGTGGTAAGTCTTGCGGCAAGTCTCGCGTTTTGTCCTTCTTTACCGATTGCTAAGGATAACTGGTAATCCGGAACGATGACCTGTGCCTCTTTCTCGTCCTCATCCGCAACGACGGAGATGACCTTTGCCGGGCTTAACGCGTTCTCGATCAGGAACGCCGGGTTGTCGTCCCAGTTGATGATATCGATCTTCTCACCGCGGAGCTCGTTTACGATTGCGTTGACTCTCGCGCCGTTTAAACCTACACATGCGCCTACCGGATCAACGTTCGGGTCTGTGGAGCTTACGGCGATCTTCGTTCTGGAACCTGCCTCACGGGCGATGGCACGGATCTCAACGGTACCGTCGCGGACCTCTGCGATCTCAGCCTCAAACAGACGTCTTACGAGGTCCGGATGGGTTCTGGATACGGAGATTCTTGGACCCTTCGGGCTGTCCTTAACTTCTAAGATATAAACCTTGATGCGCTCTGTTCTCTGGAATGTCTCGCCCTTGACCTGCTCAGCCTCCGGGAGGATCGCGTCGATCTTTCCAAGGTCTACGCTGACATTGCGGCCGATGTAACGCTGAACGATACCAGTAACGACCTCTTTCTCCTTGCACTGCCACTCGCTTAACTGGGATTTACGGCTCTCCTCGCGGATCTTCTGTAAGATCACGTTCTTCGCGTTCTGTGTTGCGATTCTGCCGAAATCATGGGAATCAATGGGGATCTGGACGATGTCGCCAACGACATGTCTCGGAGCGATCATTCTTGCGTCTGCGAGGCTGATCTGTGTGATCGGGTCCTCCACAGTCTCAACGACCTCTTTTTCCATATATACGGAATAATCGCAGCCATCCGGATCAATGATGACTTTCACATTGTCGGCCTTGCCGAAGTGGTTCTTGCAGGCTGTGAGAAGTGAATTCTCGATTGCCTCCAGCAATGTGTCCTTACTGATGTTATACTCTTTTTCGAGTATGTTCATCGATTCCATCAGTTCCTTGTTCATTTTTTATCCTCCTTATTAAAAATCGAATGCCAGACGAATTAAGGCAATATCTTTTCTATTAAATGTGCTCTCGGAACCGTCCTCGTAGCGGATCGTTACGGTGTCCGCGTCATATGCCGTGAGAATTCCGGAAAAGTCTTTCTGTCTCTCGATTGCGCGGTACAGCTTGATATCGACTGCTTCGCCGAGGCTTCTCTTGAAGTCCTTCTCTTTCTTCAACGGTCTTCCGAGTCCCGGGGAGCTTACTTCCAGGATATAGCTGTCATCGATAAAGTCCTCTTTATCGAGCCAGTCGCTTAAGCGTCTCGATACCATCTCACAGTCATCTACTGTAAATCCGCCCTCTTTGTCGATATAGGCTCTCAGGTACCAGGTTCCCGCTTCCTTCACGTACTCCACGTCCACGAGTTCATAGTTGTTTTCTTCCATGATCGGGGTTAAGAACTTCTCGACCCTGGATTCATACTCATCTCTTCTTGCCATGGGTTTCCACCGCCTTTCTGCCGGATAGTTCCGGTTATGCAAAACGAAAGAGTGGACTTTTTCGTCCACTCTTTTGACCGGTTACTTATGTTATCATCAGAATCATATCATAGAAAATCTGAAAAATCAAGGGGTTTGCTGGGAAAAGTGCCTGTTTGCGGGATTTCTGTGCACTTTTCTGGGTGTTTTCTATGATTTTGAGGGCAGTACCCAGCCCAACTGACCTGTCTGTTCACACAAATCCATGCTGATTCTGGCGGATCATGAGCCTGCGCCTCATTGCATGAGATTTTGTTTTCTGATATACTATGGTTACACTGCCGTTTTCTATTTTCTTTCAGGCAGTATGTTACTTATTATTATATTACAGAAAGCAGACCTATAATATATGAAACGATTTGTAATCGGTATCCTCGCGCATGTCGACGCTGGAAAGACGACCATGTCCGAGGCAATTTTATATGAGACTGGAAAATTAAAGAAAATGGGGCGCGTGGACAACCGGGACGCGTTTCTCGACACCTTCGCGTTGGAACGCGCCCGGGGCATCACGATCTTTTCGAAGCAGGCAGTCTTTCCGTTAGGGGATGCCTCCGTGACACTCCTCGACACGCCGGGCCATGTGGACTTTTCGGCGGAGATGGAGCGGACGCTGCAGGTCCTGGACTACGCGGTGCTCATCGTCAGCGGTTCCGATGGGGTCCAGGGACATACGGAGACATTGTGGAGACTTTTAAGACGGTACCGGATCCCGGTGTTTATCTTTGTGAATAAGATGGATCAGAAGGGAACGGATCGAGAGGCGGTGCTGGCGTCACTGAGGGAGCGGCTGGATCATGGGGTCGTGGACTTTACAGGAGTGTCAGGGAGTAGTGATGTGCTGACATTTATGAATGAACAGTCGGCAAATGGCAGTATGTCCAGCGGTTCTTCTTCCCGTTCGGTTTCAACCGTCCCCAAGTCTGCCGGGAATTCAACTTCCGCAGAAGCTTTTGCCGCTATCTGCAAAGATCCAGAAGAAACTGCGGAGGAGATCGCCACCTGCGATGAAGAGCTTTTGGAAGCTTACCTGTCCGACGGTACTTTAAAAACGGATGATGTACGGAAAGCCATCCATGACCAGAAGCTCTTTCCGTGCTTTTTCGGTTCCGCGCTGAAGCTTTCCGGCGTGCGGGAATTTCTGACCGCTTTAGGGGAGTTTGCGTCATGTCCAGATTACACGAAGGACTTCGGTGCAAAAGTGTTTAAGATCTCCCGCGACGAGGCAGGTGTCCGGATGACACATTTGAAGATAACGGGCGGAACTTTGAAGATCCGCGATTCCCTGTCCCCTGACTCCGAGGAAAAGATCAACCAGATCCGGCTTTACTCCGGCTCGAAGTTTGAGGCGTTGAAAGAGGCGGAACCGGGCATGGTGGTGGCTGTCACCGGAATCTCCGACACGAGACCTGGACAGGTCTTCGGAACTGCCTCCGAGAGCGCTCTCCCGCTCCTAGAACCTGTCCTGACTTACCGGATCCTGCTGCCCTTTGGAACTGACTCCCACACCATGCTCAAAAACATGCGCATGCTGGAGGAGGAAGACCCGCAGCTCCATATCGTCTGGAACGAGGCCCTGGGCGAGATCCAGGCCCAGGTCATGGGCGATGTGCAGATGGAGATCCTGAAAAGCCAGGTGCAGGAGCGATTCGGCGTGGAGATCGGATTCGGGGAAGGAAACATTGTATATAAGGAAACGATTGCAAAGACTGTCGAGGGCGTCGGCCATTTTGAGCCGCTGCGCCACTACGCAGAGGTCCATCTTTTAATGGAACCCGGAGAGCCGGGAAGCGGACTCGCCTTCGACGCCAACTGCAGCGAAGATATGCTGGATAAGAACTGGCAGAGACTGATCTTAACACATCTCGAAGAAAGGAGATTTCGCGGAATTTTAACAGGTTCTGAGATCACCGACATGAAGATTACTCTGATTGCGGGCCGCGCCCACCAGAAGCACACGGAAGGCGGTGATTTCCGCCAGGCGACCTACCGGGCTGTCCGTCAGGGACTCTGCGAGGCGGGATGTGTCCTCTTAGAGCCGTACTACGCATTCCGGCTGGAAGTCCCGTCGGAAAACCTCGGCCGCGCCATGGCGGACCTGGACCAGATGCAGGGCGAGTTTTCCGCCCCGGAACAGGACGGGGCGATGGCCCGGCTCACGGGAACTGCGCCGGTATCCACGATGCGAAATTATCAGCGCGACGTGATCTCCTACACGAAAGGCCGTGGACGGCTGAATTTAAGTCTCTCCGGCTATGAACCTTGCCATAACGCCGAGGAAGTCATCGCGGCCTCCGGCTATGATTTCGATTTCGACCTCCAGGACCCGGCAGGATCCGTCTTCTGCTCCCACGGGGCAGGATTTGTGGTGCCGTGGGATGAGGTGAAGCAGTATATGCATGTGGAGAGTCCCCTGACAAAGCAGCTTGCGAAGGAACAGCAGGAACGGGTGCTGCTGGAGGCGAATGAACGGCTGCAGGCGATGGCGGCGGATGTGTCCGCAGGAAAGGTCCCGAACGGGGCGGCTGGCAGCAGCACTGCCAGCTCTGGAACCTCTGCGAATGGCACCGCCAGTTCTTCTTCCGGCAGCCGCGGAAACGGAGGTTCCTCACTCTCTTTCTACGACGATAAGGAGCTCCAGGCCATCTTCACCCGTACATACGGCGAGCCGAAGCGGAAGCTCGCCTCCGACTACGACTCCCGCACCGTGATCCGTGCGAAGAACGCCAGCCCGGTGAAACCGGTGAAGGAGAAAGAGGCGCCGGAGGTCGAGTACCTTCTCGTTGACGGCTACAATATCATCTTCGCCTGGGAGGAGCTGAGCGACCTGGCGTCCGTCAGCATCGACGCCGCCCGCTACAAACTCATGGACATCTTAAGCAACTACCAGGGATTCCGGAAAATATGCGTCATCGTCGTCTTCGATGCCTACAAGGTTCCCGGCGGTATGGAGAAGGTCCAGAAATATCACAACATCCACGTCGTCTACACAAAAGAAGCGGAGACCGCCGACCAGTACATCGAAAAAGTTGCGATCCGCATCGGCAGACGCTACCGCACCACTGTCGCCACCTCCGACGGCGTGATCCAGCTCATCATCCGCAGCCAGGGCTGCATTCTCTGGTCCGCGAGAGATTTCCGCGAGGAGATCGAGCGTGTCGGAAAGCTGATTTCTGAGGAAAAAGGGAAGCACATCGGAAGCGCGAAAAACTACTTGTTTACACACGCGGATGAAGAAACACAGAAGTATTTAGAGGCCGTTCGGCTTGGAAAAAAGCCTGAAATACCGTAATATTTACTAAAACCTTCTTTACATATGCGGCTTGAATACATATGGAGCGGAAACGTCCTAAAACTTGTACCTTAGTTTTCTTTTTTTATTTTGCGGCTGAACTTCCTTATAGCTAATGAAGTTTTCTCTTAAAACAGCGGAGAATCTGAATTTCACCTGGCTATAAGCTTTTGCCGCGGCAGATTGACAAATCTTCTTTCAGCAGATATGATATGCATATACCCCTATCTGTATACGACCCGGGTCAGCTGCCTGTTTTGCGGCAACCATGAACATCTCCGAGGAGGTTCTTTTCTATGAAACAATGCATGGATTCGGCGAATCTGCATCGCCGGTTAAAGAAGATCATCGGCCAGGTCCAGGCCATCGACCGCATGATCGACGAGGACGTTCCCTGTGAAGACATCCTCTCCCAGTTAAACGCGGCTAAGTCCGCACTCCACAAATGCGGCCAGGTCGTTCTCGAAGGCCACATCAAACACTGCGTCCGTGACGGCATCGAGCACGGGGACGCAGATAAGACCATCGAGAGCTTCACGAAAGCGGTGGAGCGCTTTTCCAATATGGGTTAATAAACAGCACTAGCCGGGTATGGCAGATGAATTTTTTTAATGTGTTCATCCACTGTATCCGGCTAGTTTTTGTTTTGAAGTTGTTTTTTCTAAACTTTTCTCTATTCCATCCCAATACCAACACACTCTCCAATCGGGCATGCGGAATTTATTTTTCTCCCCATTTTTCACTTTCTATTTCTTTCAATATCTCCATTTTCCTTCTTGACAACCCATACCCCTATAGGTATATTATACATATACCCC
>CAVFLH010000019.1:0-24265 GCA_963622995.1 uncultured Eubacteriales bacterium | reverse complement strand
CCCACTTACACATCCAAATAGCCCTATGTATTTACTTTGATCACTTGATTCAATTTTTAGATTTGATATTGTGAAATTTTGACCATCAAAGTTACCGTGAAAATAATGACCATCCTCATTTCCTATTGGTGTCCACTCAATGTCTGACAAGTCAATATCATTCATCAGTTTATAGTTTTTCGACAAACCTGTTTTCTTAATGTTCTGCAAATCGGTTGCTGTATAAATAGGTATCCAATATCCAGCCTGCGCCACCGCAATTCCATAAACCGAGAACCCTACCGACTGGCAGCTAATTTCCTGATCTCCTTCTACCGTCTTCGGAACAAATTCAGCAACATCTTCTCCATCTTTCACATGGAAAATTTCTGATTCATCGACTTGTTCTCCAGTCATGGTATCCGGGAGTTTAAATGTTACCTTCACTCCGTCAGACGGTTCAAACTCTTCACCATCACTCCAGAATGAAATATCATAAGCATAAATCTGTTCAAGTTCTTTTTGATTTTCCTGCATTGATGAGCGCACAGAATCTGTGATCTCAGATCCTAAATCGACCTTTTTCACCTGGATCTGTGTGTTTTCCGGCAGAATGATGTCCTGTGAATCTATCTCAACAATGATTCCATCTTCTGTCGTAAACTGTTGTTTTAATCCTATTGTTTCAGTTGGTTTATTTGTTGTATTTTCTGTTGCCGCATTACTTGATGTCATAAGTTCTGTCGCATTGCTCGGCGTCAATAAACCCAACTCATCCCAAAAGCTGCTCTCTTCCTTCTCCACATTTGCAGTTTTGTTCTGATTCGTATTTTCAAACGCCTAGGAAACTCCGCTGTTTCCAAATATGGTTCCTATGGACAAGCTTATTGCCAGTCCCCATGCCAGATATTGTTTCTTCATACAATTCCTCCCTGTGGTCCACTTTTTTCGTTTAGACACAAATTGTAGTGTAGCAATTGAAGAAACTAAAAAGCAGGGGTGCAAAGATTTCACTTCACACTCCTGCTGTCATTTTCGTACAACAAATAAACTCCTACCCCATTTCCATCTTGTCTATTGTTATTATTTCGACTATAATGGAATGGCATAGTAGTGGCGCAACCATTGTGAGAAGTGTCCCTTAAACACTTTTCACATCTGCAAGGGTGCTACCAACACCCTTGCAGATGCTATGCTTTTTAGTTTTCTATGTTCATTCTAACACGGACGTAAAACATATTCAACTATATTTATCTATGTTGCTTTCCCGATTATTTATACAATTTATGCTGAATTGGCAGTGTTGGAATCTTCTGGAGACGAAATATCTCACGCCAGACATGCTGATAGAAAAAAGCCCCTGTGTGATTTCTCACGCAGGGGCTTAAATGATGCTTCAAATTAATTAGATAAAACCTTACTTTACCAGTGAAAATCCTTATTCTAAGGAATTATTCACACGTGTACGGCATAAGAGCGATATGACGTGCTCTCTTGATCGCTACTGTTAAAGCTCTCTGGTGCTTTGCGCAGTTGCCTGTGATTCTTCTCGGGAGGATTTTTCCTCTCTCGGATACGTATCTCTTTAACTTGTTTACATCCTTGTAATCGATCTCGCCGTTCTTATCGCCGCAGAATACGCAAACTTTTTTTCTTCTATGCATGCCGCCTCTTCTTACTCTGGAAGAATCGGACTTGTCACCTTTATTGAATGCCATTTTAAATTACCTCCTGTTAGTTTCGTTGTTTCAGTCTGCTCACAATGAATTAGGAGTAATGCATTGTTTTCTATCGAAGACTGATTCGTTTAGTTGAATGGAAGTCCTTCGTCCTCGACTCCATCCGGGATATTCATAAATCCGTCGCCGATGGCACTGGACGGAGCAGGTCTTGTTGCCTGCTGGTAGCCGCCGCGGTTTCCGCCGCCGTAGCTGTTGCCGCCGCCAAAGCTGCTGTTATCGCCGCCCTGACCCTTGCTGTCAGCGAATTCCTGGTCATCAACAATTACGTCTGTTGTATAGACCTTCTGGCCATCCTTATTTACATAGCTTCCGGTCTGGATTCTTCCGGAAACCAGTACACGCATGCCCTGACGGAAATATTTCTCCGCGAATTCACCGGCACGATCAAAAGCTACGATGTTGATAAAATCGGCCGTCTGACCCTGATCGCCGTCCTGGCTTCTTCTGCCTCTTCTATCAACTGCAAGTGTGTATCTTGCGATTGCCATGGAGCGCTCGCCCTGGGAATAGCGTACTTCCGGATCTCTGGTTAATCTACCCATAAGGATAACTCTGTTCATATTCTCACTCTTTCTTTATTAAGCGTCCTGTCTTACGCAAAGATAACGGACAACCGGCTCCAAAATACGGATATGAGCCTCTACCTCGTTCGGGCAGTTTGCCTCGCCCTCGAAGTGGATGAAGTAGTAGAATCCCTCTTTGCTCTTCTGGATCTCATACGCAAGTCTCTTCTTGCCCCATTCGTCCACATCAACGACATTGCCGCCGAAACGTGTGATATAGCCTTTCACCTTTTCAAGTGCGGCTGCTCTTTCGTCATCCTCAAGTTTTGCGCTAAGAACAACTGCTAACTCGTATTTGTTCATAGTTTCTTAAACCTCCTTCTGGTCTTCCGGCCCCCGATTTTCAGTATCAGGAGCAAGGATTTTTTACATGTCACAGGTAATAATCTTAGCAAAAAAAAGCAGGAAATGCAAGCACTTTTTGCCGGATTTCCTGCTCTTTTTATACTTTTTTCTTTTCTCACCATATTTCCCGCCCAGGAGAAATTCCACACCAGTCGAAATTGGGCGATCCATCATATTTTTCAGCGCTATTATCTGAAATTACGCCGTTTTTCTGGAAAAGATGCCTTTCAGTTTATCGACATACGGCTTCGTCCACGGAATATTTCCGAGCAGGACGAATAACGTACAGATCGAAAGCACGATCGTGATCGGATGTCCAAACATCGCCATAAACGGGTTGTCGGAGGAAGATGCCAGGGACACCGCCTGACGGAAGTTGGAATCCATCATCTTTCCCAGGACCATAGCGAGGATCAGCGGGGCAACCGGGTAATCGAACCGGCGCATCGCAAATCCCATGAGTCCGAAGAAGAACATCAGTCCCACGTCAAACAGACGGTTGTTGCAGGCGAAGGAACCGATCACGCAGAGGCTCGTTACCACCGGGATCATAATGTTCTTCGGGATCGTGATGACCTTGCAGATCCTCGGAGCGACGATGAGTCCTAAAAGTAAGAGCGCAAAGCACGCGATAATTCCAGCTACCACAATGGAGTAAAAGGACTCTTTATTCTGTGTGATAAATAACGGTCCCGGCTGTAAACCATGGACATAGAATACGGAAAGAATGATCGCGGTAACAGCATCGCCCGGAACCGCCAGAGTCAACATCGGGATCAGCGCGCCGCCGATACATGCGTTGTTTGAGGATTCGCTGGCAACGATTCCCTCTACCGCGCCCTCTCCGAACGGAACCTCCGGATTCTTCACGAGACGCTTCGCCTCATGGTAAGCGATAAAGGAGGCCACCGGTCCGCCCGCTCCCGGAAGGGCGCCGACTAAAAGGCCGATCGTTGATGTATATAAGGAAAGTTTCCAGCTCTTTAAGATCTCTTTTAAGCTGACTTTCGTCTTTTCCATCGCAAGGACATTCTGTTCCTGTTTCATGTTGTATACGACAGAGAGGACTTCCGCAAATCCGAAGAAGCCGACCAGCGCCGGTACCGTGCTGACGCCGCCTGTGAGATTCTGGATCCCGAAGGTCAGACGCTTTGTTCCCATAAGCGGATCCAGTCCGATCATACTGATCACGAGACCGATCATAACGCTGATAAGACCTTTCGCGTAGTTCTTCGTGCTGACGGAGCCCACCGTCGCGAGTCCGAAGAGGGCTAATAGGAAATAGTCCATTTTTGTGAATTTGATCGCAACTCTGGATACCGGCTCAGCGAGGAGTCCCAGGGCAAAAAGACCAAATAAGCTTCCTACAAAAGAATAGATCGTTGCGGTATAGAGCGCCTTGTAGGACTGACCTTTTTTCGACATCGGGTAGCCGTCCAGTGTCGTTACGACGGATGACGGTGCGCCCGGAATATTGATCAGGATCGCTGATACCGCGCCGGAGAATACTCCGACTACATAGACACCCATGATCATCGCCAGGGCATCTGAATGTTCCCAGGTATAAGTAATGGATACGAGAAGCGCTGTCGCCATGGACACGGAAAGTCCAGGAATTGCTCCTACGAACAGACCAGCCACAGAACCAAGGAGAACCATAAGGATAAACCGCGGATCGACCACGGATAACATCTGCATCATTTTCCTTTCTCCTTTCTATGGCAGAAGCACATGTAAAAATGTGCGGAACGCAAGGCTTAAAAATAATGTGGTTCCGATCGGCACGAATACGAGGACCGGAATCTTTCTGACGCCCATGAAGATCATCATGGCAATCAGGAATACGATCGTCACAACCTCAAATGTTGAAAACGTGTATGCAAAAGATAAAATTCCGATGGTGATGTACGGAACTTTCAGGAAGGCAAGCGCCGCATAATAGAGTATGCAGAGGATCATTGCGATCACGACCCAGCGGCGCTTTTCCGTTTTTTCTGTTTTTGCAGTCTTCTTGTCATCCGGAACCGCGGCTGCCTTTTTCATCGCCGTAACTCCCTCTCCAACGATCCACAAGGAAAGACCGATCATGGCAAGTGCCACGATCAGTGGAAACAGATACGGGGACTGCGCCCAGCTCTTGTTAAATCCCTTTGCGTAGGATGAAAGAGAATACGAGAGCAGCACAAGGCCGCTCCCGCAAAATACAATTCCTTCGACAATCAGCGAATGAATTTTATTCTTCATTGATTATTCTCCAATTCTCTTGATGCCGAACTCTTCCGGACTCTTCTCTGCGACACCGTTGTCGTACTGTAACCAGCAGATGATAGATTTCCAGTTGTCGTAGAATGCCTTGATGGACTCGTCATCCTTGTACTCAGCGTATACCGGATCAGCTGCGTTCTGTGCAGCGAACTCTGTCCACTCCGGATCAGCGAATACTTTCTCAGATGCTGCCTTTAATACATCAACAACTTCCTGCGGTGTGTCGTTATTTACAACGAAGGAAAGGAGTGTGTACGGGATGCTTAAGTACTTCTCAGCTTCCGGAACTGTCTCTGTGAATGCCGGGATATCCGGGTAAGCGTCCATTCTCTTGTCGGAGAATACTGCTAACGGTTTTACGTCGCCGCTCTCGATGTAGCCGCCGAGTGTGGAGATGTTCGGGTTTGTGAAATCAACCTGACCGCCGATTACGCCGAGAAGCGCGTCGTTACCGGAATCGAAGCTTGTCATAGCAACTTCATATCCGAGTTCTTTTAAAACGAGACCCTGGTTGTGTCCGCTTCCTCCAGGACCGGAGTGGGACATTGTGATCTTGCCCGGGTTTGCCTTGATATCGTCAAGAAGCTCTTCCAGTGTGTTGTACTTGGAATCTTTACCTACAACGAGGACCTTCGGATCTCCTACTAACGGGGAGATAACGGTGAAGTCATCGTATCCAAGGTCGCAGATGTTCATGGTCTGGTATGTTCCCATTGTCTCTGCGCAAACAAGAAGTGTGTAGCCATCAGACGGCTGCTCTTTTACAAACTGGCTTCCGATGGATCCGGACGCGCCGCCCTGGTTTGTAACAGTGATCGGCTGTCCTAAATATTTCTCAAGCAGAACTGCAAGCTTTCTGCCCCATGTATCTGTTGTTCCGCCTGCGCCGTAAGGAATGATCATGGTGAGCGGTTTTGTCGGGTAGTCTGCTGTTGCGACGAGATCGCCGGCAGCCTCTGCGGTTGTCTCTGCGTCTGTTGCTTCTGCTGTGGTTGTTTCAGCTGCTGCTTCTGTTGCCGCTGCGGTTGTCTCTGTCTTGGAAGATGTGGAGACGCTGCATGCAGTCATGGACAGGCACATCATAGCGGCCATGCCCAGTGCAATCATCTTTTTCATTGTGGTACTCTCCTCTTTTTGTATTTGTGTGCTTTATTATAACACAGTGTTTTTTTAGATTCAATATAAAAGCTTTTCCACTTTAAAGTTTTTATGTGCATATCGCATTAAATTGTTAAGTTTACAGTAAAACTCACCTTTTTAATGCGGCATGCACATATATAAATTCTGATTTTATCTGTTCTTTACAGTCCTGAGTTCTGCTTTCAGATCATCATATTGGATTGAAACTTTTTACATAAGTCCCTGGATCAGAATAACCAGGATCAGCACCGGCAGAATATACCTGAAGTAGATCTTCACCCAGTTCGCGCCCGGCATCTTGAGTCCATCCCCATGGTTCGCCTCAGCGAGATACTTATCATATCCCCATCCCCACTTGCTCACGCAGAACAGCAGGTAAACCAGGGAACCCAGCGGCAGAAGCAGGTTGCTGACCAGGAAGTCCTCGGAATCCAGAACGTCCCTCGCGCCGATGATGTGCAGGCTGCTCCAGACATTGTAGCCCAGAACGCACGGCAGGCTGGCGATCAGCACGAAAATACAGTTTAATATGGAAGCTTTCTTTCTGCTCCATCCAAAGTTGTCCATGCAGCTGGAAAGCAGGTTCTCGAACACGGCGATGACCGTTGAGAAGCTTGCCGCAGACATAAATAAGAAGAACAGCATGCCCCAGAGCCGTCCGCCGGCCATGTTGGCAAATACGTTCGGAAGTGTGATGAAGATCAGCTGTGGGCCTGCATCCGGCTGTACCCCGAAGGAAAAGCATGCCGGGAAGATAATGAGTCCGGCGGAAAGCGCTACCAGTGTGTCGAGGCCGCAGATCCTTACCGCCTCGCCCGCAAGTGTGTGGTCCTCGGACATGTAGCTTCCGAAGATCTCCATAGCCGCGATACCAAGGCTTAATGTAAAGAAGGACTGGTTCATAGCACTCATGATAACCGTGCCGAGTCCAACTTCTGATGCGCGCTTGAAGTCCGGAAGAAGATAGAAGCTCAGTCCCTCTTTCGCTCCCGGAAGGATCAGGCTGTGTCCCGCAAGGACCAGGACCAGCACTAAGAGAGCCGCCATCATCCATTTTGTGATCTTCTCGAGGCCGTTCTGGAGGCCTCTGCTGCAGATAAAAAATCCGGCGATGACGGTCACTGCCATCCAGAATCCCATCTCACTAGGATTGCCGAGCATATCCCCGAATACCCCGGCGACCTGATCCGCATCCATTCCCTTGAAGGTTCCGGTCGCGAACTTTACAAAATAGCTGAGCATCCAGCCGGATACGGTCGTGTAGTACATCATCAGTAAATAACAGCCGATCATGCAGAACCAGCCGTGTACATGCCATTTGCTTCCAGGTTTCTCAAGTGCTCTGTACGCGCCCACCGCACTCTTTCTTCCCGCGCGGCCAACCGCAAGCTCCATCGTGAGGACCGGAACGCCCATGCATAACAGGAACAAAAGGTAAAACAGGACGAATACACCGCCGCCGTTCTGTCCCGCAACATACGGGAAACGCCACACATTTCCGATTCCGATCGCGCAGCCCGCACTTACTAATAAGAATCCTAAGCGTGAGCCAAAATTTTCTCTTTTCATAAATACAACTCCCCTTCTGCGGCTGCGGTCCGCATATATTGTATTCCAACCGCAGCTCTTATCTTGATGCTGTCCATATCCCCTAAATTGTGCCTTCAGCATCAGTAGTCTTATGATACCGCCCGGTAAAAGGATTTGCAACCGCGCATTTTGTATGGTATCATAAGGAAAACTTATGTTATATGGAAATTATTAATGGTTTTCACAGGACATGCGGGATTTATTGATATTGTTCACGGATCTAACTATGTGAACCACCCAGTTCCTTTTTTTGCCTTTAACCTTTTTCAGTTCGGGCAGAATTTATCTCATCCGCAATGATAAGATTTTGCAGGGTGAAAGGCTTTATTCTGCCTTTATTTAAGGAGAATCTTATGAACACAAACCAGCTCCGCTACTTCGTGACTGCCGCCGAATGCCGCAGCTTCACGAAAGCCGCCGACCAGTTTTACATCACCCAGACCGCCATCACCCAGCAGATTCATGCCTTAGAAGACAGTCTCGGTGTCCCACTCTTCGACCGGACGAGCCGCCCGATAACGCTGACGCCCGCCGGAAGTGCATTTTTAAGCGATGCCAGATCCATCCTCGACCGAATCGATCAGGCCGTAAACCGAATCCAGGAGGTCTCCACGGGAATGGCCGGTACACTGCGAATCGGGCACACGAAAGCCTTCGAACGAAGCAATTTTTCCAACTCGCTGCGATTTTTCCATAATAAATACCCGAATATTCTCGTCTCCTGCCACCGCAGGAACACGGACCTTCTCGCCGCAGGGCTTTTAAAGGACGAGTACGACATTATTTTCACCTGGGACAGTACGGAGCTTGTAAAGAACGAGTCCATCGAGTACCGTCTCATCGAGCGCAGTCCCCTGATGGTGGCAGTCTACGGCAGCCATCCCTTCGCCGGGCGTGCGTCTCTCCGCCGGACGGAGCTTCACGGCGAGCGCCTGCTGTTCATGACCCCGTCCAGCACCGGTGATTCCGTCAGCGACCTCCGCTTCTACGAGATGTACGAGCGCGCCGGATATCATCCGGATATCTTTTTCCGGTCCAACGATGTGGAGAGCATCCTCATGATGGTGTCCGCAGAGGAAGGAATCTCCATCATTCCAGCCTATGTCACACAGAAACTGACAAACGCGGATAACCTGGTCTTCATCCCGCTGATCGGTGAGGAAGAGGTCGTGGAGATCATCGCGGCCTGGAAGAAAGCGTCGGGAAATCTGGCGCTGCAGCAGTTTTTGGGGCATCATCCGTTGCTAAAATCAGAATAAAACAGGCATATTTAGATGCTTTAGTCTCACCTCAGAGACTTTGACCTTACTATTATTGCCTTTCTTCTATATTTATGATATTTTATATGTGTTTTTATTTGCGAACTGATACTGCCAACTGATTTTATACACAGGCAGTATTATAGAAATACCAGCACATTTTCTGCCCAAATATAGGGCTTTTGAGAGGAATCAGACATGACACCAGAACATCCAATTATTTTATGCGGCTTCACAAGCAGCGGAAAGACCACCATCGGAAAGATTCTCTCCGCAAAACTCGGTCTTCCGTTCTACGATACAGATCAGATGCTGAACGAACACTACAAAATGACGATCCCAGAAATCTTCGCCAAAGGCGGCGAGACCTTATTCCGTGACTATGAACACGAGATTGCCCGCCAGGTATGCAGCCTCGGTCCGTCCGTGATCTCCACCGGCGGCGGCATGCTGACATTTGACCGGAATGGGGAAATTCTCGCGAAGAGCGGAACGATCTTTTATATCGACCGTCCATTTGAAGACTGCTACCGTAACCTCGCCCAGCACCTGGAGCGGCCATTGTTCAAGAACCATACAAAAGAAGAGGTACAGAACATGTACCTCACAAGACGCGGATTATATAAAAAATACGCGAAGTACGATATTCCGAATACTGGAATCCCGCAGGATGCGGCAGATAAAATTTGTGAGCTTTTATAAGCATAAAAGCCAGTCACACGATTCCATCTTAATACATCATCTGATGGATTTCTGTGACTGGCTTTCGTATTTACTCTCTTTTTAATCTGATTCTCTCTTACTTTACTTCCGTCCCATCCGGTTTCCGAAGTCCCCTGGTGTTCTTCTCCACCAGCCGTCTCGTCACCATGACCATGTGGCCGCAGCCCATGCATTTTAAGCGGAAGTCCGCGCCCACGCGCAGGATCTCCCATTCCTGGCTTCCGCAGGGATGCGGTTTCTTTAATTTTACGATATCGCCTACTTCATATACCATTCTCTATGTCTCCTGTCATCTTAAACCTGCATTTTTTACATATAGATGTTCAAAAATGAGGATTTTACCATAATTTCCCCTTTATAAGCGCTTACCCGCCTGCCGGTGGGAACTGCCGCTTACTCCGAATCTGGAATTTTACGCCAGAATGGCATCGATCTTTTTCAGCTCATCCTCCGAAAATCCCGTACACGTAAGCGCCGCCAGACTGTTATCCAGCTGCGAAACTCTGCTTGCGCCCACCAGGACTGTCGTCACCTCCGGGCGGCGTAAGATCCAGGCAATGGCCATCTGGGCCAGGGTCTGTCCGCGCTCTCCGGCAAGTTGATTTAATTGTTTGATTTTTCCTAATTGTTCATCAGAAAGATACCGCTGCGCCACCGTCGTTCCATCGCGGGATGCGCGGGAACCAGCCGGGATCCCCTTCAGATATTTGTCTGTCAGTGCGCCCTGGGCAAGCGGGGAAAAGCAGATGCAGCCCACACCGTTTTCATCCAGCGCAGAGAACAGTCCGTCCTCCATCCAGCGCTCCAGCATATTGTAGCGCGGCTGATGGATCAGGCACGGGGTTCCGTTCTCCTTTAAGATCTTGACCGCTTTTCTTGTCTCTTCCTCTTTGTAGTTGGAAAGTCCGACGTAGAGCGCCTTTCCGCTGCGGACAATGTCGCTGAGCGCGCCCATGGTCTCCTCGAGAGGCGTCTCCGGATCCGGTCTGTGGTGATAGAAAATATCCACATAGTCCAGTCCCATGCGCTTTAAGCTCTGGTCGAGACTCGCCATCAGGTATTTTCTGGATCCCCAGTTGCCGTACGGGCCCGGCCACATGTCGTAACCGGCTTTCGTGGAGATCACAAGCTCGTCCCTGTATGTACCAAGACAGTCCTTAAGCGCCTGACCGAAGTTTTTCTCCGCGAGGCCGTTTGCCGGATGTCCGTAGTTGTTGGCAAGATCAAAGTGTGTAATTCCGCTGTCGAAGGCATGGCACAGGATCTCCTCCTGCTCCGCGATCGTCTTCTCCAATCCGAAATTCTGCCAAAGTCCCAGCGCGATTCGCGGAAGCTTTAGTCCGCTTCTTCCGCAGCGCTTGTATTCCATAGTCTCATAACGATTTTCTGCTGCCTGATACATAGTTTCTGCCTCCTGTTTTCTGCGATTTTGCCGCGCGCTTCATATGTCCATTCATTTCAGCATATATATTATGTTCAAACTTGCTGCTGCATTCATCGATCATTCTAAACGATATTCGTTTTTATACCCCGACCGCGTCTCCCAGCACTTCCCCGATCGGTCCGCTGATTACAAGATCTGCCCGACTATCCATCGGTGTCACGGACTTATTGATGAGAATCAGCTTATGTCCCCTGTAATAATCGATAAGTCCCGCCGCCGGATATACCGTGAGGGACGTTCCGCCGATGATCAGCACATCCGCATTCGCGATATAATTCACGGACTTCTCAATGGTCTCCGAATCCAGACCTTCCTCATAGAGGACAACATCCGGCTTGATCGTTCCGCCGCAGGTACACTTCGGAACTCCCGTGGAATTTAAGATCGCGTCCAGTCCATAAAACTTTCCGCAGCGTGTGCAGTGGTTCCGCAGAACAGAACCGTGAAGCTCCAGAACTTCCCTGCTGCCCGCTTTCTGGTGCAGCCCGTCGATATTCTGGGTCACGACTGCCTTTAACTTCCCCATTTCCTCAAGCTTCGCTAACGCCTTGTGCGCCCGGTTCGGCTCTGCGTCTGGGAACAGCATCTTATTCCGGTAGAAACGGTAAAATTCCTCCGGCTTTTTCATATAGAAGGAATGGCTCAGAATCGTCTCCGGCGGATAGTCATACTGCTGGTTGTACAGTCCGTCCGTACTCCTGAAATCCGGAATATGGCTCTCCGTGGACACGCCGGCCCCGCCGAAAAATACAATATTATTGCTCTCATCCAGCCACTTTTTTAATGTTTCCCGCTCTGTCATGACAGATCCTCTCCTTCCTAATTTTTATATAGAGTACTTTTCATTACCCTTATGCATGATACTTTCAAGCAAAAAGTGCTCTGTTAAACATTCCTACACAACTTCGTCCAGGAACACCCCGTGAAACGGCTCAATATACTCCCCATACGGGATCTTCTTCACCTGCTCCGGCGTCCGGTATCCGAACAGCCACTCGGTGAGTTCCGAGATCGTCAGGACTTCCATCTTTCCCTTTGCGATAAACCGGGACTCCTGGGTCATTCTGGAACCGTATTTCGTCAGATGCCACAGCCATGCGCCCTGGTTCTGGGGCACGAAGAGGTCGTTGATTCCGATCTCTACCGTAACCTCGTCCTGGGGACATTCATCCGCCAGACGGATATTCGTCACGAACTCCGGCATGCAGACGATTCTTGCCATGATCGCCGGTTTCCGCCCCACCTCGCTCCGGTAGTGCTCGCCAGTATAGAGATAACGCATCTCCCGCTCCTTTAGGCCCCACTCACTCTGCATTCCGATAAACCAGTCATCGTCGTAGAGCAGCATGCAGGTTCCATTCTCGCTGGCAAGTTCCTTCTCCATCCGCTGCAGATACGCCTCATCGCGGATCGCAAAGACCTCATATTTTCTCTTCAACCACGCCGTCTGCCACTCCGCCAGGTCCGCACCCAGTGTTTTAAGATTGCAGGGTTCTCTGTGGATATGCGGATTATATTTGAGGACCCAGCGCGGCTGATCATAAATATACCGGAAATCATAAGGACGGTACAGAGATTCCCGCGCCGGCATCAGGAATGTAAACGGCATCCGCTCTTCCTGCATATCCCGCAGCATCGCCAGCATAAGGCTTCTCATGTATCCCTTATGGCGCTCAGCCACAAGCGTGGAGACGCCGACGATGTAGTCGCACACCGCCTCGTTCCCCCGCATGTAGATCCTGTACGGATTCCGGTGGATCATGGACACGATCTCACCGTTCTCCTGCCGTACCAGCACCTTGTTGTCCTTCATTTTTTCCTTAAAATAATAATCACAAAATTCCGTGGAATCTTCCGGGAATGCCTCTCTCCAGAGATCCAGGCATCTTCCCTTTTCTTCTGTCTCCAAATACCGTATCATACTTTACTCCGCGCTCTGTGCCTCAAAATCTAACTGTTTAATCCGATACTTTCTCGCGAAATCCATAGGCGCATAGGACATCTTCGCCTGACGGAGTCCCGGGAGTCCCATGTCATCCTCGCGGTTTACGATCTCCGCCTCCGGGAATTCATGGATCAGAAACTGCTGGTTGATCATCTGGTAAAGTCCGCGCATCTCCGGGTTCGCCTTTTCGATGTGGATGATCGCCATCTTTTCCTTACTGTTATAGCTTCCGATGGAGAACGCCTCCAGCTGGTCATCCACATAGATTCCGCCCATGCGGACCGATAACATCGAACAGTTTCTTAAGATCTCGTGGATTCCTTCCACTTCATAATCTAAGTGTCCCTCGACCTCCTGGCCTTTTCCTTCTCTCCATTTATCCAGGAATTTCCATACCTCACAGCCGTCTGAGCAGCAGAGCGTCCGATATTCATATCGATCGTCATATGCCTTCTTGAAGGCATTCAGGTTGTTTTTCTTCTTGTGGAGTGCCTTTCCTGACAGTGTCTTTAACGCCTCGGCGCTGTAAAGATAGTCCTTTGCGTCCGGAAGCTCTGTCACAGAGTAGCGGTCCGCCGGAAGATTTAAATAGTCCACCGCCTCCTGGTCTGCCAGGTAGATCTCAAGCGGCAGGTGCAGGTTCTCATTGAAATACTGCTCGATCTCCTTAAAGTAGTGGGGCATATCCTCGATGGCGCATACCGGAAGAGACGCGTACATCTTTCCCATGATCTTCATGATCCAGAGGACTGCCTTGTCATCTCTCTCGCAAAAATGGACATGATAATAATCGGCCCAGAGGAAATTGTCGAGCATCACGCTGTCGCATGTATTGTCGTGGCGTCTTCCGTAGTACTTACTGAGCTCCGCAAAGTTCTCGGCGCCCAGCTTTTGAAACTGTATATCCATATAATTGTCGTTATCCCTTTCTTAGACTGCCTGTCATCTTTTTCGGCTGTTGCAGCCTGCGCAGTGATCGCACAGGTTCACAAAACAGCTGCCGCAGTCATCTCATATTTTCGCAGTTGCTCTATTTTCGCTTTCTATAGTTTACCACACTTCCATAATAAAATGAAGCGATTTGTTTTTAGGCAGTTTTACTCAGAAAATCCAGTAAAATTAGGCTTTTTCGCTATTGACAATTTGAGTCGCTTGAGTATAATCTAATTTAGATGATACCGCAATGCGAAACTTGGTTTCGTATTATGGAACTCGGTATTAAGACTCAATATGACTTGATTATTGACTAAAACTGAATTTCCTAAATTATAAAAGCAAAAGGAGACAGGAATCATGAACGAAGTTTTAGAGAAGATCCAGAAAATTGGTATCGTTCCGGTAGTAGTACTTGACGATGCAAAGGACGCAGCACCGCTTGCAAAAGCGCTTTGCGAGGGCGGTCTTCCGTGCGCTGAGGTTACATTCCGTACAGCAGCTGCAGAAGAGTCCATCCGTATTATGGCAAAAGAGTTCCCGGAGATGTTAGTCGGCGCAGGTACTGTTCTTACAACTGAGCAGGTTGACCGTGCAGTAAACGCTGGCGCAAAATTCATCGTAAGCCCGGGCTTAAACCCGACAGTTGTTAAATACTGTGTAGATAAGGGAATTCCGGTAACTCCGGGTACTTCCAATCCGAGCGATGTTGAGATGGCTATCTCCCTTGGCCTTGACGTTGTTAAATTCTTCCCGGCTGAGCAGGCTGGCGGAATCAACATGATCAAAGCTATGGCAGCTCCGTACACACAGATGAAATTCATGCCGACAGGCGGAATCAACGCTAAGAACATCAACTCCTACCTTGCATTCGACAAGATCCTTGCATGCGGCGGAAGCTGGATGGTTAAGAAAGATCTCGTAGCTGCTGGTGAGTTCGATAAGATCCGCGACCTTACAAAGGAAGCTGTTCAGACAATGCTCGGCTTTGAGCTTGCTCACATCGGAATCAACTGCGACAGCGAGACAGAGGCTGAAAAGACTGCTGACGCATTCGACGGTCTGTTCGGATTCACAAAGAAAGTCGGCAACAGCTCCGTATTCGCAGGAACAGCTGTTGAGGCTATGAAGTCCCAGGGTCTTGGCTCCAAGGGCCACATCGCTATCGCTACAAACTCTGTAGTAAGAGCAAAGAACTACCTTGAGATGATGGGCTACACGTTCAACGAGGAGTCCGCTAAGTTCAAGGGCGACAAGATGACAGCTATCTACCTTGCTGATGAGATCGGCGGCTTTGCAGTACATCTTGTTCAGAAGTAAGCTTCGGCTCAAATTACGACAAGCGTAATTTTACGCCGTGCGGACTGGAAGGAAACGTGATCTGCGCTCTCCCCAGTCCACGCGGTACATGACTATAAATCATATTAAAATTTAAGGAGAATCCACTCATGTCCAAGAGAGTTATTACATTTGGTGAAATCATGCTCCGTCTCGCTCCGGAGGGATACTATCGTTTCGTTCAGGCTAACAACTTCGGCGCTACTTACGGCGGCGGCGAGGCTAACGTAGCTGTTTCCCTTGCAAACTATGGTTTTGACGCTGCATTCGTTACAAAGCTTCCGAAGCACGAGATCGGCCAGGCAGCTGTTAACGAGTTAAGAAAATACGGCGTTGATACTTCCTTAATCGCTCGCGGCGGCGACCGTGTAGGTATCTACTTCCTTGAGAAGGGTGCTTCCCAGAGACCGTCCAAGGTTATCTACGACCGTGCACATTCCGCAATCTCCGAGGCATCTCCGGAAGATTTCGACTGGGCTAAAATCTTCGAGGGCGCTGACTGGTTCCACTTCACAGGCATCACACCAGCATTAAACGACACAGTTGCTGCTATCTGCCTTGAGGCTTGTAAGAAAGCAAAAGAACTCGGCATCACAGTTTCCTGCGACTTAAACTACAGAAACAAACTCTGGACAAAGGCTAAAGCAGGCGAAGTTATGGGTGAGCTCTGCAAATATGTTGACGTTTGCATCGCAAACGAAGAGGATGCTTCCGATGTATTCGGTATCAAAGCTTCCAACACAGACGTTACAAAGGGCGCTGTAAACCACGAGGGTTACAAGGATGTTGCTAAACAGCTTGCTGACCGTTTCGGTTTCAAGAAAGTTGCTATCACACTTCGTGAGTCCATCTCCGCTAACGATAACAACTGGTCCGCTATGTTATACGATGGCAAGGACTACTACTTCAGCAAGAAGTACGCTATGCGTATCGTTGACCGCGTAGGCGGCGGCGACAGCTTCGGCGGCGGACTTATCTACGCTTGCTTAAACGACATGGATGCTCAGAGCATCATCGAGTTCGCAGTAGCAGCTTCCTGCTTAAAGCACTCCATCGAAGGCGACATGAACATGGTTTCCGTAGACGAAGTTATGAAATTAGCTGGCGGCGACGGATCCGGACGTGTACAGAGATAATTGAATCCTGTATTCAATCTAGTTTGCCCAATTTGCCAATAAGGGCAAGTTTATTCCTCAATATATACCATAAAAACAAGGACCTCAGCGGCTGCCAATCGCTGAGGTCCTTGTTTTAGGTTTCTGTTATCAAATCTCCCTTACAAGGCAGTACTGCTTCAGTCCCATCCCTTTCTCGACGATCCCAAACACCTTAAATCCAAAATGTGCGTAAAACACCACATTCTTCTCATTATGTGTCTCCAAAGAGATCATCATCCGGTGTTCCTCCGCATAACGGATCGCGTCATCCATAAGCTTCTCCGCGACTCCGTGGTGCTGCACATTCGGGCTCACCGCAAGGTAGATGATATGTAAGCGGTTCTCCTGGTGAAGCTGGGCGGTCCAGTGGGAGTTTAAGTAGTCGCGGCCCTTGATAAAGTTCCACAGCGTCTTTAAGCTCTTGTCCTCCTTGATCAGATACTCGTCCGTCTTTAAGGACGCCCACGCCTCGGTAAGGTAAAAGCGGACCGGATCATACTCCTCCGCCTCATCGGACACCACCAGGAGTCCGTTTAACTCCGGGCTGTCCGCAAAAATTTCACATGTCTCATAAAACTCGTTCAGATCACACTCAAAAAGTTCCGGTAAAAGCCGCTTTCTCGTCTCAGCATCCGGGATCAGAGTCTCATAGAGCGGGTCTCTGGCAAAACATTCTACCAGCATTTTCTGGAGCCGGGGCAGATCTTCTCTCTGTACCCGGTACAATATCTGGCTGTCCATAACTAAAAATCCAACACCTCTTTCGCTTTTTTTAACCCCTCCGTCAGTGTATCCACGGCCTGGGTCATATATCGTATATCGTCATCAAAGCAGACAAGCTGCTCTTCTTCCATTCTTCTAAGCGCGCCGAGCTCTTCCGACACATCATGTCCGCCGTTTTTGATCTTCTTCTGCAGGCTCTTGACCTCCTTCGAGAGATCCACATGGTGGACGATCCGTCCAGCGCCCCATTGCAGCCGGTCGCGGTCCTGATTCAGAACATACTCCGTAAAGTAGTGGTACACCTCGTCGTCAAACTGGAACACGTACTGGTTGTTGTCCACCAGATACAGGGCGGCTAACGCCTCTTCCATGTCCTTGTTCTCCAGGCTGCGGATCGCATCGCCGATATGGCGCAGATTGCTCTGGGCGGCCTCGTGGGGGAACAGGACCTCATCGTGCCAGTTCAGGCGGACGAAATAGTCCTGGCATTTGCGGAATAAGTAGAGGAGCTGGCTTTGAAGCGCGGCGTTTCTCTGTCTTTCATCTGCATTCCCAGCATTCTCCATAGGATCAGCCGACTCTGCATGAACCCCTGTATTCTTTTCTGTGTTGAGACCTTTGCCGTCACCGTGTATACAATGTTCCATCTCAGTATTATCTACGCTGTTGATCTTTTTTACTTTGCAGTACACTTCATCTGCGATCTTCTTCGCTTCCGCAACCCGCTCTAGCAGGACCCTGATACCTTTTTCATCTTCCCGCCCCGTAACCGGTCTCACGCTCTCCTGGAGCGCCTGGAGCGTCCGTCCGACATTCACCGGAGCAACCTTCACCCGGTCAAATGCCATCACGAGAAGTCCATACAGCTCATGGTGGAACTGGAACACGTCCGCATTGTAATATTCGTCGTTATCAAACTGGGAGTGATAATGGGTCTCCATAAACTCCGCACTGCTGAACTCGTTCACCATAGACGGAATTCCTGAGATTGCCACAGAAAAGTCATCCGACCACGTCTCGATGGGGCACTGCACCCCAAGACCTTCCGGGTAGACCTTCTTCGCGTCCACCGGGAACTCCTTTACAAATTCCGTCAGAAAGTCTTCATATTCATAGGTAGACCGGATCGCATCCCACGGATTGTGAGCGTAGGCCGGAAGCTCGAAGTTCAGGTCCGCAATGACTTTTCCCTGCCACTCCGGCCGGATCTTAAACACCTGCTGCCATGCCCCGGTGGACCAGTCATACTTGGAATTCTCGATTCCCCACTCTTCCGCCGCCATGCAGCAGAAAACGATGGTCTTCTCCGGCTTATATCCAATCTCCAGAAGCGTCCTGGCAATTCCAAACATCAGCGCGATCGCGCAGTTGTCATCCTGGAATCCGTCAAAATAGGAGTCATAATGACCGCTGAGCAGAATCATGTCCTCCGACTTTCCCGGAATCGTTCCCCAGACATTATACGCCGGCATATTTTCCCTTACGACAGACTTCGCATCAAACTGCACCGTGATCCGCGGTGTCTCCTTCAATGCCGCCTTCAGGACCTCCGCGTCCTTCTTTGACATGGAAAAAGCCGGTGCGTCCTTCGGTCCCGCGATATCCTGGGCATTGAGCGCCTCAGTGTCGATCTCCGCGTAACCGTTGTCCTGGACCGCGATCACCGCCGCCGCGCCCTTTAAGTGGGCCTGGTACACCGGATAGTTGATCCACCACTCGTCTCTCTGGTTAATGTCCACCATCACGAGGCAGCCGGTGACGTCTACACCGTCGTAATCCGCTTCCTTGCCCCGTCCGGCGTAAACAAGCGGATATTCTTTCCAGCCATCCGTCACAAACTCCGTCTGATAGGCGCCGAGCTGGAATTCATGTTCCTTACCATCCCGGTCCGTAAACCGCATGACCGCCTTCTCGAACTCCCAGGAATCCAGGCAGAGCTCGTCCTTATGGATATCAAAAAGCCCGATCCGCTCCATCTCTGCCTTCAGAAATTCCCCGGTGTTAAATTCTGCCTTTGATCCGGCTGTGCGGTAGCCGAGGACCGGATTGCTCTTAAATTCCTCCATCTTCTTTGCGAAGCGGTAGGAATATCCGATATCCACGGCTTTTAAATATGTTTCTTCGATCTTCCTTCTGTCACTCTCCACGGCTGTCAGCCTCCTCACGGCAACTACAAACTCCGCCGCATCCTGTTCACTGTTTTCCGTGATGCGGACACGCCGGAGCCTAAAACTGTTTATTTAATTTTCTGCCTTATTCTCAGCTTCGTTTTCTTCCTCAGCACCTGCTCTCTCATGAGTTGCGTTTACCGCAACCTGAGTCGCCTCAACCGCAGCCTGGGCATCTGCGTGTGCAGCCGCCTCCGGGTTCGGAACGGTGCGCTTTGTGATCGGCATCTGAAGATTTACACCGAACGGGTTTACAACAACGCCCTTTGCCTCTTTTACGAGGATGCTCGGGATCTTGTTTGCTGTAACAGCGATCGCCTTGAACTGGTTCTTCGCGTTGAATTTGCCGAACTCAATAATATCGGTGAAGATCGGCTGGTACGCATCGCCGTTTTTCTGTTTTAATAACGGAACGCCGGCGCCTTCCTGGAATGCGGTAATGTATGTTCCGCGGGTGAAGTCCGCGAGGATCTCTTCCTGCATCTCCTTTAACTCCTCCGGCATGGTCTCATATTTCTGTTTGCGGAGCTCCTGCATGAAGTACAGGGCTGTGAGGTGAAGGCTCGGGTTCTCGATCCATGTCTTCTTCTCCTCTTCCGGCGCATCCGGCTTATTCTGGCCCGGGCGGCTTACAAGCTCCGGAAGCTGGATCCGGCATTCGCTGTCCATATACTGGTCGACCATCAGGCAGTTTACGCCCATGGTGTAAAGGTTTCCATAGAAGTGAAGCATCTGGTTTGCGTCCACTTTTGCGATCTGTACCGGAATCTTCTCCTCGATAAGACGCTTGCCCTCGCGTCTGATATCTTCCTCGTTAAAGTAGATCAGAACTTCGTCATCGAATGTCTCTTTGTCGCATACCACGTACGGCATTTTTGTGCACAGAGACATGATCGTGTAGATCTCCTTTGCGTTTCTTAACTGATTTAAAACCTGCTGTTTATCCATTTTTCTTTCCCTTTCGGTATTCATGCTGCGGCTTTTATCACCTTTCCCGGTGCATATGTCCCTCTGATGAATATTCTTTCCATATTTATTTTTCGTAAATGCGCAGCCATACTGAACAGTTACTTTTCATTCTTATTTTCGGGCTCCGTCCTGCTTTAATCGCAGCAGATGATCGGAATTCCCTTATACGCGTTCTCATACACCTGAGCCGCTACCTTCGGCGGCAGGTTGATACATCCGTGGGAACCGTTTGTCTGGTAGATCGTGCCGCCGAACTTGCTTCTCCAGTCAGCGTCATGAAGTCCGATTCCGCCGTTGAACGGCATCCAGTATTTTACAGGAGTCGCGTAATCTTCTCCCTTTAATACACGGTCTTTCTGTTTGTAATACAGCTCAAAGAGTCCCGGAGGTGTCGTGTAGTTCTTTGACACGTTTCCGGATACGAACGGGCTGTCGATGATAACCTGGCCATCCTTATAGAAGTAAAGATGCTGTGTCGCAAGATCCACCTCGATATAAGTCTGTCCAAAATCATATCCGTCATGTGTCGCTCCACGGCTGTCATAAATCGGCTCACGCTCTGTGGTCTGGCATGCCTGTACAGCGTCCACGAGTGCCGCTGTCTCCGCTGCCTGGTTGATCTTCCAGCCATATTTTCCGTATACAACTACATCACGACCGGATGTGGTCTTATAATTGTGATTGCCATAGGTGTCATACTTGTCCGCAAGAGCTTTCACATAAGCTGCTGCTTTCTCGGTATCCACCTGGATCTCGGTTCCATTCGTCCCTGTGACCCATTTTGCCAGTTCCAGACCATCCAGAGTCTCTCTGCTGGATCCGAACACATATGTAATCTGGATATCCTTGTATGCGTTTAATGTTGTGCAGAGCTGTACCAGGTTCGCATCATCAGATTTCACGGTAACCTTTTTATAGCAGTCCTGGTCTGCCAGCTTGATCTGCTTTGTCTGGCTGAGAAGCGCTGATTTGACAGCCGCTGTCAGCTTGTCCATGTCCAGTTCGTTTCCCTGAACCTCCGGAACGATCGTGAACGTTTTTCCTTCCTCGTAAGCAGAGATATACGCGTTGGAAGTCGGTGTGGCCGCCGTCACGCAGTGCAGGTTTGCCAGCGCTGCGGCAAGCTTCTCGTCGTCGAGAGTCGCCTCCACGGTCACGGTGTAGGTCTGGTCAGAGCCCGGTCCCGTCTTTCTTCCTGTCTCATTCTGCTCTTTTAAAATATCATCCACGCTGCCGGTAACGTTTAAGTGGTAGCCCACATCGGTACCCTTTAAGGTCTCCAGGTTGCCGTCCGCGTCCTGTATTTTAATCTCGTAGTGTTCGTTGAAGTAGCCTTCAAGATAGCCTTTCGCCTGCTGTGCTGTCTGCTTGGAGACATCCACCGCATTGATCGTTGTGCCGCGTACAAATTTTGCCGTATCATCATTTGTCGCTGCCATCGCAGGAAACGCTGTTCCCACCGCCAGCATGCCGATCACGGCGCCGGTCGGAAGAAGCATTCTTAATTTTTTCATGATTCTGTCCTGCCTTTTTTATTTCTGTACAGTGCCGGATACACATTTCCTGTCTGTCTTTAGTGCCAGGAATTCAGGGGCGCTGCCCTTATGCATCTTTGGGACTGTCACCATCTATTTTATCTAACCCCATACACAGTGTCAAGGTGATTATTTCTTGCTTTTTCCTTGCTTTTCTACGGCAAAAGTGCGGCTTTTCATAAAAAGTGTCACCATGCAGATCGAGCACTGGAAACACCTGCAGAACCTACCGCCAACAGTTTCATTCAAGCGCATGGCAAAACAAAACGGCACATACCCACCATTCACCTGGCAAGTCTGCGCCGTTTTCATGCTAAACGTTCATTTTCGTCCTATTATTTCTCGATAATGCTCTCCACATCACCCATTCCCGCACACAGCAGTGCAAGCAGCAGTGTCTGCTGGCATCCCTTATAAGCGCCCTCTACCTTAAACTGCTCGGACAGCATATGCGCATGAATATCGTAGTCTGCACCCATTCCGAGGCAAACAGCCGGGAGTCCTGCTTCCAGCGCGCGGTTGCAGTTTGTGGAACCGCCGTTTCCGAGCTTCGGCTCCTCGCATCCGAGGTATTCCGCTGCCGCCATAGCACCCTCTACGATCGGTGCGTGCGGATCCTGGTGACCTGCGTTGACATCGCAGATATGCTTTACATCGTATGTAATCGTATCCATGCCCCAGCGCTCTGTCTCCTCCTTGCATGCCTCATCGATGGCATCGAAAATCTTCTTGCGGAGTTTCTCAAGCTCTTCCTGGGAGTTGGAGCGGAAGTTGAAGCGGATCTGGGCTACCGGGACGATGGCATGGACAGCCTCGAAGCTTCCCGCCTGCATGGTGGTGACCGCAAATGTGGTCATCGGCTCCTTCGGAACCTGGATCTCAGCGATCTTAGCAATGGCACGGCCTGCCGCATGGATCGGGTTCGCTACCTTCGCGAAAGCGCCGCAGGCATGTCCGCCGATGCCGTGGAAGTTGATCTCGTATGTCTGAATGCCGGTCGCCTCGTATGTGATCTCCTGGAATCCCGGACCGTCAACAGAGATGCTGGCATCCAGCTCCGGATGATGATTGACATAATACTGCATTCCCTTTAACGCGCCGGTTCCTTCCTCCTGGACCGTTCCGACGAACTGGATATCGCCCTTTGTCTCGATTCCTGCCGCGTTTAACGCGCGGATCGTAGACAGGACGGTCGCGCATCCTCTCGTGTCATCCACAATGCCCGGGCACTTGATAAAGCCGTCCTCGCGGACGATCTCAAGCTTCGTGTCAAGTGGGAATACGGTGTCCATATGTCCCTCCACAAGAACTGTCTTTCCGCCGCCGGTACCTTTGCGGATGCCGACGCAGTTGCCGTACTCATCGATATGGCAGTCTGTGAGACCTTCCTCCTTGAACATCTCAAGAAGTCTCGCCGCCTTCTTCTGCTCATGGTTTGTCGGGGACGGGATCAGTGTCAGCTCGATCTGTCTGTCGATGACCTCATTCTGGTCGTCTTCCATGAACCGAAGGGCTTTCTGAACCTTTGCGTCCTTTGTCAGTGCGTCAAATTTCTTCTGAACTTTCTCGGAAACCTTATATTCCATCTGTCATTCCTCCGTTTTCTGAATATCTTACAGAGATCGCCCAGGGATTGTTCTGTCCCTATCTTATGGCATGATCTCCCGGACCAGTCATGGTCCATATCAGATTCTAAGTGACAGAGGCGGTCGTGTCAGGCTGCCTCCTTCCTGCTAGTGTACCACAAATATGTGGTTTTGTGTATTTTTTATACGAACAAAAGTGTTTATCCCGCGCACATTACAGATAAAAGACAGACCTGCCGATGTTTTCTTCCATTCTGGCAGGTCTCTCCTTTTTCTATGCTTTTGAGATTCTTCTATACCCGCTGATCGAATCTTACAGCTGGATCACCATCTCATCAAGCGGCATTCTGTCCCCATGAAGTCTTGACGGATGCGCAGTCTCTGCCGGATATCCAAGCGGCAGCATCGCTGTTGCAACAAGTCCCTTCATCTCCGGGAATGTCTCATGAAGCTTCTCCTGGCTGAACATACCCACATAGCAGGTTCCGAGCCCAAGATCCGCTGCCTGGAGCATCATCTGTGTCGCCGCGATCGTAGCGTCGATCTCGCCGTGGTTCTTCATATCGCCCTCGCGGTTCCATGCCTTCGCCGGATCATATGCCACAACGAGGATCACCGGCGGATGGAACTTGCACGCGGTGCACTCCTCTGCCTTCTCCAACGCCTCTTTACTCTGCATTACAAGAATGCGCTGCGGCTGAAGGTTGTGGGCTGTCGGGGCTTTGCGGCCTGCTTCTAAAACTTTCTCCAGCTTCTCAGCCGCTACCGGGCGGTCGCTGAACTTTCTGAGGGAATATCTTTCTGCACATAATTTTTCGAAATCCATAATTCTGCCTCCTATCATTTTGCGTTCATTATAGC
>CAVFLH010000018.1:0-24407 GCA_963622995.1 uncultured Eubacteriales bacterium | reverse complement strand
CATAAACGCATCCTTAAATTCAAGTTCATGATATGCTTTTCTCATGTTTTCCTTTCTTTTTCAGGAACCTTCTGTATGATTTTCTTAATTATAAACCAATTGCAAACCAGTCTCAAGTTACCAAACGGTTAAAAATATAAAGTTTATATAAACTTCGTATTTTACCATCTGATCCAGATCTTCCCGCCGAATTTCCAGTTTCCGTAGAGAAGCCGGCCGAACAGGCACAGGCAGACGGCGGCGAAAAAGAGGATTGTGAGGCGGTCGGAACCCGCGAATGTCGTGAGCAGAGTGAGGAAAGCGGTCAGGGCCAGGTACAGGAGATTCATGCCCTGAAAGCGGACGAAACGGTCTTTTTCATGGATCTCATCGTTTTTCTGGATCCGCTCGTAGGACTTTCCTTTTCCCTTTAACAGCCAGGTGCCGAGTACGGCCCATTCGATCGTTAAAATACAGAGTATATACTTTGTGAACATATGCCATCCTCCTTCTGCCCGATTCTTTTATTTTGACTCGTAAAGCACTGCACTTCCCTGTGCCAGGCTCTTTTTCACGTCGATGACTCTCTGGTTCGCGCTGCCTTTCCAGTGCAGGGTCACGTCTTTCTCCGCCTCGACGAACGGGCCGTCCACGAGAACATCCACGTATTTTAAGAACGGGAGGTCTTTGATGTCTTCCCAGAGAAATCCTGTATACAGCCAGACCGTCTTTTCCGGGAATTTTTCATGGATCTCTTCGATCAGCTCTCCCGCCTCCTTTCGGTTCTGCCAGTGAAGCGGATCGCCGCCGGAAAGAGTCACACCGGAGATCCAAGACGGGGCCAGGGCCTCAAAAAGTTCCTCCTTCGCTGCCGTATCGAATGGCAATCCGCCCTTCACATCCCATGTCACCGGATTCTGGCACCCTGGACAGGCGTGGCTGCAGCCCGCCAGCCATAAGACTGTGCGCAGGCCGTCGCCGTTTAACATGTCCTCTTTTGTTATATTGTGGTATCGCATTTTTCTCTCCTACATACTCCGTCTTTCCGCAATCTCCGCCATCTTCGCATCATTTAATCTCGTATCGCCCTTTACGCGTGAATAGCTCAGATACCCGTTCATCCGGTCGATCTTCGTGAGGTTTTTGCTTCCGCAGACCGGGCACACATCCATGTTCAGCTCCTCATGTCCGCAGTCATCGCAGTAAGATAAGGACAGGTTCACGCCCTCGTAGAATCCCATCTTCATGGCACGGCGCACCAGGGAGCGGATCGCCTCTTTGTTGTAGTCGATCGGATACTTCACATACTGGATCTTTCCGCCGTTGGAGAGTTCCCAGAACCGATGCTCCAGGTTCTGCTTCTGGATCGGGGTGATGTCCTCGGTCACATGGCAGTGGAAGCCGTTGCTGACGTACTCGCGGTCGGAGACGTTCTCAATGATTCCGTACTTCTTTCTGAACTGCTTTACCTGCAGGCCGCAGAGATTCTCCGCCGGTGTAGCGTAGATCGCATAGAGGTTTCCGTCCTCATGCTTAAACTGCTCCACCTTCTCGTTGATATGCTTTAATACCTCGATGGCGAAAGCTCCGTCCTCCACCAGGGACTTTCCGTTATAAAGTCTCTGAAGCTCGTTGAACGCCGTGATTCCAAAGGACGCTGTCGCTGTCTTTAAGAGCGGCTTGATCTTATCATGAAGTCCTAAGTGGCCGCCGTAGAATCCGCCCTCGCAGTAGGCAAGCGGGTTCGTGGAGGCGCGCATCTCGCCGAGGTACGCGTAGGTGCGGATATGGATCTTCCGGATCAGCTCCAGGTAGTAGTCGAGGACTTCATAGAAATCCCTGCTCTCCTGTCTTGCCTTAGCTAAGATCATCGGAAGGTGCAGGCTCACAACGCCCACGTTGAAGCGGCCGACAAACACCGGAACATCCTTCTCGTCCGCCGGTTCCATTCCGCCCCTCTCATACCACGGGGACAGGAACGCGCGGCATCCCATGGGGCTGATGATCTTTCCGTATTTCTTATACATGCTGGCGATATAGCCCTCGCCGGTCAATGACAGCCAGTCCGGGTACATGGTCTTTGAGGAACACTCGAGTCCAGCCTCAAAAACGTCCTCCAGCTCTTTTCCCGGTCCGTGGAGGTTCTCGTCATATAAGAATACAAGCTTCGGGAACAGCACCGGCTTCTTGTGACCTTCTTTTCCCTGGCCTTTCTTTCTGACATTTAACATTGTGATAGTTGCCATCTTTGCGAAGCGGCTGGTGCCTGTTCCGGCTGTCATAGTGATAAACGGATAGTCACCGCGGCTGGAGGAAACGGAGTTGAATTTGTACTCCCAGCCCTGGAATCCCTGTTCCATCTCGCGCTGCACGTCGTTCCATGCCACCTCTTTTGCCTTCTCCTCGTCGAGACCAAGGTCGATGTACTTTTTGATATATTTTCCGTAGGATTTCTCCGCGTAAGGCGCCAGGATATTCTCAACGCTCGGCACCGTGAAGCCGCCGTACTGCTGGCTCGCGGCGCTCAGGACGATATCTCCGATAACATCGAAGGCAACATCCAGGGTCTTCGGCTCGTTGTACCAGATATTTCCCATCTCGAAGCCGCCGCTTAAGACCTCGTTGACGTCAAAAAGACAGCAGTTCATGGTGTCACGTCTCGCGGACATGTCGTGGATGTAGATATATCCGTCGCGGCACGCCTGAAGTTCCTCGACGGTCATGAAGAACTTCTGGTATAAAGATTTGTTTAACTCGTTGAAGATCAGGCTTCGCTTTGTGGACACTAAGGCGCTGTCCGTGTTGCTGTTTTCCTTGTCACCGATGTACATGATGGACTGGCTCTTCTTGTAGACCTCATCAAGCATCTGGACGAAATCCTGCTTGTAGTTGCGGTAATCGCGGTAGCTCTTTGCAACTACCGGGTTGACGCGCTCCAAAGCGCCCTCGACGATGTTGTGCATCTGGGCAATCGGCACCTCCGCCTGATCCAGGTCTTCCGCCTTCTCCTCCACGAACTCACAAATAAACTTGCTCTCAGCCTTTGAGAAGGTTATCATCGCGCGGTTTGCGGACTTATTCACCGCCGCCAGGACTTTCTGGACATTAAACTCTTCCTTTGTCCCGTCTTTCTTGATCACTTTGATCTCACTGCATTTCATGATATGGAATCCTCCTCGTCAGTTTCGCTGTTGTCGTTATTTTCTTCTATCTCTTCATTATCGCCTGTCACAGCGTCATTTGCTTCTTCCGCTGGCTTTTCTTCCGTTTCACCGGGCATATTTTCAGTATTCTCCAGTTCAGCAGCTTTCTCGGCGCTTTCCTGTTTTTCCGGTTCATCTGCCATCTCCACAGCATTTTCCGGCTCATCGATCAGGTGTCCTTCCTCGTCGATCTTAAGGTTCAGTTCCTCCTCGACCTCACTTCGGATCTCCTCCCGCTGCTCCACATTCATCTCCGGGAGCTGTTCCGTGGATCCGACACCGAAACGTCGCAGGAATTCCTCCGTCGTGGCAAAAAGTGCCGGTCTTCCAGGCGCGTCGAGACGGCCCGCCTCGTACACCAGGTCATACTCCACAAGGCGGTTCACCGCGTGATCCGACTTTACACCTCGGATCTTCTCGATATCCGCCTTCGTCACCGGCTGCTTGTAGGCGATGATCGCCAGTGTCTCCATCACCACATCCGACAGCACCTGCTTTTTCGGTGTCGCCGCCACGCGGATCAGGTTCTCATAATAGTCGGCGCGGCTGCACATCTGGTAGCTGTCATCAAGACGCACGATCTGCATGCCTGCCTTTCTCTTGTCATATTTCTCCTTCAGGCGCTCCACGGCCTGGATGGCCGTCTCCTCATCCGATTCCAAAGCCGCCGCAAGCTGGCGGATCTCCACAGACTGCCCCATGGTAAACAGCACAGACTCCACAACGGATTCCTGCTTTTTCAGATTTTCCACTCTCATTCATTTTCCTCCACAGTGGTATTCTCCTACTCATCTACTGAGCAGTTGTGACATTGATAACAACATCGTCATCCTCTTCGCCTTCCGGCTCAAGAGATTCTATGTACATGTCGTCGAAGAGATGTTCCTGGGTCAGATGGATCTTTCCAACCTTCATGAGCTCCAAGAGTGCCAGGAACGTCACGACGACCTCCGTCTTGTCTTTCTGTTTTTCCAGCATCTGCCGGAAACTGAATTTCCGATGCTTTCTGGCATATCCCAGGACAGAGGTGATCTTGTCCTCCAGGCTCACCGGATCCTTTTTGATGGTTCCGAAGGTGCTGCGGACCGGGTCGATCTTATCCTGCTGCCGTTTCATCACCGACTCGAAGATCTTCTGAAGTTTTGTCAGTGTCACCCCGTCCAGGAGCTTATCGAGATCCACCGGTTCCACATACTCTTTGACCTCAGCCGGGATCGTCGGCTCCTTGTAGAACACCCGGTCCGCCCCGGACTCCATGTCCTTAAGCTCCTCCGACATCAGCCGGTATTTCTTATATTCCAGGAGGCGCATCACAAGTTCCGCTCTCGGATCTTCCTCCTCGCCCTCCTCATTCACCTCTTTCGGCAGCAGCATCCGCGCCTTGATATCGAGAAGCGTCGCCGCCATCACAAGGAATTCGCTGACCACATCCAGATTTTCCTCATCCATCTGCCGCACGTACTCCATGTACTGGTCCGTGATCTCGGCGATCGGGATATCATAGATATTCACTTTGTTTTTTTCAATCAGATGGAGAAGAAGATCCAGCGGACCTTCAAACTTTTCCAGTTTGTACGATAATTCCATATGCACCTCAAGATTTTTTTCACAGTCATCCATTCTGGAATCCCATGTCCAACAACTTAATATATAACCGCAAAAAAGAATGTGCATGCGCACACTCTTCTTTCATGCATTGCCCGCCCGCAGATCCAGACAGACAATTTTCTCCTTTTCGGACAGATCACACCCGGCTCTTATCGTGCCTGTCCTTGCTGCTGCGCATCAGCCCCGCAGAGTCTCACAACGACCACCTGCGGCTTATCGTTGAGCCTGATATTGATGGAGTGGGTCCCAAGTCCCCGTCCGACGATCATCCGGCTCTTTTCATTCCCTTTTCCCGGAAGTTCAAAATATCCTGCGCAGCGCGGATAAAAGAACTGATACTGGGGCGTCATGACTCCGCCCACAAGCGGAAGCCGGATAGTTCCGCCGTGAAAATGTCCGGAAAGCGTGAGATCTGCTCCCCATGCCGCATACTCCTCGAAAAACAGCGGAGAATGGGCGAGAAGGAGATGGAATTTTCCAGGGCCCGGCTCTCCCAGGGCATCCTTCAAAAAGCCCGCAGGGATCTCGCCCGACCGGGGCAGATAGGCGCTCTTTGGAAGATCGAGGCCGTAGATTCTGATATCATTGTCGAGATCCGCCGCCTCATTGGAGAGATAACGGATCCCCGCATGTTCCAGGGTCGTCCGGTAATTCTCATAAGTCTCCCCGTAAACCTCCGACTTCCAGACCATCCGGCTCTCATGATTTCCGTTTCCGCAGTATACCGGAAACTCCTTCGCAAGTTCCGTCAAAAGTTCTAACGGGATCCTCACATCAGAATTTCCCCTCTTTGCGACCATTCCGTCCCCGCCAAAAAGCACGGCATCCGGTTTCACCTTCCGCACAGCCTCAAACAGGCGGCTGTTCTCCTCGCCGAATTCCTTATTGTGCAGATCCGTCAGGAAGACGATGGTCTTTCCCTGTCCGTGGATCTTCTCCGAGGCGATCCGGTACTCTTCCGTTACAAGGCAGTCCCTCTCATACCGGGAACGTGCCAGGCAGCCGGCTCCAAAAGCCATGACACCGGCTACCAGAAACACTGCTGTTCCCAAATCGGATTACTCCTCCTCAAATACGCGGATTCCGCGCTCAACAACGCCTGCGAATGCCTGCGCGTAGCTCTTGTACTCCGGATGCTTTGCGATGATCTTGTCCATGACTTCCTTCATCTCGCCGCTGATGATAACGGTGCATCCTGCTGCCTTCTTATTTGTGGAACGGTTCTCATACACGTCCTGCATTACTTTTACTCTTTCTTTCATGACAAAGTACTCCTTTTTATTTCTGTTTTTATCAGGAATCCACTGCCGATTTCTCTCCCGCACACGGTATTCACCGTCGCGTACATCGGCATGTGTTTTTAACGCTTTTACTGTACCCAGGCACCGTCAGCGCCGACTACATACTGGTTATCGATCGTGGTATTTCTCGCGATCTTTCCGTCTGCGCCGAGATAGAACCACTTACCGGAATCCTGTCTCCATGCGCTCTTTACCATCTTTCCGTTTGCCTCAAAATAGTACCACTCGGTGCCGAACATCTTCCATCCGGTTACCATCTTTCCATCTGCGTCAAAGCCGAAATCAGCGGCATCGATGGTGTAGATCGTTCCGACAGCCTTTGTTCCGTCGGCAAACTCATATCTCCATCTGCCGTTATCCTGTACCCAGTGTCCGGCAGTTGCCTGCTTTCCTGTGGATGTGCTTCCGGATTTCTCTGTGTTCACATACTGGTAACCGTAGTCCAGCATCTTCTTTGTATCCTCATAGTGGGTGCTCTTGGATTTTAAGATCACCGCAACCATGCGAACGCCGTCCTTCTCCACGCAGGTAACAAGTGTGTTTCCTGCCTTGGAAGTATAACCGGTCTTTCCTCCGACGATTCCCGCATAGTATCTGGAATCGTTCGGGTAGAGCATCTTATGGCCCGGAGTGATGGTTCTCGCGGCAGCTGCCTTTGTTGCCGGGAACTTGTAGCTCAATGTGGAATCGATCTCGCAGAGCGTCTTATTCGCAAACGCAGCAGCTGCGATCTTTGCCATATCGCGGCAGGTGGTGTACTGCTGATCAGAGTTTAAACCGTTCGGGTTCACAAAGTGTGTGTTCGTGCAGCCAAACTCCGCCGCTCTTGCGTTCATGAGATCCGCGAAGGCGGAAATACTGCCTGAAACATGCTCCGCAAGTCCGTTTGCGACCTCATTGGCAGATTTTAAGAGAAGTCCGTAGAGGCAGTCTTTCACGGAGACCTGATCGCCCTCCACAAGTCCGATCTTCACAGCACCGGACTCCAGGTTTGTGACTGCTGTCTTTGAGAATGTCACCTTGTCGTCCAGGTTCGCTTTTTCCAGTACGAGAAGCGCTGTCATAAGCTTTGTGATGCTGGCCGGGGCGAGCTTCTCATCGGCATTTTTCTCGAAGAGAACTCTTCCGTTCGTCACATCGTAGAGGATTCCCGCCTCAGCGGAGATCTCCGGCTTTGCGATGGCATCCGCCGCCGCTTTTGCCTCTGCGCTCACCTGGTTCTGGCTGGTTGTGCTGTTTGTTGTATTGTTTGACGTGTTGGATGTGCTATTCTCATATCCCGGACCGCCCTCGTTTCCAGCCTGGGTAGTCTGGGGCGTGTTTGTCGTCTGTTTATTCTGGCTGGTAGTCTGTTTATCGCTGTCTCGGATAATTGTAGCTGCCTGTACCGGCTGTGCAGCAAAAATAGCACATGCAAGTGCGATCGGGATAAGTCTGTTCATTTTTCTCATTTTTTCTTTCCTCTTTTTTCGGTATATTTTTGTAAGGATCCTCTTTGCCGTCTTCCGTCCCGTGTGTCCAAACATCGGCACGGCCGGTATTTCATTTTCCTTTTCTATGCTACCATAGATTCACCGAAAAAACTTTGCAATTTTCTGTCGATTTTCTTATGTCGTTTTCATGGGTTCCCGTTCACGTCCCACGCATACAGGAACCGCATGTCCATCTGGTACGGACATATTCGTTTATATATCTTCATCCAGCATACGAATAAGGTCTTCCCTCGTAATGCTGCTGAGCGCTCCTGTTCCTTCCGTCACTACGGTATCCGCCAGATCCCGCTTCATCTCCTGAAGTTTCAGGATATTCTCCTCGATGGTATGCTTCGTGATGAGCTTGAATACGGAGACCTGGTTCTCCTGTCCGATCCTGTGGGCGCGGTCTGTGGCCTGATTCTGGGCCGCCACGTTCCACCACGGATCGTAGTGGATCACCACATCCGCCGCAGTGAGGTTTAGTCCCGTTCCGCCGGCCTTCAGGGAGATCAGGAACACCATCACGTCATCCTTCTGGAAGGAGGACGCCATCTGCATGCGGTCCCGCTTCGGCGTGGAGCCGGTGAGCAGATAGAACGGGATCTTTTCCTTCTTTAAGCGCTTCGCGATGATCTCCAGCATCGATGTAAACTGGGAGAACAAGAGGATCTTATGTCCTGCGGATGTTCCGTTTAAGAGAAGTTCCATACAGGTATCAAACTTCGCGGATCCTCCCTTGTAGCCGTCAAAGCACAGGGACGGCTCACAGCAGATCTGGCGCAGACGCATGAGCTCCGCAAGGATCTGCATCCGCTCTTTTCCGTAATCGCCGTCGGTTCCCTCCATGAGCTGTTCCTTCAAGGAAGCTGCCGCCGCTGTATAGAGGTTTTTCTGCTCTCCCTCCATGTTGGAGTAGAGAACCGTCTCTAATTTATCCGGAAGTTCCTTTAAGACATCTTTCTTTAAACGTCTTAAAATAAACGGTCCCGTAAGTTTCTTCAACTGGGCTAACGCGTTCGGATCCTGGTCTCTCACGATGGGCATCTCAAACGCCCTCTTGAACTTCTGTGACGTGAATAAAAATCCCGGCATCAGGAAGTCAAAGATACTCCAGAGTTCTCCGAGGTGGTTCTCGATGGGCGTTCCTGTCAAGGCAAATCTCGTCTTTGCAGGAACCGCCTTCACGGATTTCGCCGCCTGGGTGGAGGAATTCTTGATGTACTGGGCCTCGTCGATGATCTCGAAGCGGAATTCCTTTTCATGGTACCAGAGAATATCGCGTTTTAAGAGGTCGTAGGACGTAATGATCACATCCGGGCGCTCCTTCTCGTAAGCTGCGAACATCTCCTCACGCTCCGCCTGGTTTCCCGCCGCTGTCATGATCTTAAGCTCCGGGGCGAACTGGGCAAACTCGTTCTCCCAGTTGTATACAAGGGACGCCGGGCATACCACAAGGGATGTTCCGCCATTCTCCGTCTTCTCATCAAGCAAAAGGGCGATGACCTGGATCGTCTTTCCAAGTCCCATCTCGTCCGCAAGGATTCCGCCGAAGCCGTAGGCGTCCAGGCTCTTTAACCACCGGTAGCCCACCTTCTGGTAGCTTCGAAGCGTCGACGCGAGGCGCTTCGGGATCTCGTAATCGCTGTCCTCCACGTCCTTCATGCCGCGGACCACAGCCTTGAAAAGCTGGTCACGGTACACACTGACGCTCTTATCCTCTTTTAACGCCGCGTCCAGGAACATAGCGCGGTATGCCGGGAGCTTGATGGTATCGGAACCCACAAGCTCCTTCGCGACACCCAGCTGCTCCGCGATCTTTGCCACCGTTAAAAGTCCGCCGTCCCCAAGTGTCAGGAAATCGCCGTTCTTCATCCGATAGAAGCTCTTCTTCTTTCCGTAGGCCGCCAGCACCGCCGCCAGTTCTTCCCTCGGAAGTACCCCGGTATCCACCTCAAGTTCCAGCCATCTTCCAAGCGTCCGTACCTGGACCGATGTGCTCACCGGCGGCAGGACGCGGATCTTCTTGAAGGACTCGGACACGAACACATCCCCGGTATCCATGAACTTTTTCATGCCCTCGGAAATCAAACGGTACACCGCCTCGTCATCATTCTTGATCACGAGGTTTCCTGATCCGTCCTCCGTGTACTTAAAGTAGGTGGTGATCAGCTGGCTCACCTTGAATTCTCCCGGGACATCCCGGCAGATTTCTTTCGGAACATTCTCGTCCGCCAGCGGGTGGAAGGAGAAATCGCCGTAGGCGAGCTCCGGACGCAGGGTGACGGTTCCCGCGGCATCGCTGTCAAAATAGAAGGATGCTTTGAGTTCCTTCGGGCGGTAGCTCTCGAGATCCACGCCCTCGGAACGGATCAGCCCGAAAGACTCCAGTTTTCTCAAAACTCTCTCATAAAAGAGCGGCATATCCCTGTCATTGACGGAAACTTCATTCTCCGCGTCAAGCCCCATGACCATGTATTCCATAAATACGGTCAGGCACTCCGTGTAGTCCGGGTCGCAGCGGTAGATCGCTTCCTGGTCCGCAATAAATAAGGACTTTTCGCCGGAAAAGGCCATAATGTCCTTATCAACGGTGACCTTGATTCCGTCCCGTCCCTCTTTCTTTACAACGGCGGTAAAGACAGGATTTTCCCGTTTTACCGTCAGCATTCTCTTTTTCTTCCGGTAATCCTCGCACTCGATGGTCTGGCCGTCCATGATGGCAAAGAACCGTTCTCTTCCGGCTCTTCCAAGGATCAGTTCCTTTAATGCCGGTTCCGCTTCCATGGAGAATCGTCCGCTTCCGCGGTACTGTTCTCTAAAGAAGCCGACGCGCTCCATGATGAGAAGTGCCAACGCCCGGCTCTCCTCATCGAAGGCCTGGAGGCTGTGGTGAAACGCAAGGCCTTTTCCGTACTGGACAAGACTCATGTTTTCCATGGCCTTCGCGAAGGCTGTCAGATCCTTCACCGGATACTTTTTTTCGCGGCCCACCGCAAAGCGGACCCGCACCTGGTCTCTTGAGATCGCGACGATGGGGATCAGACGGTAATGCCCTTCCTCGGAGGCGCCCATGATCCGGCTCACCTCACGGTTCGTGTACTCCCGGACCATAAACCGGACTTTCTGGGATGTGGAGACCGGGTGTTTCGACTCCCTGCTCTCTCTCCGGAGCCACTCCGCCAGCAGGGCATGGGCATGCGGGCACATGGGGATCCCGTCGGGTCCCTGTGTGCAGGACACGCCGCAGAAACCGAGATTTCTTCCCGTTTTACTGATACGCGAACAAGAGTAGTCAAAATTCTGACTACCCTTGCGCAGGATACGGACACGGTATTCATCTTCCCCGTCCATAACGGTTCCCCTGATCTCTGTCTCGCCTTTCCAGAAGGTTTCGGCAGTAAGTTCCGTTACTTCCATATCATTCCGTCCCCCCAGGTTTTATTATTGCTTTCTAGGCATGAAACGGATCGCTCCGCACTTCGTGCTCCCACGATCCTGACATACATTCACGATCCGGCCTGTCGGCCTGCTTGTTCATGTATGTTTGCCCGTCATATGTCTGCGCATTCGTGCATGCAAGCTTGCCCGCCTGTGCAGCCGCATGCCGGACTTATTTCATCACATTCTTTCCGGAGCGCTAAATCCAAGCACATTGATGCATGTCATCAGTACATCACGTGTCAATGTAACAAGGCTGATATACCCCGCCTGTTTCTTCTTATCTTCCTCTGCGATGATCTTCGTCTCGTGATAGAAGTGGTTCAGACCGTTGGAGAGCTCATAAATGTATGCACAGATCTTGTGCGGCGCAAGCTCCTCGAAACAGGTGAGCATCACATCGCTGTAACGGGAGAGGGCGAGCATTAAGGTCTTCTCCGGCTCTGCGGACGGCGGAAGGATATCGCCGTTCTCTGTATTTTCACAGGTGTCGCTGTATTTCTTTAAGATGGAGTTGATTCTCGCGATCGTGTAGAGAACATACGGACCTGTATTTCCTTCGAAGGATGTAAATCTCTCGGTATCGAAGACGTAGTCCTTTGTTGCCTGGTTGGAGAGATCGCCGTACTTTAAGGCCGCGAGACCTACGATCTCAGCTGTCTTTTTCGCCTCATCCTCTGAAACGGTACGGTTCTCCATAATACGGTTGTAAGCCGCCTCGTCGATATCCGCGATCAGGTTCTCAAGACGCATAACGCCGCCTTCTCTTGTCTTAAACGGCTTTCCGTCCTTTCCGTTCATGGTACCAAAACCGACGAAATCCATCTTCCGGTCTGCCGGAACGATTCCCGCCTTCTTCGCAACACGGAATACCTGTGTGAAGTGGAGTTCCTGGCGCTTATCTACAACGTAGATATAGTGATCCGGCTTGAAGTCCTCTTCTCTCTCGACGATAGTCGCAAGGTCGGAAGTCGCGTAGAGGGCTGCGCCGTCGGATTTTCTCACGATACACGGCGGAAGCTCCTTTGTATCGGTCGGCTCCGCAATATCAACAACAAGGGCGCCCTGGCTCTCGTAAGCGAGTCCTTTATCCTGGAGGTCCTTGATCAGACCCGGGATATACGGCTGAGCGTCGCTCTCACCTTTCCAGAGGTCGAAATCCACGTCAAGGTTTGCGTAGTTTCTCTTTAAATCCTTTAAGGAAACGTTCATGATGTGCTTCCAGATCGCGCGGTACGGTGCGTATCCGCTCTGAAGCTTGAAGGTTGCCTCCTGGGCGCGCTC
The DNA here is from genome assembly GCA_963622995.1 of uncultured Eubacteriales bacterium. Classification (GTDB taxonomy): domain Bacteria; phylum Bacillota; class Clostridia; order Lachnospirales; family Lachnospiraceae; genus Pilosibacter. Next base: position 12,119 of record CAVFLH010000018.1, on the reverse strand, counting down.
CTTGAACGCCTCGTCAACCTTGGATTTTCCGCTGGCTGCCGGGTAGATCTCCTCAAGCTCAGAGATCGTAAACGGCGCTTCCTCCGGGTACTCTCCGGTAAAGCTCTCGTCAAAGTACGGAAGCTCCGGCTTTCTGTCCTTTAATTCCTCGATGATAAGGCCCATCTGAAGTCCCCAGTCACCAAGATGAACGTCACCGATGACCTTGTGACCAACGAAACGTCCCATGCGCTTTAACGCCTCACCGATAACCGCGGAGCGGAGATGTCCGACATGAAGCGGTTTTGCTACGTTTGCTCCGCCGTAGTCGATGATGATCGTCTCCGGCTTCTCGACCTCGTCCATTCCGAGTTTGTCAGCGCTCTTCATTCCGTTCATGTAGCCGGAAAGAAAAGCCGGATCTAATTTTAAGTTGATGAATCCCGGCATAACGGCATTCACTTCTTCAAATACTTCGCTGTCTTTTAACTGTTCTACTACACCGTTCGCGATATCGATCGGTTTCTTTTTATATGTCTTTGCAGCTGCCATCGCGCCGTTGCACTGGTATTCGCAGAGGTCCGGGCGGTTGGAAAGAGTCACTTTCGCAAAGTTCTCATCGTAACCGTTCGCCGCAAAAGCTTTTCTCATCTCATCCGTGATGATATCCAGAATTTTTTTCATCTGATTTTCTCCTTTTTTAGCGTGCCAGTCTGCAGTATTCCTTCGCGCCATGCCGAAAACAGGGCAAACGCCGCCGCAGACTTATACAGTAACTATCATTATACCGTATCACGGTAGAAAAATCCATAGTTCTGCACACATTTTTAGAAACAACTAACTGCCAGGTCAATACAAAGCGAAAAACACAGCCCACTGCATAACAATGCCAGGTCCCGGTGAAAGACCTGGCAGTTATAAATTTCCACATATTTATTGTTGTTCCGCATCACAGTATTTTTACTGTTACAGCAGACCATCCAGCATACAGCAGCCTAAATCTCTAAGCTTTTCTCTACTGTTTTTCAATCACACTCGTCGCGAAATTCACCGACGCCATCGCATCCTTACAGTAAGCGTCCGCCCCAATAGCGTCCGCATACTCCTGCGTCAGGACCGCTCCGCCGACCATGACTTTCACCCACGGTGCGTCCTTTCTGAGTGCCTTGATGGTGTCCTCCATCGCCGGAACCGTCGTCGTCATAAGGGCACTCAGACCCACCACCGGCACATGGTCCTTCACCGCCGCTTCCACGATGGTCTCCGGCGGTACGTCACGGCCGAGATCCATCACATCAAAGCTGTAGTTTTCCAGAAGGACCTTCACGATATTCTTTCCGATATCGTGGATATCGCCCTTTACTGTGGCGAGTATCACTTTTCCCTTCTTCTCCTGAACCTCACCGCTGGCCTCCATGGACTCTTTCACGACGGCGAACGCCGCCTTCGCCGCCTCCGCGCTCATCAGAAGCTGTGGGAGGAACACCGTTCCTGCCTCAAAGCCTTTTCCCACCTCGTCGAGGGCCGGGATCATGTCCGTGTTGATGAGTTCCAGGGCGTCCGTGTCCTTTAACGCCAGTCTCGCAGCGTCAGCCGCCGCCTGGGACATTCCCTTTATGATGCTCTTTTTTAACGCAGAGCCAGTGTCCGCCGCACCTGCTGCGGATGTGCTTCCGGCATTTCCGGCACTTCCGGCACCTGCCGCTCCACTCACCCCGGCTGCCGCATTCACTGCCGCGGCCTTCAGAATCTCTTTCTGTCTCTTCTTCTCCGCTTCCTTCGGACCATAGATTCCCACATAGCCCGCGCAATTCTCATCCTGGGCCGACAGAACAAGAAAGCTGTCATATGCCTGCATCATGGCTTCCAGGTTCGGGTTCACGATTCCCGCGGAGAGTCCATTCTGCATTGCGAGAAGGAAGAAGGAAGAGTTGATGTTCTCGCGCATCGGGAGTCCGAAGGACACGTTGGAGACACCGAGAACCGTCTTTCCGCCCAGTTCATCCCGGACTCTTCTCACGGTCTCCAGTGTGGTGATCGCCCCGTTCTTATCGGAGCTCACCGCCATGCAGAGGCAGTCCACGAGAATATCCTTTTTCGGGATCCCGTAGGATGCCGCCGTCTCGTAGATCTTTTTTGCCACGGCAAGTCTGCCGTCCGCCGTCTCCGGGATTCCGTCCTCGTCGAGAGCCAGTGCAACCACAACACCTCCGTAATGCTTGACTAACGGGAAGATCTGCTCCATGACCTCTTTTTTTCCGTTTACGGAGTTAATTAACGGTTTTCCGTTGTAGATCCGTAACGCCCGCTCCATGGCCACCGGATCGGAGGTATCGATCTGCAGCGGCAGGTCCAGAACGCCCTGAAGTTCCTTCACAACATCCACCATCATCTGGGGCTCATCAATTCCCGGAAGTCCCACATTGACATCCAGGACATCGGCGCGGCTCTCCTGCTGGGCAACACCCATGGATAAAATATAAGTCAGATCCTTATCCTTTAACGCCTGCTTGAATTTCGGCTTTCCTGTGGGGTTGATCCGCTCTCCGATGAGGATCGGTCTTCCGCCGAATGTCACGGCGTGGGAGTAGGAGGAAATCACCGTGCGGTTTTTGTCCGTGATCTCACAGACAGGGATGTCATCGCATGCAAGCTTCGTCTTATGAATGTGCTCCGGTGTCGTTCCGCAGCATCCGCCGAGAACCGTCGCCCCGTTTCGTGCCATCTCCTGCATCGCCGCCGCAAACTCATCCGCGTCGATATCGTAGACCGTCTTTCCGCCCTCACTTCTCGGAAGTCCCGCGTTTGGGTTTACGAGGATCGGGGTAGAGGACACTCTCGCCATATCTTTCATAAACGGCAAAAGCTGGATCGGTCCGAGACCACAGTTTAAGCCGATCACGTCGGCTCCCAGTCCCTCAAGGAGCGCCGTCACGGACTCCACATTGCCGCCGGTCAGCATTTTTCCCTTTTCATCCAGGGTAATCGTCGTAAATACCGGCAGGTCACTGTTCTCCTTTGCCGCCAGGACCGCTGCTTTTAGCTCGTATCCGTCACCCATGGTCTCGATGATCACGAGGTCCGCCCCCGCCTCTTTTCCGATGAGGACCACCTCTTTGTATGCCTCGTAGGCGTCCTCGAACTCCAGGTCGCCGTAGGGCTTTAAGAGTTTTCCCGTCGGGCCCATATCTAGGGCCGCGTATCCATGTCCGGCTGCCGCGATGGCGTTTTTTGCGTTCTTTACCGCCGCCGTCACGATCTCTTTTACGGAGTATCCGTCCTCCGCTTTGAATTTAAAATGGTTTGCGCCGAAGGTGTTCGTTGTAACCACATCGGATCCCGCATCCAGGTACTCCTGGTGGATCTCCGTGATAACCTCCGGTCTGGAAAGGTTCCATGTCTCCGGAAGTTCGCCGGGTTTTAACCCCCTGGCCTGCAAAAGACTTCCCATACCTCCGTCAAAATAAATTCGTCTCTCCTTCATCAGTTCCAGAATTCCCATGGTTCTCTCCTATCGTCTTCTATCGTAACCGGTCTCTGTTCCGGTACTTTTTCTTTTCTGTGCGCAGCACTTCGATATGCCGGGGCACATTCTTTTATTTTTTGAGTTTTATCTTCGGAACGCACAGTCTTTCTTCCCGCAGGCCTCGCAGCCCTCGATCGTACAGGCCGCCGGCGTCTTACTCACGCCGATCACCGCCGTCACCGACTTCGACGGCATCATCAGATACCCCTCTGTCAGCGTAATCCCGATCCGCTTTCCTGCCTCCAGACCGTCGAGGATCTGCTTCTGGGCAGACAGTGGGAAATCCCCGTAACCCGGGGAAAATCTCGGTCTCAGGTAAAGTCCTTTTTCCTGATACTCCTTTTTCCACCCGGCATTCAGCTCGTTGCAGTAAGCTTCCACCATGGCGGCCGCCGCTGCCTGCATGACAACCGCCTTCGCAACGGAAAGTTTTCCGTACCGGGCGAGAAGCCGGTCCACCTCTGTCCCGACGGTGACCGCCATCACGAGGACAGAATCGCAACCGGACAGGTTTTTCCTTAAATTTTCACTTTTCACCCGGAGGCAGCCGCCGTCGATGGTCCCGTCATCCGCAATGGTGAGCGGATACTCTCGGATCAGATGTCTGAGATCCGCTGCATCTTCCGCTTCCCGGATACATTCCTCCAGCAGACGCTCCGTCTCCGGATCCGGTTCATGTTTTCCAAGCCCCAGATAGCGGAGCGCCTCTCTTCTGTCCGTCTGCATATTGATTCCTTTCAGTTTTCCTGAATTCCCTGCCGTTGCATTTTCCACATTTCACAGTGTTCTGCCCGCCGGTTTCTGGATATTTTTCTCTGTCTGAACGAGTTTCTTCCTTATTATAATAGTCCATATAACCGGCAGTTAACTCACACATAACTCCAGGTTAAAATAGTATTCCCATTATAACCTACTTTTCATCATCCTTTTCGTCTGATTTTAACAGCATACCACGTTCCGCCCGCCGCTGTCCAATACAGACGCTATGTGTCTGGCTATAGGTTTTTCCTATCGCAGGACGATCCCGTTACATTCCTTCAAACTTCCGGATCTCCTCCAGATACTTCTGTCCCAAAGGACTCAACGCGATTCCTTTTCGTTTCAGATATCCGATGGTCATGACCTCGTCGGACTTTAACTTCACTGCCCAGTAATCCGAACCATTCAAGTTGTCGCAGAGGATTCCGGAACAGAGTGTATACCCGTTGAGTCCCACCATCAGGTTCAGCATGGTGGCACGGTCATTGGCCTTAATTAACTGCTTGTAACTGTAGGTACTCAGCACTTCCTCCGCGAAGTAGAAGGAGTTGTAATTTCCCTGCTCAAAGGAAAGACACGGGTACTCCTGAAGCTCCTCAATGGTGATCTCCTTCTGGTTCGCCAGCGGATGGCCTTTCCAGAGGTACACATAGATCCCACAGTCCATAAGCGGGCAGAATTCCAGGTCCGACTCATCGAAAAGCTTTGTGAGGACTTTCCGGTTGAAATCATTTAGGTACAGGATCCCGATCTCGCTCCGGAACGTCTTCACGTCCTCGATGACCTCGTAGGTCTTCTCCTCCCGGACCGCGAACTCGTACTCATCCATTCCGAACTGCTTTACCATCTCGATAAAGGCGTTCACCGCGAAGGTGTAGTGCTGCATGGAAACGCCGAATTTCTTCTTCACGTTCTTTTTCTCGATATAGCGGGATTCCATGAGCTTGTACTGCTCCGTCACCTGTCTCGCGTAGCCCAGGAACTCCTGCCCCTCCGGCGTCAGGACGACTCCGCGGTTGCTCCTCTTAAAAAGCTCCGTTCCGATCTCATTCTCCAGCTCCTTGAGCGCCAACGAAAGGCTGGGCTGGGATATGAAAAGAAGCTTCGCCGCTTCGTTCATGGAACCGGTGTCCGCAATGGTGATCACATATTTTAACTGCGTCAGCGTCATAGCTTATCTCCTTTCGGGTGGATCCGGGCACATGTTTCCCCGTCCCGGATCCTGTTATTTCAAATTTTATCTATTTGAGGCCATTTTGTCAATCTGAGCCGCTGTTCTTTCCGCCGCACATACCTTTTTCTGCCCCAGCCATTTCCATATGGCTGCGGTTGAAAATTCAGCTGACTTTTTCCTCAGTTTTTGCGGCTAAAATGGGATTTTTTATCAAAAACAACTATAAGCCTGCAAAAAAGCGTGTTTTTTTCCGTTAAAATTTTAATTAACTTGACATTCTGAAACAAACTCCCTATAATTCAAAATAATCTTTAACCGCTTCACTGCAAACCGACAGAGCGTTGAACGGTTAGCATGATAACAAGTTCCAGAGGAGGAATCAATTATGAAAAAAAGAGTATTAAGTTTAGGTCTTGCGCTTGCAATGGCAGCTTCTTTAACTGCCTGCGGAAGCTCATCTTCCACAACAGAGACAACAGCCGCTGCAGCAGCTGACGCGACAACAGCCGCTGAGGGCACAGCATCCGCAGACGGAGTATTCAAGATCGGCGGTATCGGTCCGGTCACAGGCGCTGCTGCCGTATACGGTCTCGCTGTTAAGAACGGCGCACAGATCGCTGTCGATGAGATCAACGCAGCCGGCGGTATCAACGGATACCAGATCGAGTACCAGTTCCAGGATGACGAGCATGACGCAGAGAAATCTGTCAACGCTTACAACACTTTAAAAGACTGGGGCATGCAGGTCCTTATGGGAACCGTAACATCTGCTCCGTGTGTAGCAGTTGCCGATAAGACATACGCTGACAATATGTTCCAGATCACACCGTCCGGTTCTTCCGTTGAGTGTACGCAGAACCCGAACGTGTTCCGTGTATGCTTCTCTGATCCAGATCAGGGTGCTGCATCCGCAACCTACATTGCTGAGAACAAACTTGCTGACAAGATCGCAGTGATCTACGACAGCTCCGATGTATACTCCAGCGGTATCTACGAGAAATTCGCCGCTGAGGCTGCAAATCAGGGGCTTGAAATCGTAGATGCTGAGGCATTCACAGCAGACTCCAACAAAGACTTCTCCACACAACTCCAGAAAGTAAAGGACGCGGGCGCTGACCTCGTATTCCTTCCGATCTACTACACAGAGGCATCCCTGATCCTCAAACAGGCGAATACAATGGGCTACGCTCCGAAATTCTTCGGCTGTGATGGTATGGACGGTATCCTTCAGGTCGAGAACTTCGACACAAAGCTTGCTGAGGGCTTAATGCTCTTAACTCCGTTCGCTGCTGACGCTCAGGATGAACTCACCCAGAAGTTCGTAACTTCCTACAAAGAGAAATACGGTGAGACTCCGATCCAGTTCGCCGCTGACGCGTATGACGCGATCTACGCAATCAAGGCTGCTGTGGAAGAGGCTGATATCACACCGGATATGTCCGTAAGCGACACATGTGATAAGATGGAACAGGCGATGTTAAAGATCACAATCAATGGTCTTACCGGTGAGAACATGACATGGACAGAAGATGGTGAGCCGCACAAAGCTCCGAAGGCTGTCAAAGTCGTAGACGGCGCTTACCAGGCGATGTAATCGATCATTTAAGAATGACATCATGTTGAGAGGATTGCCGCTTCGGCAATCCTCTTGTTTCTTTCACGGACCTATGTTATGATGAGTCTGAACCTTTTCCTTGAAAACCAGGCGCAGAGCCATCGAAAAAATACCGAGGTGTAAATTTATGACGGGTTTTATCAACTACTTAATTAACGGAATCAGCCTTGGCAGTGTCTACGCGATCATCGCGCTTGGATACACCATGGTTTACGGAATCGCAAAAATGTTAAACTTCGCCCACGGCGACATCATCATGGTCGGAAGCTATGTGGTGTTCATCACAGCCCACAACATGGGAATGCCGGTGTTCTTAAGCGTGCTTCTCTCCATTGTCGTGTGCACCGTTCTCGGTATCGTGATCGAGCGCGTTGCCTACAAGCCGTTGCGTGAAGCATCACCGCTGTCTGTCCTGATCACAGCCATCGGCGTCAGCTACTTATTGCAGAACGTCGCGCTCCTCTTATTCGGCGCTGACACAAAGTCCTTCACATCTGTTGTGACGATCCCGGCCCTCAAGTTCGCGGACGGAAACATCACACTGACCGGTGAGGCCCTTGTGACGATCCTCTCCTGTATCGTTATCATGGTGGGTCTTACCACATTTGTCAACAAGACGAAAGCCGGACAGGCTATGCTCGCCGTTTCGGAGGACCGCGGTGCTGCTACCTTAATGGGTGTAAACGTAAACGGAACCATCGCTCTCACATTCGCAATCGGCTCCGCCCTCGCCGCAGTGGCAGGCGTTTTACTCTGCTCCGCTTACCCGTCCCTGACTCCTTACACAGGATCCATGCCTGGCATCAAGGCCTTCGTGGCAGCCGTATTCGGTGGAATCGGTTCCATCCCGGGCGCGTTCATCGGCGGAATCCTTCTTGGAATCATTGAAATTTTATCAAAAGCGTATATTTCTTCCCAGCTCTCCGACGCGATCGTATTCTCCGTGCTGATCATCGTCCTGTTGGTTCGTCCGACCGGAATTCTGGGCAAAAAACTGAACGAGAAAGTGTAGGTGATTCCCATGAAAAGTACAGCAAAAAAGAAAGTTTTCATCAACAATATGATCACGCTCGGCATGGTGGCCGCTGCCTGGATCATCATGGAAGTGCTCATGGGCACCGGCCATGTATCCAGCCTTTTAAAGGGACTTCTTGTTCCTTTCTGTATCTATGTAATTATGGCGGTCTCCTTAAACCTGACCGTCGGTATCCTCGGTGAGTTAAGCCTTGGACACGCAGGCTTCATGTGTGTCGGCGCTTTCTCCGGTGCCCTCTTCTCCAAGTGCATGAAGGGCGCTATGGACCCGACATTGAGCCTTGTGATCGCCATCTTTATCGGAGCTGCCGTTGCGGCTGTTTTCGGCATCCTCATCGGTATCCCGGTACTGCGTCTTCGCGGTGACTATCTTGCCATCGTAACTCTTGCCTTCGGCGAGATCATCAAGAACCTTGTAAACGCCGTATTCCTCGGACGCGACGCTGACGGTTTCCACATTTCCTTCAAGGACTCCATGTCCTTAGGCTTAAAGGACGGCGGCGAGGTCCTCATCAAGGGACCTCAGGGAATCACAGGTACCCCGCAGGCGGCTACCTTTACGATCGGCATCATCCTGGTTCTGATCACCCTGATCATCGTCATGAACCTTGTAAATTCCAGAACAGGCCGCGCGATCATGGCCATCCGTGACAACCGCATCGCAGCCGAGTCCATCGGAATCAACATCACAAAATACAAACTGCTGGCGTTCAGCATCTCCGCTGCCCTGGCAGGTGTTGCAGGCGTTCTCTACGCCCACAACTTAACGACACTGACTGCTCTCCCGAAGAACTTCGGCTACAATATGTCCATCATGATCCTTGTATACGTGGTTCTCGGCGGAATCGGAAGCATCCGCGGATCTGTGATCTCCACAGTCATCCTCTACCTGCTCCCGGAGCTTTTAAGAGGCTTAAACAACTACCGTATGCTGATCTACGCTATCGTCCTGATCCTCGCGATGCTCTTCAACTCCGCACCGCAGTTCATCACGCTCCGCAAGCGGATCTTCGGCGGCTTCAGACCGCAGCATACCGCAAATTCCGGAAAGGAGGAAGCTTAAAATGTCAGACATGTTAAGTGTAAAAGGATTAAGCATCTCCTTCGGAGGCTTAAAGGCTGTAAACAATTTTGCCATCAATATCGAAAAAGGCCAGCTCTACGGCCTCATCGGACCGAACGGTGCCGGTAAGACTACGATCTTCAACCTCCTGACAGGCGTTTACAAGCCGGATACGGGAACAATTCTCCTGGACGGCCAGAACCTCACAGGAAAGTCCACAACGGACATCAACAAGGCTGGTATCGCCCGTACGTTCCAGAACATCCGTCTTTTTAAGGACCTCTCCGTTCTCGACAACGTAAAGGCCGGACTCCACAACCACCACACCTACTCCACTCTTGAGGGAATCCTCCGCCTCCCGCGGTACTACAAGGTGGAAAAAGAGATGGATGAGAAGGCCATGGAGCTCTTAAAGGTCTTCGGACTTGACAATGAGTGCGATTTTAAGGCATCCAACCTTCCTTACGGTAAGCAGAGAAAGCTCGAGATCGCCCGCGCCCTGGCGACGGAGCCGAAGCTTCTTCTCCTCGATGAGCCGGCTGCCGGAATGAACCCGAATGAGACGGCGGAACTTATGGATACGATCCGCTTCGTCCGCGATCATTTCGGAATGACGATTCTCCTTATCGAGCATGATATGAAGCTCGTCAGCGGAATCTGTGAGCGCCTTACCGTATTAAACTTCGGTCAGGTCCTCTGCACAGGTCCTACCCTGGAAGTCTTAAGCAATCCGGAAGTTATCAAGGCATATCTCGGTGAATAGGAGGAGAAACATATCATGGCAATGTTAGAAGTAAGAGACCTGGAAGTCTACTACGGCGTGATCCAGGCTTTAAAGGGAATCTCCTTCGACGTAAACCAGGGAGAGATCGTCGCCCTGATCGGTGCCAACGGTGCCGGCAAGACGACAACACTGCACACCGTTACGGGTCTTTTGAGCGCCCGTTCCGGTCATATCATGTACGAAGGAACCGATATCACGAAGATCCCGGGCTACAAGCTCGTCAGCATGGGAATCGCCCATGTTCCGGAGGGACGCCGCGTGTTCTCCACGCTCTCCGTTCTCCAGAACCTGAGACTTGGCGCCTACACAAGAAAAGACAAGGCAGAGATGGAGGAAACGTTAAACATGATCTACAAGCGTTTCCCGCGCTTAAAGGAGCGTGTGAACCAGCCGGCGGGTACTCTCTCCGGCGGTGAGCAGCAGATGCTCGCCATGGGCCGCGCCCTCATGAGCCACCCGAAGCTCATCGTCCTCGACGAGCCGTCCATGGGTCTGTCCCCGATCTATGTAAATGAGGTGTTCGACATCATCCAGAGCATCAACCGCGATGGCACGACAGTTCTCTTAGTCGAGCAGAACGCGAAGAAGGCGCTCTCCATCGCGAACCAGGCGTATGTACTGGAGACCGGTAAGATCGTTCTGAGCGGGGATGCGAAGCAGCTGATGAATGATGAGAAGGTTAAAAAGGCTTATCTGAGTGAGTAATTGAATGTGTTCTTACAGCCGGCATAACATGTGCTGACCTGCGGAACAGTTATGATTGATCTGAAGTTGCGGTCTGCGCGGGGCGTGGGCCGTAACTTTTTTATTTTATCAATGAATTTCCGGCATGCTGGCCTGTGGAATCATTGTTTTTTCTTACAAATGTTTGAATACATGAAAATTCTGTAACGTTTTGGCGCATTTTATGGTATACTCTTAGCAGACAGCACTGAAACTGTGCAGAAAAACAGATCTATAAAGATATCGTAACTACGAAGATACTGAATCGTTGCGATACATGTACAGGGGAGGAAGATATTTATGAGCAAAGTCATTACAGTCAGCCGTGAACTCGGTAGCGGGGGCCGCGAGATCGGTCTTCGTCTCGCAAAAAAACTCGGCATTCCTTTTTACGATAAGGAACTCATCGCCATGGCAGCCGAGGACAGCAACATCTCGGAAGATCTTTTCCATGCGAACGACGAGGTGATCGCCGGTCAGAAACGGATCAAATACGATGATTACGCTGTCGTGGATCCTTTCTCTCCCGTATACGAGGTTCCGGTCTCCGACCAGCTCTTCGTGATCCAGTCAAAGATCATCCAGAAACTGGCTGCAAACGGTCCCTGCGTGATCATCGGCAGATGCTCCGACGTGATCGTTGAGGACGCATTCCGCATCTTTATCTGCTCCAGCTTCAAAAAGCGCGTGGAGCGCATCCAGGCCCTCGAGAAGAAGCCAGAGGATGTAAAGAAACTCGAGAGCCGCATCCGCGCCGTGGACGCGAAGCGCCGTGATTACTACCAGTATTACAGCGGAAACGAGTGGGGGAAACCGAAGAACTATGACCTCTGCTTAAACAGCGGTACGCTGGGGATCGAGAGATGTGTGGAGATTATTGCGAATTCTGTGACGCTGGGATAATATATTAAAAATCAGATCGATCAATTTTCCCGGTACTGACATTAGTGGTATATGTCGGTACCGGGACTTTTTATTAAATGAATTTCCCTTTCTGCTATTTTTCCGGCTCTCCGTTTTTTTGTTTTACTTTTTCCGCCTTTTGCTTTTCATCGACCGTCCTATTCTATTTTTCTCACTGCCTGCATTTTTCTTTTAGTCTCATTCGATAAGTCTTTCTCTCTTTGTTTTGTCTCTTTTCCCTCATTCTCCTTTTATGCTCTTTCGCTGTACGTTTTCATTTATTTTTCTTTTCCTTTATTGCATAAAAGCGTAAAACTTCAACTTATTGAATTTTTCTGTTGACAAATCCGCCTGACAGCGCTATGATAGCTTCAACAGCCGGAGACAACTGATCCGGCAGGAAATCTTCAGAGAGGAGAACAGCAGATATGATGAACAATATGATGAATCTTTTTACATCCTATTCTTTTTATTATTTTCCGGGTTATTATTACTGCGCGGACTGTTTCTGCTGCAAAAAACAACCCTCTCCGACCGAAGATCACTAGAACTTCGGGA